>NZ_CP061308.1:458441-798836 GCF_018687935.1 Polynucleobacter sp. JS-JIR-5-A7 | reverse complement strand
TCCAAATGATTACTTTTCTTTTGTATAAGCATATCAACCCCAATCTCGGTGGCGCAGACCGTTTTATATTGGAAGCGTTTATTGATGAGCAAGTGCTGCCACTCAAAGAGTGGGTGCAATAAAGTCAGTAAACCGACTTATTCAGAAGTATTTCCTAAGAGGGATTGCCTACCCGTTTGATCACGCTAGCCAACTTCTTGGCGTAATCAGGATCGGTAGCATACCCTGCTTTTGCCATTGCATCGGCATAACTGTTGACGTTACTCAGATTGTTTAAGACATTTTGGTAACGCGGGTTACTTGAAATCAAGTTTGCAAAATCTTTAAATGAGTCTGCATAAGAGTCGTAGGCTCTAAATTTTTCAACTCTGGTCTGCTTCTCACCATTGATAAATTCAGTCGTGACTGCAGAAACAGTCTTGCCCGTCCAGCTGCCGCCTGCCTTAATGCCAAATAAATTATTACTTTGGGTGCCATCAGCCCCTTTGATTTCTTTTTTACCCCAACCCGTTTCTAGTGCAGCTTGACCCAACATAAACTGTGCTGGTAGTCCGGTAGCATTACTGGCTTGCTGCGCATAACTAGACATTTTGTTCGTAAATGAGCTAACGGTTTCTTTAACAGCATTGCCTACTGAAGAAGCCATTGCGTCACCTGCATCTTCGAGCGAACTAAAGAGTTTGGAGACCTTATCCATAAATGAGGGAGTAGGCTTAGTGCTGCCATACATGGATGCTACCGAGGTGTAGGCAGATACCTTAGAACTGATATTGGGGTCAAATCGATTTAGACCTAGTGCTTTTGAGCTAATGGGTTCATCCCCTGGCTTGATCGCATCGGTCTGTATACCTGCGGCTTTACTGAGCTGCTTAACCAAGACGTCGGCTAAGCCAATCCCTTTGCCTGACGAGAGCTTTTGGCTCAACTGCTGGTCAAACATTGAGGTGTAGAGTTTATTTTGCTCAGTATTAAAGACACCATCCTGTGGACTAGCCTCTCGCATACTTTTCAGCATCATATTGATAAAGATCGCCTCAAATTGCTTTGCGACTCCCTTTATAGCTTCAGGAGAATTTTCTTTAGCAGATTTTTTGAGACTAGATAGGCTATTAGTGTCTAATGCCAGTTGATTGCTGACATCAGACGCTGATATAGAGTTACTAGGTAATGCCATTGTGGTATTGCTTAAATAATCTCAAGCTCAGCACGTAGCGAACCAGCGGCTTTGATGGCCTGCAAGATGGCGACCAGGTCTTGTGGTGTGGCACCAACAGCATTGAGTCCACGAACCACATCAGATAATGATGCACCACCAGCTAACTGAATCACATTACCTGGGTCTTGGTTCAAGCTCACTTGAGATACCTTCGCCTCAACCGTATTGCCCGTATTCGAGAATGCGCTTGGCTGGCTTATCACCGGCGTCGTGCTAATGACAACAGTCAAGTTACCGTGCGCTACTGCGCAGTTCTCTAGCTCAACCGTTTGATTTAGCACAATTGAACCAGTACGCGCATTGAGAATAACCTTCGCCTCACCCTTGGCAGGAATGACGTCGATACTTTCTAAGGCAGCTAAGAATTGCACTCTATTACCGTTCTCGACAGTATTCGGATCAATCTGAATCACTCTAGAGTCTTGAGCAAAAGCAATGGGCTTGCCAAAACGCTTATTAATGGCCGCAGTCACAATGCTGGCGGTAGAAAAGTCTGAGCTTCTTAACTCAAGACTGACCATTTCCATACCCAACAAATTACTCGGAATAGTTCTTTCAACCGTTGCTCCTGCTGAAATACGGCCGGCATTGAGTTGGTTAATCGTTGCAGAGCTGCCGTTAGCAGATGCGCTTGCGCCCCCAATCACCACGTTGCCCTGAGACATTGCATAGACCTGTCCGTCAGCACCCTTTAAAGGGGTCAATAAGAGTGTGCCACCTCGCAGTGTTTTGGCATTACCCATAGCGGAAACAGTCACGTCTAAGTTCTGACCAATTTGCGCAAATGGTGGCAAGTTGGCAGTCACAATAACTGCAGCAACGTTCTTCAACTGAATTTGTGAATAGGTACCTGGCGGCAGTGTGACGCCTAATGACTGCAACATATTCAAAGTAGTCTGAAGAGTAAATGGCGTTTGGGTAGTTTGGTCACCTGTACCATCTAAGCCCACCACCAAACCATAACCAATTAATTGGTTACTACGAACGCCTTGAATATTAGCCAAATCTTTAATGCGCTCTGCTTGCGCTGCAGGAACAATCACCATGCTTGCCAAAACACCAGCGCAGACCACTAAAAACGCTGCTAGGCTTTTTTGCCATTGCGGAGTTTTATCTGCTCTAAATAATGAAAAACGGTGGGTTCTGGTTGGCAATAACATAAGTAATTAGAAAGGCATCATAGTTTTGAAAAAACGGGTGATCGAACTCGCCATGTAAGAACTATCCATGGTGTTATTGGTACGATATTCGATACGAGCATCAGCTACTGTATTGGAATCCACTGTATTGTTAACAGTAATCATTTTTGGATTTACGGTTCCAGAAAAACGAATGAACTGAGCGCCTTCATCAAAGCCAATTTGTTTCTCGCCCGCTATGGTTAAGTAACCTGTTGGTGACACTTCAAGTACAGTCGCAGCAATACTTCCTGTAAAGGTGTTATCTTGCTGGCCTCCACCTTTATTCTCATTAGAAAGATCGTTAGCCCAACTCCAAGTTGGACTAATCGTATTGCCAAACTGATCTTTTGCAGTAGCAGTAGATGAAGAGGTTTTAGAAGATAAATTATTTAAAGTCGTTTTAGATGTGGTGCTTTCAGCAACAACCACAGTCACGATATCCCCTACAGCACGGGCACGATTACCCTCAAAGATGGGACGGTAACTTGCAGTGCTATAGATCGTTCCAGGAGCATTCTGCATATTGAATTGACGTGCGGTACCGGGACCAGGGTTTTGGGTAATGGTCGAAGGCGTCACGGCACAAGCCCCTAAGATGGATAGTGCCGAGACAGCGCTAACAAGCTTGATAGCGGAGTTGCAAGAATTAAACATTAAACGCATTTGGATTAGCCGCCTAATTGAGCTAAGCGTTGCAACATCTGATCAGATGTCGTAATCGCTTTACTATTGATTTCATAAGCGCGTTGGGTTTGGATCATATTGACCATCTCCTCAACCACATTCACGTTAGAGGTTTCAATAAAGCCTTGCACTAAAACACCAGTACCGTTTGCACCAGGGTTCGATGGGTTTGGTGTACCAGAAGCAGCAGTTTCGGCGTAGAGGTTCTCACCTTTAGCACTCAAGCCAGCTGGGTTAATAAAGGTTGCCAACTGAATTTGACCAACCTGGGTCTGTGCAACGGTATTTGGCAAAGTGACGGAAACGACACCATCGGCTGCAACCGTAACGGTTTGAGCATTTGCTGGAATCGTAATCGGTGGCTGAACGGTATAACCACTAGAAGTTACTAACTGGCCCGTGCTATTAATCTGAAAACTACCGTCGCGGGTATATTGAGTTGTGCCATCAGGCATCAATACTTGGTAAAAGCCACTTCCGTTAATCGCGATATCAGTATTGTTACTGGTTTGCTGTAGGTTACCTTGCGTAAAGATGCGCTCAGTTGCCACAGGCTTTACACCAGTACCAATTTGCATACCAGAAGGGAGTTGGGTTTGTTGTGATGACTGCGCACCAGGCTGACGTAGAGTTTGATAGAGTAAATCCTCAAACACCGCACGTGATTTTTTAAAGCCAGAAGTACTCACGTTCGCCAAGTTATTGGAGATTACGTCCATTTGAGTTTGTTGTGCTTCTAGGCCAGTTTTTGAAATCCAGAGCGAGCGTATCATCTTATTTCCTTTAATTTAGGTGCATCTTGACACATAAAGTCTTAACTTAAATTGAAGAGCTGAGCGGCATGTTGGTCGCTATTCTCAGCATTCTTCATGAGCTGCATTTGAATATCAAAGCTGCGGGCTAACGAAATCATGTTGACCATGCTATGAATCACACTCACGTTGCTGTCTTCTAAGGCTCCATTCACTACCTTGACCGTAGGATCCGCTACAAAACCAGCACCACCAGCAGATTTAAATAACCCATCGTCACCGCGAACTAAGCTTTTTTCATCAGGATTAGAGAGCTTGATGACATCAATCGGAGTAGAAGGACCACCACTCACAGCAGGATCCACACTGGAGATCGTGCCATCGGCACCAATCGAGATATTGACGTTCGGAGGAATCGTAATCGGACCGCCACCACCAAGCACATTACGGCCACCAGCGGTTTGCAAAATACCATTCTCACTAATTTTGAATGAGCCATTACGGGTCAAACCTTCTGTACCATCAGGGCGTTGCACACTGAACCAACCCTTACCTTCGATTGCCACATCCAGAGTACGTCCTGTTTGCTTAATAGCACCAGGAGAAAAATCTGTACCGCCTGAGGCATTGACTACAAAAGAGCGTGTATCCAAGCTGCCACCTTGAATCGGTACAGATAGAAAAGAATCAATCTGCGCCTTAAAGCCAGTAGTCGATACGTTAGCCAAATTATTGGAGTTCGTCGCTTGCTGGTCCAAGATATGCTGGGCTCCAGTCATTGCGGTATAAATTACACGATCCATGGTTTCTCCTTAGCTTTCTCTGGCGTTCAAGGTATTAATAGCTGCCTTAGCCATTCATTCCGATGAGGGTTTGATAGATTTGATTTTCAATTTTGACCACTTGAGCACTAGCTTGATAAGCCTGCTGAGCTGCCAACAAAGCCACCATATCTTGCGTTTGATTCACGTTCGAGCCTTCTAATGCAGAACCCTGAATCTTGCTGCCGACCAGTTGCACGCTACCTAATAAAGGCACACCTGATTTAGAGGTTTCTACCCAGGTATCGTTACCCACTGCTTTTAAGCCGGTATAGCTTGGGATGCTTGCCACACCAATTTGCGCAAGTTCACTAGTAAGGCCATCGCTATAAGTACCAATGATGGTGCCCGTTTCGTTAATCGCCATCGTATTTAGATGTGCAATAGCGGTACCGGGAGTTTTAGTCGCCACCATTGGAATAGAACCCGTCAAGAAACCAGATGCAGTCACATTAATCGCAGGCTGTTCACCAAATCCAGTAAAAGTAGCCTGTACCCAGCTGGTATTTGCTTGCTGAGCTGGTGTGATGTTTTGACCTAAGTATGTTGTTGGAATATTGGCTGGTATTGCAGCTAAGGTGTTGTAGTTACTCAACACTCCACCAAACATACCCGTCATGACTGGTGCTGTATTGGCAACGATTGGAGTATTTCCATTCGAAGCGCTGATAGACAGCTGTGTATTTAACGTGTTATTGCTATTGGTAAACGCTAATGCGCCATTGCTTGCTTGCGCACTCGTTGTTTGTACACCAGCCAATGTGCCATTGAGAACACCATTAGTCACGCTCACACTATTTTTCACAGTGCCATCAGCTAAACCAGTAAATGCTGCTGCCACATTCGCTGACGTTGCACCTGATGCACTAGCGGTAAAGGTCAGGCCTGCAACGGTAACGCTTTCGTTAGCAGCCAGATTATTAAAACTCACTGTATTGTTTGCAGGAGTAAATAACGGGTAATTATTTGTACTTGAATTACTAAAGCGAGCTGCAATCGTTGCCGGTGTATCACCTGCTTGCAGACCACTAAATAAAGAGGCTACTTGCGCCGCAGTTAATACTTTGCCATCGGTATTGGTATAGCTTAAGCCACCAAAAGTAACAGTGCCATAAGGTGATAGCGGTGAATTAAAGCCAACCGCATCTACTTGATTAGCATTAGCAGAACCAGGACGAATATCATTTGGTGCTACTGGTAACTCAATAGGTGCACCTGCAATATCGAGTACCTGAAAGCCAGAACCATTGACCAAGAAACCTTCGACGTTCTGAGTGAATTGACCATTGCGGGTATAGACTGTTTGACCTAAAACCGGGTCTTGTAGTGCAAACATGCCTTGACCATTAATGGCCGCATTGAGTGGTACGGTTGTTGTATTAATCGGACCTTGGGTAAACGATTGCATCACATTTGATGCCAGTACCCCACCCCCAGTTTGTACTGGTGATCCAGAATTAGCGGCATTGAGTTGTCGGGCCAGCACATTGGTAAAGTCAACATGTGAGGCTTTAAAGCCGACCGTTGCACTGTTGGCAATGTTATTGCCCAACACGCTCAAATGTTCTGAGGCTGCATTTAAACCGCTCAATCCTTCGACAAATGACATATGAATCCTTTAATGATTAACAGTGTTTTGGTTATTAGTGTTTGACTGACAAATTAGCGAATCTGCGCCACATTTGAAATATTGGTGGTCGTGTTGTTATCCAACATGATCTGTGCGCTGGTATTCGCGGTAGGATTGAGAATGCCAGTGACATTAGCCGTTGCTAAGCCAGTTGGATTCACATTCTTACCAGCTACGTTAGCTGCTAGTTGAAATCTATATGGGCCATCTGGTAACTGATTGCCATTGATATCTTTACCATCCCAAGCTAAGGGTACAGTGCCGGCAGGTTGTGGGCCCAATGTCATCACATCGACTGACTGACCTGCGCCGTTCAAAATATTAACCTTCAAGGAAGATGCGGGAGAATCTAGTTGTACGCCAAAAGTCGCCTGTCCTTTTGTGAGGTTTAATGTATTACCAGGAACCAGCACACTTTTACCAACCAGGCCTGAAGCTTGAAATGCCTGACTCGATTGCATTTGCGACAAGAGAGAGTTCATGGAGCTATTAAGCTTATTGACGCCTTCTACTGTAGAGATCTGAGCCATTTGACTGGTCATCTCCGCACTCTTCATTGGATCAGTAGGATCTTGATATTTCATTTGCGCAACTAACAAGGTCATAAACTGATCCTGGATCTGCGCTGCAGAACTAGCAGATGCGTTCAAGGCTGCAGTAGCACTACCGCCGATGGATTTAGTGTTGATGCCATTACTTGCGCTATTGCTTGCACTGTTACTGACTGTATTGTTTTGAATCGCACTCATCTTTAGTCCCTATTAGTTTTGACCAATCGTTAATGTTCTTTGTAACATTGTTTTTGCAGCGTTCATCGTCTCAACGTTGTTTTGATAAGAGCGTGATGTCGAAATCATGTTCACCATCTCTTGTGTTGCATTCACGTTTGGCATCGCCACAAAGCCATCTTTATCTGCTAATGGATTTGCTGGATCGTGCACCATGCGTGGTGGCAACTGATCTTCAATTACCTTGTTGACTTTGACACCCTGGTGACCAGAGCTACCCACTGGTGTTGCTTCAAAAACAACTTGCTTGGCTTTGTAAGGTTGACCGTTTGAGCTAGTAGCGCTATCTACGTTTGCTAAGTTACTGGCGACCGTATTTAAGCGCTGCGACTGTGCGCTCATCGCTGAACTAGAAATATTAAAAACGTTTTGTAAGGAGGCCATTTGAATTTACCGTTCTATCGAAAAGAATTAGGAAGTAGGACTGAGTGCTGCAGTCATGTCTTTAATCTGGGCATTGAGCATCGTGATATTGGCTTCGTAATGAATCGCGTTATCCACGAAGGCTGTTCTTTCCACCTCACCATCAACCGAGTTGCCGTCTACGCTGCCCTGAATCAAGGGGCGATAGAGTAAGTCAGCTTCATTAACGCCGCCAGTACCCCCGGGAATATGTTTGCCATGAGTAGTCGCGAGCGACATATTGCCGTTAGAGCTCACCGACGCATTATTGGCGGCACTAGCCACATTGGCTTCTAGGGCTTTTTTGAGTGAGGCGGCAAAGTCGATATCCCGTGCTTTATAGTTCGGGGTATCCGCGTTGGCGATATTGGCCGCTAAAATTTCCTGGCGTTGAGCCCTCACCCGCAGGGCGGTTGCATTAAAATCAAAGAGCGCGTCTAATTTATCCATTTATTTCTCCAATTTCCCTAAAGAAATCCTCAAGTCAGCCGTAATAGGTTGTGTAGCATTACAGATACCTATTTATGGCATTTTCACTAATGTAATTTGCCCACCCCTTCCTTGATTTGCCAATAAAAGGGGTAATAGTTCGGCTAATTGAGGCATTGACTGGCCCCCAAAATCCTAAAATCATGTTTTCGCCATCCTTTTGGACTGGAATTAAGCATGCATTCCTCATACGAAACGCCCTTAGAATTCAAGAAAAGTGCTGACAAGCCTCTTTTTGGGTCTTTTTTCCATGGTTTTGAGACCTTAATCATTGGCATGATTGCCAATGTGTTGATCTCCTTTTTGGTGCTTTATCCCAAAATCAGCTGGGCCCAAGTTCCACCCCCAGCTTCAGGCCAGAATCCAGCCACCAATGCCGGTAGCCCGCCTGCTTTCCAGAATCTGCGCATCATTAATCAAAAAGTGAAAGACTTTTTGACCACCCAAAGCGCCGGCTCCCCTGGCAAACCAGAAATTACCGTTACTCCGATGGAAGAAGGCACGCAATTGACCTATTGCCCTTCTCCAGAGCCCTTTTTTCCTCCAAATAGTGCTGCTTGGGGCAGAACAACCGTGGGTGTGCGCTGTGGCCAACCAAAACCATGGACCGTGTATGTCCAAGCGAATGTGAGCATCATTGCGAACTATGTCGTCGCCGGAGCCCCGATCGGCCAGGGTCAAACCATCTCCGCCAATGAATTACAACTCCAAAAAGGCGATCTCACTACCCTGCCAGCTGGTATTTTTACGGAATTTAACCGAGTGATCGGTCAAACCGCCAGAATGTCGCTAGTAGCAGGCACCGTCCTCAAAAAAGAAATGCTCAAAATGCCCCTGATTGTGCAAAAAGGGCAATCTGTGAGGGTTTCTAGTGGCGGCAAGGGATTCTCGATCAGTACCGACGGCCAGGCCTTAAATGAAGCCTCAGAAGGTGAACTAGTCAAAGTCAAGGTCAGTAATGGCAGTGTTGTGACCGGAATTGCTAAAGAAAATGGCGTAGTTGAGGTAGGCGGCCAGAGCAAGTAGGCTAAACCGATAATTTATATTCTTCTAACGCGCCAAGGAAAGCCGGATTTAGCTAAAGTTAGGCTAGATAAAGCCGTTAGAGAAGATGTAGAAGTAGTTCAGGTGATGTGGCAGTAGGTTGTATAGTGTTTTGATAGTTTGACTCAAAAAACTGAGAAACGAGCAGTACCTAAATTAGGCTAAAGTGTTCCCATGAAAATTAATGATTCTTTGAAGACCGCGCTCAACACCGTAGTGGAAAAACCCGCTGCGAGTGAGAGCAACCCTACTTCAACGATTGGGCCTAGCGCTAATTCAGTAAAGCCACCTGCTGCTGATATCACTAAACTTTCTAGTCAACTACAAGCATTGCAAGCAACGATTGCAAATAGCCCTGTATTTGATTCAAAAAAAGTAGATATGATCCGCAGTGAAATTGAAAGCGGTCAGTTCACTGTTGACTCTGGAAAAGTAGCCGATGGCATGATTAATGATGCTGTTGCTCTGCTCAAAAAATAATTAGACGCGTTACGTAAATACGTAATAAACCTAACTACAGTAAGCAAAGCAACAACACACAGAAACTAGGCAAGATCAAAGATCATTATGAGCATTGCCAAAACTACCTTAGTTGATACTTTTACAAACTATGTAAAAGATTTTCAGACAAAAATAAATTCCATTAATACGCAGTTAAAGAATGGCAAGGCCACGCTAACAACTGCGCAGCAAGACGAAGTTACCAAACTTTCTACAGCGGCAAAAAGTTATGCAACACCGCAAGACAGTATTGCGAATGCGCAGAAGACGATTGGGGTTGCGCAAACTGCAATTACTTCCATCTTAAAACTGATGCCGCAGATGCAACAGCTGGCAGCTCAAGCTAGCAACCCCACCCTGGGTTTTTCTGACAGCATTAACCTCAACTTTAGATTTCAACAACTCGTCACTGAGATTGGTAAGCTAGCTACTAAAGCAGGCTTAAATGGCACCAACCTACTCTCCGGCACTGCTGGTATGAATGTCATCATCGGCACAGATAAAACGCCTGCCTCAAGATCATTCATTAACAGCGTCAATATCTACGGCATGATGACTACCGGCCTGATGAGTAATATCAAGCTCGATACACCAGAAAATGCCCAAGCAGCAATGAATGCTCTCAATAGCGCGCTAGCCCAGATCAATAATGGTCAAGCCTTGCTCAAGATGACGTCGACACGACTTGCAGCCCAGGCTGACAAACTTACTGGTCAAGCAAAGACTGCCCAAGATTCAGTTAGTGCAATACAGAATATTGACCCAGTCAAGCTCAAGGCGCAGCTAGCTCAATTGCAAAGCCGGCAAAATATTGACTACCAATTGATTAGCCAGCTGGACCCTACAGCTTACAAGAAGCTTGTTGTCGCCAATGAAAAAGCTAGCGCATCTACTTCATAGCAAATAGCATTTGCATTAACAAATTTATTTAAGTGAAGAGATTTTTTACACTACACACATACAAATAAAATTCAAATGCACCAATAGAGCAATAACATAGCCAATTCACCAGAAACAATAATATCTAATTATTATTATTAACTCTAGAAATTTAGGTTGTTATATAAATGTGATCTGGCTCTATATCTCCTTGGTAACGCTCATACATCTTCCTGTATGCAGCCTCTAAGTACCGAGTGTTGGTAGGCGCATCAAATAAAAGAGTTTGCGATTTATTTCTGATAAGCTTTTCTTTTAGTGCCTGCAGATACTGAGGATTGGTTGCTAGATCAATAGCTAATGACTGATACTCAGTTACAGAGCTTGTAATTAACTCAGGCATCTCAATTCCATGCAAGGCACTAGTAACCATACGCGATACCATGCTTTTACCTTCCTTTGTCAATATTGGTAATCCGGCAAAAAGAGCATCAACTCCGGTAGTGCCTGCATTGTAGGGCCAAGTATCTAGAAACAAATCAGCTAACCTGTAGCTTGCCAAATAACGACCAATTCGTTCTTTTTCCTGCTCTGGTAATGCGAATTCTCTCTTGGAGAAAATTAATCTATGACCCTGAACGCCCCTCACAATTGCTTCTTTTATTAAATTATTCTTGGCACTTGCATTAGGCTCTAGCAACCACAGCACGCTATCAGGAACGGCTTTTAAAATATCCATCCAAATACCAAAAGTTTCAGGAGTAATCTTTTGGTGACCATTTTGACAGGTAAACACAAAACTATTCTCAGGCAAGCCAAATTGCACTCGGCTTAGTAACTCAGCGTTAATTTGGCGCTCAGTATCATAGGTATATGGGCATGGTACATAAGCAATTCTTTCAGTATAGAGGGTTTTGAAGTTCTCGGGTATGCCGAAGGGGTCACTAATAATATAGTCAATACATTCAGATCCCGATGTACCAGGGTATCCTAAATGACTTACCTGAATTGGTGCTGCGCGCATCGCAAAAATACTTGGGCGAGCGCCGGATGTATGAACGCAAAGATCAAAGGCAATATCTATCCCGAGTTCACGAGTAAGTTGCACAACCTCCGGATCAGACATTTGGTCTATTTCAATAAAGTGATCAAAGACCTTCTCAAGCCGATCTCGCATAGGATCTTTTACTTGGTTAAATGAAAAAGCGAATAACTCAAATTGAGATTTATCATGATTTTCCAGCTGCTCAGCAAGCCAAATTGATACTGGGTGACTATAAAGATCAGGGGAAAAATAACCCAGCCGAATCTTACTTCTAGCTGATCTTTTAAGAATAGGGCCTAGATCGCGAATCTTCTGAAAACTTTTTTTTTCATAGGTCTTTGAGACTTTTAGGTGTAACTCAGGATCATCCATCAAGCAAAGATTTATGAACGGTAAGACAACTTGTTCATTAGTGGCAATTTTTTGAGAAAGCAACTCAATATGGTCAAAAAAGTTACTCCAATCACATATAAACATTTTGGCATGTTGCACACCCCCCTTTAGAAATGGATACTCTGGGTTAAGCATTAGAGCCCGCTTAAAGCTAACTAAGGCTTCATCCATACGACCTATATCTCGCAAGGCGTTTCCTCTATTGCTATAAGCTTCAGCACACTCCGGATTATGGATAATCGTTTGGTCATATGAGGCTATGGCTTCTTCAAAACGCTTAAGTGCCTGCAAAGTATTACCGCGATTAAGCAAAGCCTCTACATAGTCTGTTTTGATACTGAGAGCTTGGTTATAGCTAGCTAAGGCTTCTTCAGAACGTTTAAGTGCCTGCAAAGTATTACCGCGATTGTAGTGAGCCTCTAGGAGGTCCGGCTTGATGCTGAGGGCTTTGTCAAAGTTAGCGATAGCTTCATTCAAGTACCCTAATTTTTGCAAAATATTCGCAAAATTATTATATGCCGACACATTGTCCGGCTTAATTAGAATGGCTTGACAATAACTAGTCAAGGCTTCATCCAAACGATCTAAATTCACCAAAGTATTTGCGCGATTAAAATGTGCATCAGAATGGTCTTGCTTAATTAAAATAGTTTGATCATAACCAGCTAAGGCTTCATCTAAGCGCCCCAATTCTTTGAAAACATTTGCGCGATTGTGATGACAATCTGCGAAGGCCGGCTCAATTAAGATAGCCTGATCATAGTTAAATAAGGCTTCATCTAAGCGCCCCAAGTCTACTAAAGTATTTGCGCGATTGTAGTGAGCCTCTAGATAGTCTGGTTTGATATTGATCGCTTGGTCATAACTAGTTAAGGCCTCATCAAAGCGCTTCAATCCCCGCAAGGCAGTACCCAGACTGGAGTAAGGATTGGGGTAATTTGGATTGATTTTAATGGCCGCAGAAAGCAACTCTATTGCTTGAGGATATTCTTGAAGTTGTGTCATTAAGGCGCCTAACAGCTGCAGTGCATCAAAATGATTAGGCTGATTTTTTAATACTTCCTCAAAGATAGATTTTGCTTCCATAAAGCTACCACTACTAATAAGTTTCAAACCTGATTGCAACATGTTCACCAATTCCGCTTGTTTTAGATGCAATTTATTTGCGGCAGGTAGTTGGCGTTTAGGAATATTAGGCGGACGTGGCATTTAGTTAATATAAAGGTTATATGATGTTCGATAACAACGTTGGCTCCATTCAAGCTCTTAAGTTTGCTTTCCAGGGCATTTTAGGCATAATTTAATTTAACTGGTTTTTTGACTATTCAAGCTTAAAAAAACAGGGTAATTTCCAGCTTTTTTAATGTATTTCTATCTAAAAGACTCAAGTTAGTGAACCTCCTACCGTTAATGAGAATATAAGAAAGCTTCTTCGGAGGTTTTCAAACAAGCTAATGTCACTATTGGCGCCAAGCTCTGTTGATGTAGTCTAAGCACTGCGCACTGATGCTTTTTCGTAAGTTGGTTTGTTGTTATGCACTTCGCGTAACCAGACTGTTTATTGCAATCCATTTTGGATGCATAAATCTATACTAAAGGAAAAGAATCATGCCAATGCCATTATCAGGTTTAGCTTTAACTCTTTCACAGTCAGTTAAAGATATACAAAATCAAATCGTTGATGTTCAGTCACAACTTGCTTCAGGTCAAAAAACTTTAAACCCTGCAGAAAATGGTGTAGTAACTCGCCTTTCTGCTCAAGCAGATGCTTATGGCAAAGTAGAAAACAACATTTCGAATGCCAATAATGTAATCGGCGTAGCACAAACTGCACTTCAATCAATTGCTGATATTTTGACTCAGATGAAGTCCTTAGCTACTCAAGCAACCAGCGCTGGTCTTACGACAGATGATACTTCAAGTCTGAATCAAACTTTTGCTGCTTTAGCTACTCAGGTTGCTAATTTAGGAACAGGAGCCTCAGTTAATGGTAATAATTTGCTGGCAAATTCAACTGGAATTGCTGTAACTACTGGCATTGATGGTGCATCCGCATCACAAACCACTGTGGCTGGTGTTAACGTTGCAACTATTGCGACTACTGCTGCTGCACTGAGCATTACACAGGGCAACACAGGTACATCATTGGTAGCCAAAACTGCTGCTGGTACTGATAACGTTGTTGCAGGTGTGGATGCTACTGCAGGCACTGCCTCGGTTGATACATTTAACGTTGGCACAGCTGCGCATCTTACAGCTAGCACTGCTTCAACAGTTAAGATTAGTACTGGTACTGGATATGTTCAAATTACAGGTGGTTCAGCTACTAGTGCAACTGCGGCTGAACTTGCAGATGCTTTAGCAGCTTTTATTACATACGGCACCAATGCCGGTGGCGTAGGTAACCTTATCGACTACACCATATCAGATAACTCTAGTGCTCAATCTGCTATGGCAGCCAGATTTGATGTAACTTCAAGCTCTGGAGTCTTAACGTTTACTCAAAAAGCTGGCTCTACAAGACAAGCCACATCTGGTTTAGTGGCAACTGGCTCTACATCTACCGCAAGCGTAGTTACTAATACCCAAGCAGGTGCAGCCTATTCAGCAGGAACAGCAGCTATTGATAAAGTCACTTTTAGCACCTTAACGAATGGTCAAAGTATTACCGTTGGTGGCCTAACCTTTACTGCTGGAGCATCTGGCGCCGCTGATTCAGCCATTGCCACAGCATTTTATAACTTTATGACCAATGGAACACAACCTGCAACTAGCGTTGGTACTTTCACAGGCAATACCTATGCAACGATGAATAGTCTTTATACCGTAGGTAATACTTATAACGGAACTGCGACTCCTACCAGCTCGTATTTGTATATCAAGGCACGAAATACTGGCTCAACAGTACTTTCCGCTACTACTGGTAGTTCAGTAGAAAATGCTAGAAATGCAATCTCCTCCTTGACTACATTAATCAACACTGTATCAACTGGTCAAGCAGGACTGAGTGCTTCAAAAGCAGGTTTGGTCGCAACCTTAAGTGCTACTCAAGCCCTTAAGTCTGGTTTGCAAAATACAGTAGACACAATCCAAAACATTGATGCTACTGCGATGCAAGCCAAGTTACAGCAATTGAACAATCAACAATCCATCGATTATTATTTGGTTAGCCAAATGAATACCGAAGCAGCTGCGATTTTGTCGATTTTCCGTTGATTTAACTAGTGTTTTAGCTGTTTAAGCTTAGAAAAGCCGGGTAATTCCCGGCTTTTTTAATGGATTCAAAGTATTGATAAACCCTTATAGTTTCCCTAATTATTGATTTTTGTCGTGTATAGGGCCAGGTTTTTTAAGAATTGCTACCTGGATTTTACATAAAAAGATTGGATATTTAAGGAAAAATATCATGAGCAATACAATTACTTCGCTAGCTTCAACTCTGACACAGGCCGTGAATGAGGTTCAAAAGGGTATCGTTGAAACCCAAGAACAGCTCGCCTCTGGCAAAGCTACCCTCAATGCAGCGGAGAGTGGCGTTGTTAGCCGCCTGACTGCTCAGGTAGAGGGCTATAAGTCGGTTGGCAAAAATTTAACCGATGCTGGCAGCGCAATTAATGTTGCTCAATCAGCATTAAGTTCAGTCTCAGATATTCTGTCTCAATTAAAAGGCTTAGCAACCCAGGCTTCAAGCGCAGGCTTTGCATCCAGCGATCGAGATAGCCTGAATCAAACTTTTCAAAATTTGATTAACCAAATAGATCAGTTAGTTACTAGCGCAAGTGTGAATGGCGCAAATCTGCTAAATACGGACTTTGGTCTACAAATTACGACTGGTATTGATGGTACTGCTGATTCCCAGACCCAAGTATCTGCAACTAACGTTAAAACCTTAGTAGACAACTTAAAAGATTTGCTCATTACTGGTTTACAAATTGATGACCTACACTTTCCAGTAAGCAATCTAACAACACCGGTCAGTACGATTACTTCCAACTCTGGTAATCCGCCGACAGCAACAACACCCACTACTACAATTACTACAACGGGAACTAGTTCAGCTACTCAAGTAGAAACAATCACCTTCCCCAATCTCAATGCTGGTGCTAGCTTTACTGCTAACGGTCTAACTTTACAATTGACCAGCGATATGACTGGTTCGCAACTGGCAACTGCTTTTGCTGCTAAGATGACTAGTAGCTCGGCAACAACTACCTACGGAAATTGGTCTGGTACCATTACAAGAGCTGTAGGAACAAGTGCTAGCAATGCCGTGCTTACTTGCACCAATAGTGGTGGCGATGGGGTTGTGGCGCAACTAGTTTTGAGTAAAGTGTCAGGCACTCAAACACAAACCATAGCACTGTCTACTGCCAATATGGCCCAAGGCAATTCCATTAGGATTGGCAATTTAACCTTCACTGCTGGCCCTGGACCAGGAAATAGTGCGGGAGGAATATCTCCACAACAAGTCACTGCTGCAATCGTTGCCTATGTTAATAGTGGAGTGATACCTGATCCTAGTATTGGTACATTTACAAATAATATCGACGCAGTAGTACAGCAAGAAAAATTAACTTTTGTTGGCTTAAAAAATACAGATACTTTTACTGCTGGCGGATTAACATTTACTGCAAATACAAACGTTACTGCTGAGCAAGTAACCGCTGCATTCCTAGCAAAAATCACGAATGCATCGACTCCTAACCCAAGTTATGGAGCTTTTACGGGCTCATTAACATCTGGCATCAAAAATAATCCAGTCAATTGTGGTGGCTCCACAACTAGCCTTACCTTAAGCTATGATCCTTCAGTTGCTGCAGGCTTAGGCGCCATCCCTACTTCACTGGTAAATGCTAGCTACACTATTCAGACTCTGAACAATGGTACTGGCAGCGCAAGCTCAGTAACTACTTCAATCTTAAGAGCAGGTGTCAATGCCAATACTGGCACAAAACTCACTGGTGGCTCAGCTGCAGGCATAAGCGCAAGCGTTCTTTCTGCTAACACCTTTAGTTTGACAACGGCCGATCCTTTAACGACAGGAACTACCCCTGCTACTGCTGGAAGTCTTTCACTGGTAAGCTCTACAAGTAATACTACCTACAGAAACACACTCACCTTTACAAACTCAAGCTTGTTAGCTGGTAATGCAAACTTGTTTCCTGGTGATAGCGTGACCATTAATGGCCTTACTTTTACTGCAAGTCAAACTACTACCAACCAACAAGTCCTGGATGCCTTTAAAAATGCCATTAACTCTGGCGATACAGGCAACGTATATGGTGTTTTCTCCAATAGCGATGCCAATGGCGGTACTGTGGCTGGCAAAATTTCAGAAATCCATTCACTTTTCACCGCATTTGACTTAGGTGGCGGCGTCTTAGCTTTAGACAATGTCTCCTCTTCTGCATCTGAAAAACCAGTAATGACTTGGAATACCCAGAACTCTGCAATTGCTAATGCAAACAGAGCAAGTCAGATTATTACCGGACAAATTGATACGGTATCTACAGCGCAAGCCTCTCTCTCAGCCGCAATGGCTGGCCTAGAAGCTCAATTGAAAAATGCCACTAATATTGGAAATGGCATGCAAAAGACAATTGATAAGATTGCCAATATTGATCCGACTGCTTTGCAGGCTAATCTACAACAATTGAATACTCAGCAAAGCGTTGACTACTATTTGGTGAGTCAAATGAACACCGCAGCGGCTGCAATTTTGTCAATATTCCGTTAATTTGAACCCTGATACCCTTTGATTTGCGCTAATGATCATTTCACCATTAGTTCATACAAATCAAAGGGGTTTCAGATAGAATACTTTTAACTAAGAACACAAAATAACGGATAACGAGAGACCATCATGTTTAATAGCAAAAACGCCATTAATGCTTATGTGTCAGTTGATAATAATCTGACTGGTGCAAGCTTTGAAAAACGCTGGTTTGAATCTGTCATCAGCATGGTCAAACGTATCATGGCTGGTGAATTTGATCCTGTAACTAATCACAAAAGATTATTAGAAATCGCTGAAGGCTTACAGTGGGTGCAAGAGAACCTCAATGAGAAATTACATTCTCAACACCGCACCATGCTCAAGACAATCTACAGCACTAACATTCAGATTCTCAATGGCGCCATTCAGTCACAGAATTTTGAGTATCTTCCCCTGGTCATTGCATCAATGGAAGTTATCTTAGGCCCTTACAACAAGGGAACAGCTGGAACCATAGCAGCACCAGCTGAGGCTGCAGAACCAATGAAGCACACTGCTTAATTCTGTAATTCTCAATTCGATTGATATTCAATACACCTAAGCAGTAGCTTAGGTGTATTGCTTTGTGCTATGCATTAATTACCTTGCTCAGTTGTATTGAGTAGACTGCTTTAATAGCGGTACCAGATCATGGCGGATTTTATCTAGAGGCGCATCCCAAACGCCCTGCTGCTCTTGTCGGTAAAGCCTTAAGCTTGGATACCAAGGACTTAAAGTCACTCCTGATAGCCAACGCCAATGAGGCGCCTTGGGTAATAAGACCCAACAAGGGATATTCATAGCACCTGCCAAGTGAGCTACTTCATTATCTACTGAGATGATGATGTCACATGCGCTAACTAGTGCTGCTAAGTCATCAAAACCCAATGAACTACTAAGCTGCTCATATCCATAAACCTGGATCATCAGTTTGGACTGAAGATCTGCAAGCTCTTGATTACTAATACCCTGTTGTAAATTCACGAATTTAATGCCAGGCATGTTTAAAGAAGAGACTAATTGAGTAAGCTCTATGTTGTTTGTTTTGTTGGAATTGCTTGATTTATTGGCTGAGTAATCTTCTTCTTTCCAAGAAATGCCAATGAGCAACTCATCTTGCTTGGCTACCGTTTCTTTAATGAGGTTTCTTTGCTCAAATTTTGGCTTGAGATACTGAAGTTTGACATTCAGAAAATCATCGATTTGATTTCTAAAAAGTCCCGGTAGATCCCCTAAGGCGATATGAGCATCGTAGAGCGATTCATCTACGATTTCTGTTGCAGAATAAAAGGTAATTTCTGGCATCGAGCGTTCAAAAATCGGCATTAAACGCGGATCAATCTGCACCAATAGATTTGGCACTAATCGCTGCATCTCTAAGAGTAAGCTGCCAAAGAGGATATGCTCACTTGCGCCCTGCTCTGCCCAAACTAATAGTTTTTTGGCTGTGCTACCGTTTCGCCACTTTGGCTTGCTAGTTTTTAAGGGCTGGATTGTCAGGCTAAGGCCTTTCCAGCGCCAGTGATACATACCCCAACCCGATTGCAAATTACCATTGAGTAAGTACAGCTTTGCCAGGTTATCGTGTGCCGCTCCTAACTGAGGGTCTAGAGCAATCGCCTTTTCTTGACTCTCAATCGCAGGATAAATCAGGTTTAAATCTTGATATGCCAACCCTCGATTGACGTAGAAAGTAGCGTCTCCTGGGTCTAGCTCAATCGCTGTTTGATACTCTAGTAATGCTTGTTCATACTGCCCCAGCTCTTTAAAGAGATTGCCTCGGTTGGAATAGAGCTTAGCCATGGTTGGCGCAATACTAATAGCGGCATTAATCGACACCAAGGCATCCTCTTGGCGCTGGAGATTACGTAACGCCTCTGCAGCATTCGCGTATGTGGTCCAATTTCCAGCTTCAAGTGCGATGGAATGACGGCAGCACTCTAGTGCTAAAGCATGCTGCCCCAGCTTCATCAGCGCATGGGCTGCATTATTAAAGCACTCTGGCATCGTTGAATTGATCTCAAGCGCTTTGGAGAGTAATTGCACTGCTCTTGAAGGATCTTCATCGGTAACTGCCACTCCGAGCATATGCAGAGCATCAAAATGATTGGGATCATTTTGAAGAATATCTTCGTAAAGTAATTTTGCTTGCTCTATTTCACCTTGCTGGTGAAATATGAAGGCTTTTTCGAAGGATGTACTCATGTGCTTTATTGAATCACTCAGTAGCTAGTTTAATAAACCGCTTCATGATCACCAACATTGATCAAAACAATCTCATGTTCAGTAATAATCATTTCAATAGTGACTCGGTATTTCAGATTGATCGAAATGCTTTGTAAGCCATCAAGCCTTCCAGACAAACTATGAAGACGCAGAGAAGGATGATGGGGATTGAGCTCTAACAGTTCTAATGCTTTGGCATACTGTGTTTCCACATCAGGATGACGCTTTAGAAACTTTGCAGCACGCCGGTTGTATTGCTCAGTAAAGATTAACTGCCAACTCATTAGGCTGACTTGTTGATTTGCTTAAGACGTTTAATATGCTGAGCCACGGTTTCTTTAACAAAGCGTCCACCCGCCAAATCAGCCCTGGATTCAGCTAGTGCAGCCTCCAGTTCGCATTCACGTAAATACTGATATTGCTCCTGGCTCATCACCACATACTTCACCTGTCCACGCACAGATACAGGCGCTTCTAGTTGATCTAGTAAAGCTTCCTCAATGGCTTTTATGCCCTTAGTTTTTAAATTATTTGCTACGACGGTACCCATTATCACCCCATTAATAACACTATCAATAGTATTGTATAGAATATTATTTATGCTGGCAAGGCTGTTGGTTGGGTAAAAATCAATGCCTAACATGGAGAGTTCAAATAGTGGCATTCATTGCGCGTCAATTTGCACAAGTAGCCCGGGTACACTGCACTGCTCTTGAAGGATCTTCATCGGTAACTGCCACTCCGAGCTTATGCAGAGCGTCAAAATGATTGGGATCATTTTGGAAAATATCTTCGTAAAGTAATTTTGCTTGCTCTACTTCGCCTTGCTGGTGAAGGGTGAAGGCTTTTTGGAAGGTTGTATTCATAGGCTGTTTTGAATAGCTGGCTGGTTATCTAGCTTGCAAGCTTATAGTCACGCCGACGTTCGAAAGCTTGGTAACTCTCAGCCACTTGCGGATCCGGATATTGCGCTGAAGAATCTACCCCTGCATTGACCCCATCAAGGCCTGGCAAGATTGATATACATTCCAACCACTTATCTCGGTGAATTTTCTCACCAATGAATGGGCGCAAATATTGATCTAAAGCACCAGAATGGAGATATTCAATTTCACGAGTTAATGCCTCTAGATAAGCAGTCTTGTCAGTAGCAATCCAATCAATCGACATATTCGCACGAAAACATAACTCAGCATGAACAAGGAGCATGGCACGTCCATTGCCATCTAGAAATGGGTGACCAAATGCAAACATGCCCATAATAAATCCTGGCCTTACTGCCATTTGTTGTTTGTCTTGAGCGGATGAAAGCCCCTCCTCAATCGCACGCTGACAATCTTTTGGGTGGCAAAAGTACACCTCACCTTTGCTGATGGACCTATCTGGCAAAAGCGTATTTCGATCTTCACCAGCCCAAGGATAAAGACCTAAAAATAGAATGCGGTGAACCTCCAAAAAATCAGAGTACTCAATTCTTTTGCATTGTGCTAAAAAATCCAAAGCAATTGGTAACTGAGCACGAAATAGTTCGTGCTCCGCAATTTTAATGATTTCTATATCTTTTTCGCCAGCGGTGTTGCGCAGATAACCACGTGAAGCATAATCTCCAAATGGATCAAACACGCTTGAGGTCTTTATGGTGTTTGATTACCAGTGCCACCATATCTTTGGGGGTCATTTTTCCTGAGCGTGTAAGAGCGACTAGTAAATCATCGGTTGCGTCACTCATTACTTCATCGCCGGCTAACTTAGTAACTGAACTCGCCCAACGATCTGCATAGATGGGATTAAATCTAACGCCCTCACTTTTTGCCAAACTCTTGACATACCGAGCAGTTGGCGTCAAACGAGTTCGCTTACTGAGGCGTATGAATTGATCGCGCAAGTTTTTTACTCTCAAAGAAGCACTTGCTAGCAACGCTTCCTTACCCAATTCCAACACCTTAGAAGGCTTAGCGTAAACACCTCGATCTAGCTTTTCAATGAGGCCACTATCAACCAAAGAACGCAGGGCATAAGACACTTGACTAGGGCTGCCAAGAGACTTGGTGTCTAAGCGCAACAAAAGCCCATCTCGACGCGGGCGAAGGGATTGCAAGATGCGGCCTTTAATGTCCATATGGTTATTGTAATTTAGATGTAAATATAAAGCAATATCAATAACTTAAAGACTTACTATATGCCGGTTTATAGATCCATATATTGGGGGGATAGTGTTCAATGCCGCATAAGGCTAGCTATTTTTCCACATCCAAACATCACCTCAACTTCAGCATATTTTTACTCGCCTCAATCCCCTGCTCGATCACGATTTGATAAGGGGCAGCTAGCGTGGGTAGCATCAACATGATTACCAAGAATCCAACCAATAGGGTTAGTGGAAAGCCGATACCAAAAATATTGAGCTGCGGTGATGATCTTGTCAAAATACCTAAAGCTAGGTTAGTGATGAGTAAAGTCGCCACAATGGGTAGTGAGAGTTGCAAAGCGATACTGAATAGCTTAGCGCCCCACAGTGCAATCATCATGCCATCCACCATATGGGCTTGTGCTGTGACGGGGAAGTCATAAAAGCTCTGCAGCAATGCAGAAATCATGATCAAGTGGCCATTCATGCTTAGGAAAACTAAGAGTGCCAAGATACCCATGAGCTGACTAATCACCACGGTTGTGCCGCCTGACTGAGGATCGTAATTGGTTGCAAAACCAAAGCCCATAGTCATACCACTCACCTGCCCGGCAAACTCAATCGCACTAAAGATAATCTGCGCCATAAAACCGATTGCCAAGCCTATGATCAATTGCTCGGCAACAATCAAAACACCACTCAAGGAGAGTAAGTCAATGTCTGGCATTACTGGTGCTGCAGGCGCAATCACCATGGCGAGCAAAATGCCCATAGCCACTTTAATTTGCGGTGAGACTGCTTGATTACCAAAAAACGGTGCAATGGCTACGAAGCCCAGAATCCGCGTGAGCGGTATTAAGATCGTGACAACCCAAGCTTGGATGAGTTCGCTATTGAGCGTCAGCATGGGTAAGAATGAATGGTGTTAGCCCATCAAGAGCGAGAAATTACTAAACATACCCCGCATATAGGTCACTAATACTGAGATCATCCAAGGCCCTGCGATGAGGAGTGTCAGCAAGATACCCAGCAGCTTTGGAATAAAAGACAAAGTCGCTTCGTTAATTTGAGTGGCTGCTTGAAATACCGAAATAATCAAACCGACTAGCAGAGAAACTAAGAGCAAAGGTGCGCCGACCAGTAAGGTGGTCTCCATTGCAAGGCGCCCGATATTCATTACTGATTCTGGTGTCATGACTTTTGTCCTGGTCCTATTATTTATTTTTTCTATTTTTTATCTGTTTGATTATTTAGTTTTTGCTGCCACCACTTAGGATGCAAAGCTAGCTGCTAAGGAGCCTAATAGTAGCTGCCAACCATCTACCAACACGAATAGCATCAGCTTAAAGGGCAAGGAAATAATCGCCGGCGAGACCATCATCATGCCCATGGCCATCAGCACACTGGCGACCACCATATCAATAATCAAAAAAGGAATAAAAATACTAAAGCCAATCTGAAAGCCGGTTTTTAACTCACTAGTCATAAAGCTAGGGACCAAAACACTCATCGGAATATCTTCAGGTGAGGCGACTTTCTTGCCAGACATATTTAAGAATAAAGCCAGATCGGTTTCGCGGGTTTGTTTGAGCATGAACTCTCTAATCGGGACTGAACCTTTTTCTAAAGCCTGCTGCATCGTAATCTTGTTTTCATTGAGCGGCTGATACGCCTCGTTATAGACTCGATCAAACACCGGGCCCATCACAAAGAAGGTTAAGAATAGCGCTAAGCCTAATAAGATTTGGTTTGGTGGGGTTGCTTGCGCACCAATCGCCTGACGCAAGAGTGAAAGCACAATAATGATGCGGGTAAAGCTGGTCATCATTAATAAAACGGTTGGCAAAAAAGATAAAGAGGTCAGCAGAATCAGAGTCTGCAGACTCAAGCTGTAGTTTTGACTGCCACCAGGTCCAGCGGAGCTGGATAAAACATTCAATGATGAATTATTCGCTGCATAACTGGGAATCGTGTAGAAAATACAAGCCAAGGCAAAGCCCAAGCACAGCGCCCAAAATACAGTCTTGGCATTGAGATGGATGGGCTTCATTTCATTAAGATCATTCATTGCCATCACCTACTTTGAGGACCTTGCGTAAAAAACGCTTCACATTTTCTTTATGAAACTTGGCAGAATTGGTTTGAGGTTTAAAACTACTTTGCATATTGCGCGGCTCTTCTTGAAACTTAGACGAAGGAGGTGACTGCTCTTCATCAAATTCAGATCTGAATTGAAAACGGGGCTCGGGTTGGCGTTGCTCACGACCACCCTGCTTAGCAGTTGGTGTTGACTCATCTTCATAGAATGGCGCTTCATCGTAGCCATCACTAAAGTCAAGATCTGCCATCTTAAAGTTGGCCAAGCTATTGACTTGACCTGAAGCCACGCCAACAACCACCCAATTGCCACCAATTTCAACGACTACCACACGCTCACGCGGACCGACACTCACGCCACCGACAATTTTGGCAACCGATTGATTGCCAATCTTGGCATGATTAAGTTTTTTCATCGCCCACGCTAAACCAGCGATTAAGGCTAATACCAATAACAAACCCAGAATCACACGAAATGGTCCACCGTCAGACTCTGGAACACGAGTAACCTGAGCTAGCGCTACTTCAGCAAAGAAGAAGCTTGCGAGTATTGCCCAGTTGCGAGTTTTCAAGATGGTCATCGTGCTGTTTTCTGGCTTATAGGGCTTGTATGGTTTGATGATTAATTGATTTATTTATTAAGCTTGCGAATACGCTCAATTGGGGTAATGATTTCAGTCAGGCGAATACCAAACTTTTCATTAATCACGACCACTTCGCCTTTAGCAATCATCGTGCCATTGACGAGGATATCCATCAAATCGCCAGAGGCAGCATCTAATTCAACAATAGAGCCCTGTGTGAGTTGCAAAAGTGACTTAATTGGAATTTTGGTGCGGCCGATTTCTACCGAGAATTGAACCGGAATATCTTTAATGAATTCCAAATCCTTTTCCTGTGGCAGGGACTTGTCGGCCCCTTCCAACTCGTTAAACACTTCGGCACCCGTTTGATTGCCGGATTCAATTTCATTTGCCATCATTGGCTCCTTTAATATATTCAGATGCGTCAGGTTTCAAGAGTTTTTCAACTCGCAATGCGTATTGATTGTTATAAATGCCATAACGGCAAGATAAGACAGGCACGTTATCTACCGTTACCGGTATTTCTGCTGAATAAGGGAAGGGAATCACGTCGCCGCTCTTTAAGGCAATGATTTCTTCCATCAGCATGGTTTTATTGCCTAAATTAGCAACCACCTCTACTTCAACTGCTTCTACTTGTTGAAGTAAGGTCTCTTCCCAAACATGATCATGCTCAGCAACCATGCCCTGAGTCTGGGATGTCAGAATATCCATGATTGGCTCGAGCATCATATAGGGGATGCATAAGTCAATCTCGTAGCTGGCTTCACCAATCACCAGTGTAAATGTAGTGGTTGACATCAATTCACTTGCCATAGCGATATTCACAAATGACAAATTCATTTCTGAGCTCACGTGATCACATTCGATCTCGTAGGCCGGGGCCCATGCTTCTTGATATGAAGCAAAGAAAGTCTTTAATAAGGTACCCACAATCCGCATCTCAGTAGCCGTGAACTCGCGACCCTCGATGGACACTGGGAAACGGGCTCCGCCACCAAAAAGATTGTCAACGGTGTACAACACCAAATTGGGATCGATGATCAACAAACCAGTACCACGCAGTGGTTTGAGTTTGATCAAATTAATATTGCTTGGTTGACTATGTTTGGATAGTAGCTCACCATACTTACAGGTTGTTGTTGCTGAGGTCTTTACTTCTATTAGCGTGCCAAATAAGTTAGAGGCGGTAATTCTCAGCAAACGAATAAAACGTTCATGAACCGTTTCAATCGTGGGCATACGGCCACGAACTAGGCGCTCTTGGGTGCCTAAATTAAAAGTCTTCGCTGGTGCACCCTGCAGGCTTTGTTCCTGCATTTGAGCATTTTTTTGCTCTTCAGTGAGCTCAACGTCTTTTAACAGCTCGTCAAGTTCACCTTCGGTGAGATTCTCATCTGCCATGATGGGCTCTTACTTACTGAATAATAAAAGAAGTAAAATAGACGCCAGTGATCTTTTGCTCTGTCTCACTGCCGCTAAATGGTTTTTGAAGTTGCTCAATAATTTCAGTCATCAAGGCATTCTTACCTTCAACTGAAGTGATTTCTGAAGCTTTTTTATTGGTGAGAATTAACAAAATACGACTTCTCAACTCTGGCATACGCGCTTTCAAACTGGCGCTCATCTCTTCAGAAGGCACTTGTAAGTTCAAAGTAGTTTGTAGGTATTGTTGCGGCTCTGTACTCTCAGGGCGCAAGTTCACTGTGAACACTTCCAAAGGTACAAAAATCTGGAGTTCTGGAACCTTTGGCTTGGAGGATTCTGCCGACTTAGAATCGGCTCTCATGACCAAGAAATAGTAAGCCGCCCCGCCACCGATGGCCAATGCGAGCACCACACCTAGGATGATGAATAACATCTTTTTAGATTTGGGCTTAACCGGTTGTTCGTTCTCTGCCATTTACCGCTCCATTGTGAAAATTATTCCTTATTATCAATGGAATTGATGACACTAGATACTTAGAAAAGAGGGAGAAACACCCCTTATAAAAGCGTTTAGAGGCTATTTTTGAAGCTTCTTAAGAGGATTACTGGAGACTAAATTCCCTTAAAAGGGAGTATTCAGTGAAACTTAGGCCGAAGTAATGAAACTAGCCCCTGGGAAAGCAGTAGGCTGAGCTTGATAAGGGTGACGTGGCATCATTTGACCAGCAGAAGCAGCCATACCAGCTAACGCAGACATCTCATTTTTAGGAGCACTCGAAGTTTGCGAGCTCAGTAAACCATGTAATAAAGTACTGGCTGCTGCATCACCCAATTTAGAAATACCCAAAGAGGCGCCAGGCATGGCAACGGAGGCAACTGCTAAACCACCCGATAGTGTTTTACCTAAAAAGCTACCTAATCCATCCATAAAACTGGATGAAGGCTCGCCCACAGAAGATTTGCTATTTGTGGGTGCGCCATGAAATTCAGCGGAAACCCCTTTAGCTAGAAAGCCGGAGTTCAGTGAATTACCAAAAGAGCTAGGTAGGTTGCCTAAATTAGTCATCATCTTATTTTAGGGGGATGGGCAGGATTCAAATCGGAGAATAAAGGGGGTTTTTGCCCTCAATTCTGAATTTTGGGCAGGCTCTAGACGGATGTTTTGACTATTCATGACCAGTTTCAAAGTTTGTCCTGCCACTGAATCGGCGAGCCAACATGCTCATATTCCTCAGTCTGAGGGTTATAAAAAGTCATTGCCCAACTAGGATACTCACGGGTGCTAATTTCACCCTCCTGGATCACGCTTACTAGGGTGTGACGAGAATCTTGCTCAATTTTGCCAAAAAGTCCTTTCACAGCCAACTCCTCACCTTCGAGGACTTCCATGAAATTACCATCCTTAAATACCAACATACCAGTGATACCCACCTTGGTATTTTCACTGCTCATCACAAAAGCCATATCCAGAAACTTTTCTCGAGTAAAAGTCTCTGTAGCAGAGCTGACGTAGATGAGTTGATAAATAGCCATAAAAATTAGACGAATACGCTAACAGTGCCATCGTACTGCATCGGCAGGCCCTGAGCTTTGCTACCCTTGGGTGCTTGATCATTGAGCACTTGGCTCAAAGCATTTTGATGTTCTGATGAAAGGTCAAAATTGGCGCCAGACTCGACCTGAGAAGCTAGAGCGCTCGCTTGACTCTCTTCATAACTAAGCCCAGAGCGGACATCCGCCTGCTCCAAAACGAGATCTGCTTGACTCATCGAGCTACGCAAATGCTCTAAGCCGTCTTGCAAGGCTTGGCGTACATCGGCATTGTTCGATACAAAAGTCGCATTCACCTGATGATCTTTAACGGTAATCACAATTTTTAGAAGTCCAAGATTGTCAGGATTGAGATTTAAAACAGCTAAATGCATATTAGCACCAACCATCAAAATCATTCTCTGTGAGATCTCCTCGCTCCACTGTAAAGAACCAAACTGGGCATGCACTTGACCATGCACCGTATTGGCTTGAATAGGTGCATTACCAAACTCTGATTCACCACCAGTATCCGCTTGACTGCCTTGCCCCTGATTTTCTGATGCAGAGATTCCCATGGCAGTAATCGCCTCGGTTGCTAGATTTGTACTCTTTTTAGCTGCCAACTGATCTTTCTCTGGCATCTCAAACGTCGCATTTTTGGATAGCGCTTGGGTGGGACCTTGGCGTCTAGCCTGCGCTTGCAGAATCTCAGCATCAGTATTCAACCCCGGCTCTCTCGAAATCACCCGCATATTTTTGGCTTGCGCTTGCATTTCAGCTAGCTTGGCAAAAGGGAACTCATTACGAGGCTGCGTACTCTGAGGATTTTGCGCTGTGCTTGTCTGCACAGAATGGATCTCGCCTGCCTTAGCAATGTTGATAAAGGCATCGGCTTGCCTACTCACAGCAGCCCTCACCTCTTCCTGGTGAGGATTGTCTTTAGCTTGTAATTTGCTAGCCTGCACGACATTAGGTGAAAGTAATTGCGCGGTATTCACCGTGTTTTTAGCATCCAGATCTTGAAATACTTTGACTTGAGAAGAAAGCAATTGACTAAAGATGGGCAAAGTCGCTGCACCCGCTTTGGCATTAGACGATCCGCCAGCCTCCTGCCCAACACTATTGTTGAGCAAGGATTGGGTTTGCGCTTTGAGGTCAATATTCATGGCGATCTTTTTTATGCACCAGAGTGATTGGCCGATAAAAAGCGGCGTTGATTGCTACTGAACTCATCCATTTGCTTCTGCTCGCGCCTATTCGCTAACTTTTGCATCTGCAATTGATTTCTTTCAATGATGACTTCGTATGATCTTTTTTTAGCCTGACATTTTTGCCAGTACGCTAAATGGTGTTTGACGATTTCTTCGTATTGATGAATAGCACCGCCCTGACTAACGATGGCCTGATCCAAATTCTTCAAGAAGAGCATGTAATTTTGCAGATCAGTAGCGCTAACCCCTTCAAGTGATAAAGCATTACGCTGAGCGATATATTCATCGCGATAGGTTTGCAAGCGAGTTTCTTGTTCACGTGCCTGCGCAACATCACGATTCGCTTTAGCTAATCTTTCGGCTGCCTTATCCAGATTTCGCTTAGAAAGCTCTAAGAGGGTATTCATGCCATTCAAAGTATTCGCCATGCTTAGCCTTGCTGCGTAATAATCTGATTAAGCTGTTCAATACTTTCTTGGGTGTTGCACTGTGTCGCAAAATCTTGCTGCAAGAAGCTTTCAATCATTATGCGTTTCTGAATCGCTTCATCCAAAACGGCATCCGCTCCAGGTACATAAGCACCCACATTGATCAGATCTTGATTACGACTATATTTCGAGCTGAGCTGTTTGAGCTTACGAGCCGATTGTTGATGTTGTGTATCCACAATACTATGCATGACGCGACTAATCGACTGCTCAATATCAATGGCTGGATAGTGCCCTGCTTCGGCTAAAGTTCTATCCAAGACAATATGGCCATCTAAAATCGCTCGTGCTGAATCGGCAATCGGATCTTGTTGGTCATCACCTTCTGTCAAGACAGTATAAAAAGCAGTAATCGAACCACCACCAACATCACTATTGCCAGCACGCTCAACCAGCTTAGGGAGTTTTGCAAATACCGAAGGCGGATAACCCTTAGTTGCAGGCGGCTCACCGAGAGCCAAAGCGATTTCACGTTGCGCCATGGCAAAGCGGGTTAATGAATCCATGATCAGCAATACATGTTTACCTTGACTACGGAAATGTTCTGCAATCGTGGCTGAATAATTTGCGCCTTGCAAACGCATGAGGGGTGAAGCGTCCGCAGGCGCTGCAATCACCACGGAGCGTGCCAAACCAACCTCACCCAAAATATGCTCAATGAATTCTTTTACTTCGCGGCCACGCTCACCAATCAAGCCGACGACGATGACATCAGCATCGGTATAGCGGGCCATCATGCCAAGCAGCACACTTTTACCAACGCCGGAGCCTGCAAATAGGCCCATCCGCTGACCACGTCCTACTGTCAGCAGACTATTAATTGCCTTCACACCAACATCTAAAATAGTGTCAATCGGAGCACGCTTTAAAGGATTAATCGGCTCTGACTGCAAAGGAGCAAAATGATCCGCCTGTAGAGGGCCTAAGCCATCTAAAGGCACGCCTGCGGCATCAAGTACACGACCCAAGAGATGATCGCCCACTGGCAAGCGGGTTACACGAGTTTCACTCTGATTAGAATCGTCATTGAGATCAAAGGGCTTATGAAATTGTGAAGTACGCACTGGCATAGACTTCAAGATCACTTTAGCGGATGGAGCAATACCTTCGATATTGCTTTGAGGCATCAAAAATAAGCGTCCATGATCAAAGCCAACGACTTCGGCTTCAACCTGCTGTCCATCACCCATTGGAATCACGCAAACACTACCAATCGGTAAAAATATGCCGCCCGCTTCAATCACTAAACCAGTCACCTTCGTGACACGTCCAGCCACTTCAACATTATCGACAGTCGATACTGCGCTAGAGCAATGACGTAAATAATTACTGAGAAGCCCATCTAGATTCAGGTGAGGATGATCACTGCCGATTGAATCTAAGGGGTTCGCGATGCTCATGATTTCTCCACCAGCCAATCATGGTTCTGACCTAAGGCATCACAAATTAAGCGCCAGCGATTTTCATGCGTAGCATCTACGGTGTTGCCTGATGTTTCAATGATGCAAGCGCCACGCTCAATCCGAATATCTTCTTCTATCTGCCAATTACTTAATTCAGCTTGCAAGTATTTCTGCACAATCTGTACATCTTCAGGGTTTAACTTGAGATGGAGTGGTCCTTCGCTATCAATCAGGCTATTGGTAGCTTGTCGCAATATGGGTAAGATGGCTTCTTGATTAATCTTGAGATGCTCTTTGAGCATTGCTTTAGCAATATCTAGAGATAAAGCTAATACATCTTCACACAAGACCTTACTTTTCTCTTTGGCGGTATTCGAAAATCCATTCATCAGATTCTTCAAATCGGCTTGTTCAACTGCCAATTTTTCATTCGCCATATTCATACCGGCTTCGTGACCGCTTTTCATGCCACGGTCATAGCCATCCAAATAGGCTTTATCCAAAATCTCCTTGATTTTCTCAGGAGAAAAACTCATCGATTGAGCAGGACTAGGTTCGGGCTTAACAGCCGGCTTAGTTGGGATCAGATCAGTAAAAAAGGATTCGCCTATTGCTTTAGGCCAGGCGCGAGAAGTTTCCATATTAGAGGTAATCCTCACCGCCTCCGGCACCTGGCAACATCACTGAGCCATCTTCGATCAAGCCCCTGACAACAATCAGAATTTCTTTTTGCTGTGCTTCCACTTCAGAAAGTTTGACAGGGCCTTTGTTTTCTAAGTCGTCGCGCATCATATCAGCTGCACGAGATGACATATTCTTGAAGATCTTTTCACGCAACTCAGCACTAGCGCCTTTGAGAGCAGTTACCAAGGCATCAGATTGAACGTCACGCAAGATGGTCTGAATACCACGATCATCAATGTTGATGATGTCGTCAAAGGTAAACATTTCATCATTAATCTTTTCTGCAATTTCAATATCGTATTCTTTAATACGATCCATCAGCACTTGCTGTGGAGCTTGGCCAATATAGTTCATGATATCTGCAGCCGCACGAATGCCACCAATTTGTTTTTTAGTGGAAGTCTGAGCTCCACTCAATAAACGGGCCAGTACCACATTTAACTCTTTGAGTGCTTGTGGTTTCACTTCTTCCAAAGTAGCAATACGCAACATCGTATCTTTGCGTAAATCCTCATTAAATAAAGTCAGAATTTGAGAAGCCTGCTCAGGCTCAAGATGCACCAAAATCGTGGCAATAATTTGAGGATGCTCATAACGGATAAGATCAGCGACAGCTGTTGCATCCATCCACTTGAGGTTATCAATACCCTCTGAATCTTTATTTTCTAGAATGCGCTCAAATAGACCTGAGGCAGTTTCTTGCCCCAATGCCTGGGTTAAGACATTGCGGGTAAACGAATCGGTGTCAATATTAAGAGAGGCACCTTCACCAGCATAGCTAAAAAAATCCCGTAGCGTATCAGCTACCGTAGCCTGCTCAACCCTGCGTAGGGTAGTCATGACGGCACTCAACTTTTGCACATCTCGTGGAGAGACGTGCTTCATCACCTGTGATGCGCCCTCTTCGCCGAGAGCTAACATCAAAATAGCAGCTTTAAGAACGCTACTTTCGTTTGGATTTGTTGCCATTAGCTATTTCCTACCCAACCCGCAACCACATCAGCTACTACTTTTGGATTTTCCTTAGCCAAAGCTTGAATGGTCTTGAGGTCTTTTTGATATGGCGTCAATTTTGGTATGGGTCTGCCATTTTCGTCAAGACTATCATCAAGCGTAGTCGGGGCCTCATCTGGCGCCAATAAATTGGCTAGCATCGGTTTAATTGCTTTGCGATACATAATGAATAGCACGATTAAGCCGACCAGAATTTGACCAATATTTTTGGCCATTTCGATATACACAGGATCTTTCCAGACAGGTAATTCAGATACATCAGCCTCTTTAGCAGGGGTAAATGGGGTGTTCACCACGCTTAAAGTATCGCCTCTCGTTTCATTAAAGCCCATTGCTTGTTTGGCCAAATCGATAATCTGCTGCTTTTCAGCATCATTTAAAGGGCGTGTAGTAGGCTTGCCTTCAGCATCAACATCAGCCTTGTTATTAACAACGATACCTACTGATAAACGCTTCACCCCGCCCATGGATTTTTGGGTAAACGAGATCGTTTTATCAATTTCATAATTCGTAATCGAATTTCTTTGCGTGCTCATCGGATTTTGAGCAGCAGCATTATTGGCTCCGGCGCCGGCACCAGCAGCAGCGCCGCCAGGAGCTGCATTATTAGTGGTGTTCAGAGGAGCAGTTGCATTTGCGGGAGGCTGATTACTTAAAGCACCTGGTACGCCACCATTGGTCGATCCTGAAGGCACAATCGATTCATTAGTCTGCAAGCTACGTATAACGGCAACCTCAGGCTTTTGATTTGGCTTGTAAATTTCATTAGCCTCTTCGGTATTTGAAAAATCAATTTCGACATTCGCCTCAGCCCGCACATTTTTCTCGCCCACAATCGGAGTAATAATCGCTTGTACTCGCGACACAATATTTTTTTGCAAGTCTTCAACATATTTGAGTTGGTTTGCATCTAGAGTTTTTGAACCACCCTTTTTGGCATCAGAAAGCAAGCTACCAGTCTGATCAACGATATCAACGCTAGCTAGACTTAAATTTGGGACGCTACTAGAAATTAAATGGGCTATTGCACTGACCTGATTTTGGTCTAGGGTACGACCTTGCATTAACTTCACTAAAACGGATGCCGTTGGTTTTTGGGCATCACGCACGAACACGGACGTTTTAGGGATGGCTAAATGGACTCGAGCACCCTCAACCCCAGAGATGGATTGAATACTACGCTCTAATTCACCCTCTAAGGCACGTTGAAAGTTGACCTGTTCTACAAATTGAGAAACTCCAAACTTTTGGTTTTCCAGAAGCTCAAAGCCAACATTGCCGCCTCTAGGCAAACCCATAGCTGCTAGTTTCAAACGGGTCTGGTACACCAATTCGGCTGGCACCAGAATGGAAGAGCCACCATCCGCTAATTTATAAGGAATGTTTTGCTGTTCTAAAACAGACACGATGGCACCGCCATCTTTATCGTTGAAATTAGAGAACACGACCTTATATTTAGGTCCCTGACTCCAGATCCAAAAGACGGCCATGATTGCAATCACCGCAGCAATACCCGCGGACAGCAGCACTTTTTTACTAGTGCCCTGCAAATTTAAGCGCGCTAACAAGCTTTCCATAACAATTTTCCCGACCTACTAGTGATATGAAAAGGCAGATTGAAGATCATTCTGGAAACTGATAAGATCTGTTTTTTGCATGATTTGTCCAATACGCCCTAAATAAATATGATGTTTAGACGTCATTATGAATAGGGAAATTTCATTTCAATTGAAGGAATAAGGCCTTTTTTTCCTTCTTATTGCCAAAACTGCCGCCATTCTTTACTGCTACATTACTTCCATTGAAAAGTTTCAGTGAGGAGTTCCATCATGAGTGTCGGCGCTATTGATTCAGGGCGTATTCAAGCAATGTTGGCCCAATTAAAGGCTGCGTCTTCTGCCGCCCCTGCAAACCTGGCTGCCCCAATTCAGGGCCTAGATAGTATTAAGGGTATTAACAACGGGGATGGCCCAAAGTCTGCCCCATCGATTGATTTTGCTACCGCACTGAGGTCATCTCTTGATCAAGTAAACCAAAGCCAAACTAAGGCAGTTGAGCTAGGTAAAAACTTTGCTCTCGGTGACGATAGCGTCAATCTCTCCGATGTCATGGTAGCAACACAAAAGGCCAGTCTGTCATTTCAAGCAACTGTTCAGGTTCGTAATAAGCTCGTTTCCGCCTATCACGACATCATGAATATGCAGGTGTAATACCCTGTCACCAGTGTAATAGTGACAATTAGCTCGTTATCTTTTGTTGGGTAGCCTCAGTCAACTCAGCACGCGAGTAATGAGAACCCACAACATCACCGACTAGATAGACGATCACATCCACTGCAAAGTTTCGTAACTGCGCTCTGCTGGTAAAGGTTTTGCCCATCGAGAATAATGCCAATACCTCTTTAGGGTTTACTGATCTCAGCTTGGGATGTAGCGAATTGCACATCTCCATCATATGCACTAGGGCTTCTCCGGCATTTGCATTTTGCATAAAATGGGCGTTATAAGCAGCGCTCATTTGCAAAATTAGGGTGCTCTCAATGGATACAGACATATTCTCAATTCATGCAATATAGGTTTGAAACTCAATGACTATGCTGACTACTGATATTTTAGCAATCCATTGCATTACTCTATCAGGTAATTCCCTAAGCCTGCTTTTCGAGCTGATATAGCCACGCCAGAATTTCTGCTACCGCCTGATATAAAGCCGGCGGTATATTCTCATCAAGATCGACCTGCATGAGCAAGCCCACCAGATCCTTTGATTCATGAATATAAATCTGATGTTCTTTCGCCTTGGCAATGATTTGCTCGGCCACTAAGCCCTTCCCGCTTGCCAATACCTTAGGGGCAAATTCACCATGCTCATAAGTCAAAGCTACCGCCTGCTGTAGATTCTTAGCCTTATCCATGTGCGATGACCTCCATCGCTTTAAGCTCCTGACCATTAGCATTAAAGGTATTCTTGAGATCTGATAATTCTTGTTTGAAGAGATTTTCAGTCTGCGACTTCTCTGCTTGAAGTTGCACACTTAAGGCCTTATCCCGCAAGGTCAGACGAGCCTGCACTTTACCTAAGTTGGGTAAATCTAACTCAATCACACTCACAATGGTTTGAGCGACACCTTCCTCTGAGACCGTTCGGGGTGACTGCTCTTCCTCATAAGTCAATTGCCAATCCATTGGCTGCCCTGGCCAAATATTGCCGCTCCAGCGAATCGTCTGATTCTCCAAAGCATCTAACTGTTTATTCACAACTTGTGACGCATTGAAGTTAGGGCGATTTTGAGGCTCTTTCATCAATGCATTTAAAGGCCACTTCCCTTTAGCAAAATTCGCCAGATGGGATTCATAAAAGAGCCCGCTCATGATGATGGCGTTTTGTAATTGGGCTGCCGTGAGTTGCGAGTTCAGGGGGCTTTGCATTAAAGGGGGCAGCAAACTCTCTACCTTCGAAAGCTGCCCTTGTAACTGAGCTTCTTCTTGCAATTGTGTAATCAGCAAGCTAGTGCCGCTCAAAATCACATTCTCAAAAGCAGATTGATTAGCACCAGTACTTAATAATAGAAAGGTAGGGTTTGGATCGCTGCCGAGAAAGCGAAAATGCAGTACATCCCCTACTACAAAATTACTGCCCAGCTTCATGCCGAATACTTGTTCACCAATTTGTACCTCAGCCGTTCCAGTAGGATCAAAAGAAACAATTTTTCCGACGTACTCTAGACCTACCTTGAGGGCAGGCTGGCTAGACTGCCCGATTGCCGTTGGCGCGATTGCTGGATTGATACCACCAATCGGATTGATAGCCATGAATGATCTACTTATTTCTTGAAAGACTGGCCATTCATGATGTCAGTCAAGCGCAACATCCACGGCTGCATTAAATCCATAATTTCTTTGTCGTTAGATAAGATAGTTTTAAGGCAAGCAATTTTTCGCTCAAGAGCTTCAGGAGTAAGCGGAGCTTGCTCACCGTGCACCGGAATTTGATGAATATAGCCCTGACACAAAATCTCTAATTTACCGTAGCCATCCCAATCTTTTTGACGAGCAGCTTGCAACATCTGCTGACTGATTTCAGTCACAGCTTCATAGAGGGAGAGCATATCGCTATTGGGCATTAAATTTTTGACTTGTAAAAGCGATTGCGATGATCGTAAGAAAACCTTGTTTATCCAATATAGATACTACAAAACTTTGAGTCTAGACAATTCCAATATAAGACCTGTAAAAGCGGTTTAACTAGATTAATTAGGGACACCAATAGCAACTTTTATACTGCAAAGACCCGAATTAAGCCAATAAATTGTTTTTAATTGCGTAATGCACTAATTCTGCATTCGTTTTCATACCCATCTTTTTCAGCGTACGAGTGCGGTACATGCTGACCGTTTTCGGCGAAAGGCTGAGCTTTTCAGCAATTGCATTAACGGTCAATCCAGTAGCCACCATCATCATAAATTGATGCTCGCGGTCAGATAGACATTGATGCGGGTCTGCAGCAGTTTGGGCATCCCCAAAGCGTTCCGCTAAAATTTCTGCAACGACAGGGCTGATATATTTTGCACCGGTTGCGACGCGACGAATCGCTAAGACTAACTCCTGAGTGGGTTCACTCTTCGTGATATAGCCCAAGGCACCCGCAGATAAAACCCGAGCCGCATACTGAGAAGGTGGATGCATTGAGAGCACCAGAATCGGTAGCTTTTGATTATTGCGACGAATCGATTTAATGACCTCAATACCATTGCGGTCCTGCAAATCAATATCGAGCACCAAACAATCCAATTCTAGATTATCGGCTAATTTAATAGCCTCTTTGCCTGACTTAGCCTCGGCCACAACCACGATACCAGGATGTGTATTGAGCACCTGGACTAGACCCTCACGAATGATTGCATGATCATCTGCAAGGGCAATACGTAGGTGCTTCATTAATGTCATAAAGGCCGTCTCAATTTAGTTTTATGACATTCTAACGAAATCTACAGAATTGCCGAAAATGACAAAATTACCAGTACATCAGCCCTTCACCGCACTCATCTGCCGATCAAGCTCATTAGTCCAATGGATTGCCTGAAGCTGCAAATCCGTGAGAGATTGTGCTGAAATTCCCAAGTGACTCCTAGAGGCTTCCATGCGACCAAAGTCAGCTGCCTCAATCGCATCCGTTAAGACGAGTAATTGACCCAAAATACCTTCATGATGCAAGAGAGCGTTTTGTAAATGCTCAGCTAGGTGAATATGCTTGAGCACTTCTTCCAAAGTTTGACCGGTGACCTTGTGCGCCAAAGAAAGGAGGCCCACTACAAAAGCCTGATCACTTAATCCTGGCTGAGTAATATCTTCATGCTGTGAGAGTAGTTCAATTAAACGGGCACGGTTCACGACACGACGCTGGAGTTCTGAAGTAGCGGCATTCCCTGCTTCTGTGTAGATGAGGAGCAACATCCACTGCAATAGTTGCTTTTGGCCCAAGGTAACCAAAGCCTGACGTACCGAACTAATTTGTAAATGCCCTGCTACACCAACAGAATTGACTAAGCGAAACAGTCCCAATGTGAGATCGGGGTTGGCCTTAAACAGAGGCTCTAAAGTCGCAATGCCCTCATCCTTAAATAGGAGTCCGACAATTTTCATTAGGCTGACTTGCAATGCTTGCGGTTTTTTACTGCGCATCACTAGAGGCTGGGAAAAATAAGGTCCGCTAAATAAACTAAAACCCTGTGCCTTACAAGCTGCTAAATCTTCACCAGTCTTAACTAGTGTTGCCCAAAAAATCGGGTTTGCTAATTGACGAACCCGGCTCATCAAATCAGCAGTATTTTCAGGTGAAGTGTTTTGTAGGTTTACCTTAACAATGTCAATCAAAGGCAAAATAGCGTCGATATTCTCTACTACGCCCTTTGCTGGAGTTGCATCGCTCAAGCTAGTATCTACAAGCGCAATCCGAAATCCAGCAGTTTTTAGGTCTTGTAAGCGCTTGAGCATTTCTGCATTGAGAGAAACGTCTGGCAAGATTTCTAAAATGATGCGCTGCGCAGGCAGAATCTCCAGGGTATTACTCTTGAGTAACTTCTCAGTGACATGAATAAAACCATCGGCTGAACCGAGCACGCCTTCTAAACCAAAGTGGCTCATCGAATTGACAATCACTTGGGTACTTGTTGCTAAATCATCAGGTCGCCCTTCATCTACGCTTTCACGGGAACGGAAAAGCATTTCATAGGCCATCACCCTGCCCGAGCTATCAAACACGGAATTGCGCGCAAGAAAGATTTCGGAGGTGCTTAAATCCACAGAAGACTCAGTAGTCGCAATCATATGATCCTTGTTGAAAGGTGCCCCAGCCAGCTAATGGACGGACTTTGGCTATCCTGATAAATAAGCTACCAATGTAGAGGAAAGAGGGGATTTTCAATTCGAAGAATAAGGCCACTTTTTCGGGCTTATTCTCAAGATTCCAGGTTTAACCTGAAACTGAGCCTGATAATTGGCTATTAAACCTTGATATTGACCAGGGTGCCTGTACCGGAGGCAGCCATTAACTGAACTGGCAAAGGTGCTTTTTGAGCACCAGGCATCTTTTCACTATTGTGATACGGGTCAACTTGGCCCGATTTTCTGTACTCATCAAGAGCCAAAGAGGCTGACTTAATTTCATCCGTACGGCTTGACTTGATGGAGTTATCGATCTTTTCAAACAGAGCATCTGGACTAACGCCACCGCCAACACCACGCAACTCAATCAAAGCCTGTTGAGCAGCAACTACATCACCATTGCGCAAAGCAGCAGCCAACGCGCCCAAGTACCCTTGGCGTGCTTGTGATTCGCTGGCTGATGAATAACTAGAAACAGCAGCCGAAGGTGTTATTTGCATATTCATATAACCTCCTCTAACCTTGCTATCCTTTCAAATCGTGCAATGAAACCTTAAAATCCAACCCGAGCCTACATAACTTACAAGCCCTCACCATCTTTTACGACCCATAAACTCAAAACTTAAGCTCAATGACTAGAAATTTCTAATTATTATGGCTAATGTTTCTTAAGATATTGATTTAATTGATTATTTATTATTATCTAGAGCGGCAATTTGGGCTGCAATATCCATCGATTCTTGGCTAGCTTGCAAAATAGCCTGGATTTTCTTCTTAATGGGATCAGAGCCCGATTCACCAAGAGAGTGCATTAATAACTCAGCATTTAAGCGAATAGCAAGCAATGGCTGACCCAAATCATGCAACAGAGTCTCTATTTCGGTTCTTTGATCCATTGCGTATCTATTTTTGACGGCAAAACTAGTTACAGGTCTTTTTATTGCCCTGCACAACGCAATTGCTGCCGTTGGAATAAATGGTGCGATTGCCGTTCGTCACAGAACTTCCGCCAGGGGAATAGTAGGTGGTAGTGCCGACCTGGGTTTGAGTAGAGCCGTTTGGACCATTCATTACGGTCACGGGCTGGTTGCTATTGGGAGCTCCAGGTACATTACCAGCGTCATAGGGCACCACAACATAGTTGTTATTGTTACCGTAGCCGTTGTTACCGTTATTGCCATGCCCAATATCTCGTCCCCCACCCTCTCTTTGGGCATAGGCGGATGAAGAAATCATGAGAGCAGCGAGGATGATGAATGGCTTGTGCTTCATTAGCTTTTTTCCCTTTTAAGCTTTTGATACCCTATGACTCTATCCTACTCTTGAATCTAGCTATAGTCCCTAGCCCAAAGTAAATTTGAGCTCTCCCAACTTTTCTACAACGCTGGTGACCACATCGCCCTTTTTCAACCAAACTTGCTGATCCTTGGGCATATTGGCGATCACGCCCTGTGGGGTACCGGTGAAAATAATATCGCCAGGTTCGAGCGTCCAGTAAGTACTGATATAGGCGAGCAATCTTTGAACATTATGAATAAAGTCAGAAGTATTCGAGTTCTGTCGCATCTCACCATTCACAAAGGTCTGAATTTGCAACTGATTGGGATCGCCCACTAAATCAGCGGTCACAAAGTTTGGCCCGATAGGCGCATATTGATCTAAGGTTTTACCAATCATCCATTGACCACCAGGAAGATCGAGTTGCAAATCGCGTGAGGTGAAATCATTTGCAGTGCAATAGCCAGCAACATAATTGAGCGCTTCTGATTCAGGGATATTGCGCCCTTTTTTGCCCACTACTACAAGGAGCTCTGTTTCATAGTCAAGCTTATAAGAAACATCGGGTGCAGGAATCTCTAATACAGAATTATGAGCAGCTAAGCTATTGTCATACTTATTAAACAAGGCTGGAACCGCTGGCTTAGCGACACCCACCTCTTCTGCATGCTGACGGTAATTAATGCCAACACAAATAATTTTGCCTGGATTCTTGAAAAGTCTGCCATAGCGAATTTTCGATTCCGACAAATAAGGCACGCCAGACTTTTCTGCGCCAGCAACCACCTTATTAAACGCGGTGGCGTTACCCTCTTGTAGCAATTGATCCAGAGTGTATGGAGCCGCGATATTGAGTTTCTTCGCAACAGCACGAACGTCAATCACTCCTTTCGTACTAATGACTCCCATAGTCTCTGTACCATCACTATTCTTAATGGATAGGATCTTGGCATTTTTGACCATGATGTGAGGACCACTATAGGCCTCTTGCTCTTTGGTAAATTTAAATCTACGCGCAGCAGCATCCGAAGAAAAACCTAGAGTTGAGGCGGCCACAATACCCATTCCAGACAGGGAAAAGGTCTTAATAAAGCGGCGACGTGCGCTCATGATTGCTCCAGCGTGGTGATTGAGTTAGATAGTTTAACGGCTAAATAAGCCACTAATTGAGTCACTATAAGCTCATCACGCATTTAACAACTCAGCTAATAAGCAGGTTAAAACTCCGTTATTAACTGAATTACTCTTCCTCTGTCACTTCGGCTTGCTCCCAAACGTCCTCATCTGGAGCCAACTGGGTTTGCGCAACGAAGGTTTTAATAGCCAACAGAGAATCTTGAGCAACATCATCCAAAGTCAATGACCCCAGTTCACCAGCGCATAGCTGCTGACATTTTTCTAAGTTACCAATCTCAGCAGCCTCAGCCAGGGTGAGTAATTTACCTAAAACGCCACTGCGATCTGCAATCGCATCGACAACGACTCCAGGCAAATTGAATTTAGACAAGATCTCTCGACTAGACTCATCAAAGAGGTTATCAATTAAGGATAATCCGCCAACCAAGAAAGCCAAATCACTCGAGCCCAATCCAGCCCCAGCTGGCAATTTAGCCGATGCTAATTCCATAAAGAATGCTCTGACGCAAACCAATTGTAGTAAGGGGGTAGATTCCAAAGAAACTTTAGCCTTGCTATCTGCATAGAGCAAGAGTTGAGTCCAACGGGTAATCCGCTTAACTCCAGAAATCACTGCAGCGTCTCGAACATTTTCTGGCTTTGCACGCTTCCTGCCAGCATCGACTTCTGCGATCACCATTAAGTGTTTTGCCACTACTGGATTGATCTCAATTTCATCAACCAGCTCGTGGAGTTCAGGCGACGAAAGCAGCAAAGTCAGTAGCTTTAATATCTTGCGGTAGTCATCACCACGATGTAAGGACAGATCTGGATCAGGCTTAATGAAATAGAAGCCCTCATAAGCATCAAAACCCAAGTCGCGAGCCTTATGAAAATCTTCAGGAGTTTCTACATGTGTTGCAATCATCTGCATCACAGCACCATCACTACCGGCTTTTGCGCCTTTTTTCGCAGGCGACTTGGTATCTCTTGGTAAAGGCGTGGCTTTACATAATTCGATCAAGCTGGCTGCATTCTCTACCTGGTGAATATCAAGCTTGACATAGCGAAACTTCGGCAAGATATCTTCGAGACCATCAAATACTTCTGTCAAACCCGTCAGCACAAACTTGTAACCGATGTTCGACATCTTCTCGAGCTTTTCCAGAATCTCAGGCACCTTAGGCGCATCTGGATCATCGGGATTTTTGGCATCCTTCTTACTATCTTTCACAGTTTCATCCGGAGGGGCTTCAGTTTTAATCGCCTCCAAGATCTCAGCCAAATCAATTTGTAAAGGAAACTTCATGGCAGGAATGCCGCGCAACTCATCTCCTAATTGATGGGGATGAATTTTGATAAAACCCAGATGCAAGCCAAGTGACTGAGCCACACCCTTAGTCTTGAGTGCGTAGAGCATTTCACTAAGAGTGACTTCTTTGACTTCATTACCCTCATCATCCCGTAAATTAGCATCTGTAATTTCATCAGGATAAGTGACTTCTGCCTTCGGATCTGCTGCTAGGCGTTTAGCAATTTGCGCCAACACCTCATTACGTTCATTGACCCGCTTTGCCTTCAGAGTAGTTCCCGGGCGAAAAAAAAGTTCATACCCAATGATCGCTTGATCGCGATCGATGATAGGTTCACGTCCTAAGTATGAATTTTCAGGCGCAACTTTTTCAGGTCCCTTAGGAGCCTGTACGGGAGCGGACTGCGTTTTTTTACCAAATAGTGCCATTTATTTTCTTACTAAGAAGATTTCCTTTTGAATGAATACGATTTTAAAAAAGTTATGAATCATTTTTTTTAGAGCTATCCCACTCTTTTATATAACGCTCTAAAAATTGAATCTGACCTGTTCTGTGTTCCAAAGTATCTTTCACCACATCTCCAACAGAAATCACACCTCTGACTTTGCCCTCATCCACTACAGGCAAGTGGCGAATTCTTTTGGAAATCATGATTTGCATGCAGTCTCGCAAATCATCTTCATAAGCTACTGAGATGGGGTTTGGGGTCATGACCGCTTTGACTAATACTTCTTTGGCACTCAAACCTGGAAGCAGCACTTTAATAGCGCAATCACCCTGGGAAACAATTCCTACTAATTGATCGGAATCAATCACCAATACGGAGCGCACTAAATTATCGCGCATCAGCTCTAATACTTTGACAACATAGTCAGAGGAACTCACTGAAATCAGTGTATTCGATTTGTTGGCTAAACAGTTTTTTACCATTGGCATACGACGCTTATCCTTTTATATCTTCAGAGCAATATCAGCGCCGGAAAATCCAGCTAGCAACATACATTGGTCATTCATCGATTCTATCCAAGCCATAGGCTGATCCAAACAAAAACAAAAGTCATGCCAACTTATGCGTATATCCTATCCTGATTGGCCTGTTTTTTGTGCAATCCTAGGGAAAATCCTAAAAAAAGGGGCTTAAATCGGGTTCTGTAACTTAGGAAGAAAGGCAAAGAAGCTCAAAACCAGCCCCAAATGTCTCAAGCAAAGTGTTTGCTTAGTTCAAAAACTGGCGCTTTAAATGCCAATGCCGGAGGGGCTGGCTCATAGCCCAGGAATTAGGTGCGGCTCTTAAACTTCAAGTTCCAGCCATTACCGTTTTTATCCCAATACTCTCGGTAGACTGCAGAGCCTTCGCCCTGACCAATCGGCTGGTCAATCACCAAGGTGGATGTCGACTCAGTAGCGTAGATAGCCTCGGGTGGACGAACAATTTTCTTTTTAAGACCCTCTGATCGATATGCGGCAATTTCATTGCTAACCTTAGTGGCGCGTGCACTCCAATCAGCTTTCTTGAGCCATTGAACGGAGGGCACTACGGTTACATTAATTTGGCGCTTGCTCGCTAACTCAATAATTTCTCGAACATCATCGTTAGCAAAAGCGAGACAACCATCAGAGGCTTTAGGAGCCCTGCTGTAAGTATCTTTAGGTACACCGTGCAACCAAATTCCAGAGCCACTAATATCCAACTTCTTATCAAGTGCATTCGGGAAACTTAACTCCAATGCTCCAGCGCCAAAAATAGATCTCAATTGTTGCTTCGGAATTTGCATGGTGACGGAGTACACACCCAGAGGTGATTTAAGATCTCCCTCTTTTTGTTTACCCACGCCTAACTTTCCAATAGTGACGTAATAATCTTTTTCCCAGACTGGGTCGCCGTCTTTATTGCGCAAGAGATAGGCGCGAGAGAGTGATGCATCAACCAAAATGACATCTGCATTTTTAGGCATCTTTAAGACTTGAGCTGGGCGTAGATCAGTTAAATTGGGAATGACTGAGTTTCTTAACTGCAATTCGGACAATAGATTCTGTGGCGCTTCCCCATCACGCACTTCACTCTTGGACTTATTCGCAATAGCTCCGCCAGTCAGCGCAGTTAACAATTCAGCGCGCATAAATGTTGCTAAACGGAAATTGGGGTGTTCGACTTCAGACTTATTTAAGATGTCCATGGCTTTATCTAGATTGCCATTGCGCACCAATTCATGCGTAGCCTGCCGAACTGTAGTGTCCCCATTGGCCAAACTAACAACGGGAGTTATACAGATGCAAGCAATCAATAAAAGCTTACAACGCAATTTCAGCGCTCCGCTATCGAGAGGTGAGTTATTTATTGAATTCACGCGCAATTAACCAAGTGCCCTTGTCATTAACCCATTCCAAAAGCTTCACAGAGTTCGTATTGACGTTTGCAGAGTTGTACTTCTGCCTGAAGGTTACAACAATTTTGCCCTTTGATTTAACGACTTTCATAATGCTGATTTCAACATTAATCGCACCCGGCTTGGCAACCCTCTGCTTCCTCTGCTCCAACCAATCTGTATAAGACAATCCCTTATCAGGCGAGAAACTTGGTGAGTAAAAAGCCAAATAAGACTTGACGTTTTTGCTCGACCACGCCTTGACCCAATTTTCCATATTGGCAGTGATCACTTCAAGCTCTTGAGGAGTTGGCGCCGCATCTTTCTCAGCTACCGCAACTTGGGCTGGAGTCTCTACCACTGGGGTGGCTACAGGACTAGTCTTGGGTGCCTGAGCGCTCGGGGCAGCAGTTGGTGCTGGGGCAGCTGCCTTTGGGGCTTGTGCCACTATTACAGGCTTATCGACTAAATCAGAGCCATTACCAGCAGCAGCTAAGAGCACGGGTGGGGGAGCTGAATTCTTTTCATTGAGCGCTTTTGCATAGGCCTCTGCTGCCTGTGCTGAATAAATTTTGCGCAAACTTCTGAAAGCTGGAGAGGCAGTATTTAAGGCTTTTTCTAAAACCTTCCTTGCCTGGTCTTTTTTATCCATTCCCCATAAGGCAACTGCATAGTTATTAGCCACGAGGAGATTAGAGCTATCCTTTGAATAGAAAGGCTCTAAGAGATTAGCAGCCTCTTGCCACTGACCCAACATTAATAAAGCAGAAGCTTTGGTATTGGCATAGTCAATGGGCGATAGATCTTTTTTGAGTGACTCGGCCTGGGCAAGCGCCGCTTTGGAGTCCCCTTTTAATAAGAGATCTTCTATTCCTTGGGATGACACATAAGCAGACGCAGGGCTAATACTAATCAATGACAGTAATAAAGCACCGTAGAGGCATTGCAATAGTTTGTGCGATAGGCACAACTTTCTAGCTCTCAAGGGATGGACTGCAGTAAAAATGGATGGCATTAGGAAAAAGGGGCATTAAATCCAATCGATTTTAGCATTTTCATAGAAATTATCAATGCTGATAGCCCTTTAGAGCATTTATAGCCCAATTGCCCCCTTTAAAAAGCTTGATCAAAATAACTCCTAAAAAGGGTTTTATACCTATTTTTTACCCATTTTTTGTGAGCATTTATCTGTCTTTTCAAAAGACTTCAAGTCAAGCATCATGAACTGACAACTACATTAAAATAGCCTTGATCGGCAATCTCGCAATACGACCCAGCTTCTAAGGCCCACAAACCCGTGAAATACCTCCTCGCGCTTCTCCTTTTATCCACGCAACTGGTTTTTGCTCAAAATATAGAGGGCGACAAGCAAGGCGTTATCGGGATCCGCTACACCAAAAATGCGGAGGGGATGATTGTGGTTAAGCATGTCGAGGACAAGTCCCCGGCTTCTCAGGCAGGCATTCAGGTCAATGACATCATGATTAGCATCGATGGATCACCCCTTAAAGGGATGGATCCAGCCAATATTAAAAATGTGCTACGTGGCAAAGTTGGTAGCACTGCTGAAATCAAGTTGGAAAATTCTCAAACCAAGACCGAATACTCCGTTAGCGTAGTGCGTAAGGTAGTGCATTTTGGGACCAGCGAGACCCCTAAAGACTCTGCAAAGAGCAACCCTCAGGCTGAGATCAAAAATACTGATAAAACTGAACCAGCTCCAAAAGCAGCAGCACCTAAAGTCAATGTCAAGCCTGCTGAGAAAGCACCAGCAATATCCAGCCCACCGGCGGTAGCTGCAGCACCAGCGCAAACTCCTTCTAATGTCGCCCCAGAGAAAGCCTCTGCAAATACTGCAAGTGGTGACTCAAAATACTATATTCAAACAGGTGCTTTTTTTACCAAAGAAATTGCCAACGATCAGGTGACTGCATTTAATCAAAAAGGCTACACCAGCTTTGTTGATCCCGCGAAAATTAATGGCAGCAATATCTATCGCGTTCGAATTGGACCCTTAGCAACACAACAAAGTGCAGAAGCGCTATCCAAAAAATTGGCCAGCCAAGGCATTACAAACTCCATCATTGAAGCCTCACAAGCAAGCTCTAAGAACTAATCGAGTCACATTATGCAAATCATCTGGATTTCTGGGGCAACCTCCCACTACAGAAAATTTAATATCACCAAAACTCAACTAACGCGTTTTGCTGCTGCACTTGGTCTGTTGTTCATCATGATTGGTAGCGCCATCTATTTCATGGGCTTTAGGGTTGCGATTAAATTTGATCCAGGTATGGCACGTGATATGGGAGGCGTGATTACCTCAGAAGAGCTGTTCCATCTTGAAGAAGAATATCGCGAAAAACTCAGCAAGCTCCAAGGCTCTTTAAAGGCGATGGACCAAAAAATAGATGTGCTCAGCAAGATAAACGAGCAATATGCTGCACTGGCAACACCACTGCCGATGAAAGAAAAGCGCAAAGACAGAGAGAAAGAGAGCGAAGCCAGCACTGGTAAGGGCGGTCCTTATTTACCACTCTTTCCTTATCAAATTCGCTCCGAAGAAAATCCCAGTCTACGAGTAAGCATTAACCAAACGCTAGAGTCTTCAGAAGGTCTGAGTAAAAAAATGCAGTCCCTCAAAGAAATATGGCTTGAGAAATACGAGCGCTTGATTCCATTGCCCACAAAACCACCTCTGGCCGCTGGCTATGGTTTAAGTAGCAACTTTGGTGCACGCGTAGACCCCATTACTAATAGTCCTGCCTTTCATCCTGGTATTGATTTCAATGCCAAGCCCGGCACGCAGGTATTAGCTGCAGGTAATGGCGTTGTCACCAAGGCAAAGTACGATGCAGAATTAGGAAACGTCATTGAGATCAAACATAGCGAAGGCTTCACTAGCCTCTATGCGCATTGTCAGAAACTATTAGTAAGCCAAGGAGACACTGTTAGTCGCGGTCAATTAATTGGAGAGGTCGGCAATACTGGCCGCTCGACAGGACCACACTTGCATTTCAGCGTTTATAAGAATGGCGCTCTACTCAATCCTATGGATGTGCTGGCTTTTACTAAGCCAGCAGCAAACAAGGAAAACTAAGAAGAAATACCGGCGTCCTGCTTGATCTTATTGATCGTATCTTGCAGCTGCGTCGCTGAATCAGGTGCTGTGTTCGGCTCTGCTCTTTTAGAAATCATCTGGCCATTGAGGGTTGCACCAGGCTCAATTCCAATCGTGTCGTAAGTCACATCTCCATGGACATTGGCAGTTGTGTGCAGCTCTACTCTCTCATGTGCGTAAGTATTGCCATTCACCATGCCCGCAATGAGAACACGAAACGCATAAATATCGCCATGTACCTCACCACCCTTGCCAATCGCTATCGTAATTCTTTGGCCAGCACGCTCTTCGATATTGCCAAATATCTTGCCATCTACTCGCACGCTCTCAGAAACCATCAAGGCGCCATGAAATTCAGTAGCAGCGCCAACAATCGTCCCGAAAGATTCAATCTGAGGTTCAGAGAACTTATGTTCATTATTTTTTTTACCGAACATCATCACACCTCTTTAGTTTTGCTTGCTGAGAAAAGCCGGAATAGCAGTATCAGTAGGGCTCTGTTCACTCGCTTTAAATGCTTGCATTTGAGAACGAGCCTGCATGCCAGATATCTTTTTATTCTGACGGTAGCGATCTAAGATCAAAATACCTTTGCCCAGACCAGAATAAATAGCGCCCAATTTAGAAGTAGGCGCTTCGCGCTCACGCTTCTTATCCAAAATCTGTTGCGCTACAAACTCGCCGAAGCGGCAGAAGTAAGTTGAGATAGTGGCATTACTGGAGACGCAGAAAAAATCTTCATAGACGAAGTTATCAATTTCATTGGCCCGCAGTACTGGCGGGGTTATATAGCACATACCTAAAGAGGCAAGATTGGTGGAGATGCTAGTTTCTGCAAAATTGGTCTCGACTCTACTAGGCACTGCCATGATGATTTGTTTATTTTTAGAAATCAAAGGCGAATTACGTAATACATATTCCAAGATAAAAATTTCAGTACTCGCTAATTCAAACTTAGAGGTTGAAGTAGGAACCAAAACAATATCGAAATCATGCATAAAATTTTCAGCCATATTTGGCGTCCAAGTGAGGTCAGAAATACTGACATCAAAACCTGTTGAAAATTTACGCAAAGAGGATCTAGCACTCAAAAGAGTCATGCCTGCGCTTTGATAAGACATTTCAGCGCGATAGGTCTCAATACCAATATTGGGAGCTTTTTTAATCCAAGCAGAGGATGAGCTCTGCTCATCGTAGTCAATCAATGAAATCTTTAAGCCTTTTTGAAGAGCTAGGTACGCAGCAAGATTGGCGGCAATCGTACTTTTGCCAACCCCACCCTTGCGATTTGTTACCAGCACTTTTATCGTTTCCATGACAATCACTCGCTCTGCTTTACTGAAATAGGACATTTATCCTATTGCTATGCATCACAATTTGCAACAAATTTCTCATAAAAATTAAGGAATTGCAGATCAAACTTCAACTTAAAAACACGCAGTCAAGCGCAAGAGCATGTAAAAGTCAGTATTTTCCTTACAGAGGTACATGATTAAGGCACTGGATTGCCTGATCAATGCGGACTCTATTTTGTAGAAGAAGAAAGTGGGTTTAACTCTCGTTTGCTGACAAATGATTTCTCTTGCTTGCTAATGGGGTCTACAAAATAAATTGCTTTCGCCAAGAGCTGCAAAGGTTTGGAAAAATCTAGGTCGTACTCTTGATAGGGCGTCAGGTGTGGATAAATTTGATCATTCCGAATGGGTATACCTAGAGCATTTAAATGACTACGCAATTGATGCTTCTTACCGCTACCAGGAGTTAAGCGATACCGAGCCCAGGGCTTATCGACTTCGATTAACTCTATATAAGTATCTGTGTTCGGCTCGCCCTGCTCTTCTTTCATCTGCAAAAAATGTTCGGACTCTACTAGTCTGCTTTGATAAGTCATAGGCAATCTGAGGGCTTGCTCATCATGGTAGGGAGCAATCGCTTCATATACCTTCTTAACTGCTCGATCTCTAAATAGATTTTGGTACTGCGCTCTTTCTGCTGGTCTAACTGAAAAGATCGCCAAGCCTGCAGTATCACGATCAATGCGATGAATCGGGCTCAAGGTTTGAATACCAGTTCGCTTCTTAAGCCGATTCAATAAGGTTTGATGCAAATAAAGGCCACTGGGTGTCACTGGTAAAAAATGGGGCTTATCTGCAACCACGATATGTTCATCCTGATAAAGGATTTCTTCTGCAAAAGGAATTTCAGGTTCACGTGCCAATCGCCTGAAATACATTAAATGGGTATTCGCTTGATAAGGATCGTCACCATGCACTGGCTCGCCATCCATGGTCATGACTAAACCTTCAGCAAAACGGGTCTGCCATTCTCCAGACTCAATATGGGGAAAGGTGTGAATAAAGAAAGCCAATAAATCTTGGTATTTTTGATCAGCCGGCAAATAAACGCGTGATGAAGAGACTCCTTCAGCATTAACTTTCATAAATTGGATAGGCTGTCAGTAGCGATATTGATGAAATTGTAGAGAGACTGTCACCTATTGATTCTATTGCATGCTTATACTTAGCTATCAAACAGACATAAGTGAGTGCGCAAAATGAGCCCCATCCTACCAATACGCCTTAGCACTTTTGTAATTTGTATTACTGGAACCCTGATCAGCATCTTTGGTCTTTTAGTAAATGCTGCGGCATGGTACCCATTGGCTATTTTTGGCTTTCTGACATTCGTCGGAATTCATGATCGCCTCCAAACGAGGCATGCTGTGTTACGCAACTACCCCATTTTGGGTCATATGCGTTTCTTATTGGAATTTATTCGACCAGAGATTCGGCAATATTTTATTGAGGGTGATAACGACAAAACACCTTTCTCCAGAAGCCAGCGCACCTTGGTTTACTCACGCTCTAAGGCAGTTTCAGATAAACGTCCATTTGGCACCACGCTTGATGTCATGGCACCCGGTTATCAATGGATTAATCAGTCGCTCGCTCCCACTCATCTTTCTGACTATAACTTTAGAATTGAGATTGGCGGCAAAGATTGCTCCCAAAAATATTCAGCTAGCATCTTTAATATCTCAGCCATGAGCTTTGGCGCTTTAAGTGCCAACGCAGTCATGGCACTCAACTTAGGTGCGAAAAAAGGAAATTTTGCGCACGATACTGGCGAGGGCTCAATTTCTCGTTACCACCGTTTGCATGGCGGCGATCTCATTTGGGAGATTGGCTCGGGGTATTTTGGTTGCCGCACAGAGGATGGTCAATTTGATCCCAAAAAATATGCGGAGAATGCCCTAGACCCCCAAGTCAAAATGATTGAAATCAAACTCAGTCAAGGGGCAAAGCCAGGTCATGGTGGCATCTTGCCAGGACCTAAGGTCACCCCAGAAATTGCTGAGGCACGTGGTGTCAAGGTGGGTGAAGCTTGTGTCTCGCCATCTTCGCACAGCGCCTTCTCTACCCCATTAGAAATGATGGCGTTTACTCAGCGCTTACGTGAACTTTCTGGCGGCAAACCAGTAGGCTTTAAATTATGCATTGGCCATCCTTGGGAATGGTTTGCGATTGTGAAGGCGATGCTGAAATCAAAAATTTATCCAGACTTCATCGTGGTAGATGGCACTGAGGGCGGGACTGGAGCATCTCCTGTTGAGTTTAGCAACCATGTTGGCACTCCATTACAAGAAGGTTTGCGCCTAGTACACAATACTTTGGTTGGAGCCAATTTACGCGACCAAATTAAAATTGGCTGCTCTGGAAAAATCATCAGCGCTTTTGACATGGCGGTTGTCTTTGCCTTGGGGGCTGATTGGTGTAACAGCGCTCGCGGCTTTATGTTCTCAGTCGGCTGTATACAAGCTCAAGTTTGTGATACCGGCTTCTGTCCCACTGGCGTCACCACACAAGACCCAAGTCGACAAAAAGCATTAGTAGTCACTGATAAATCAGAACGTGTGTATCACTTTCATAAAGAAACACTCAAGGCTCTCAAGGAAATTGTGGAAGCAGCAGGCCTTCATCATCCAGTTGAAATTAACACACGTCATATCGTGCGACGGGTGAGTGCAAATGAGGTGCGGCTGCTTGAAGACCTCTTACCAGACGTTGCTGCAGGCAGCTTGTTATCCAATGAGGAAGGTAGTACTTTGCCAAAAGTATTTCAGCTCTACTGGGATATTGCGCAAGCAGATAGCTTTGCCGCTAAACAGCATTAAACAGTCTAGTGCACTACAGCTTTTACTTGGCCTGACCAAAGATTGGATCACGCCTCTCTAAAAATGCAGTAATACCTTCTCGGTAGTCGCTACCCATGTAGACATTCCTGCGAAGGGATTGAAGATGCTCGAATACGGCAGGATTCAACACAGCTGCATCAGAGAGCATTTGTGCCTGGGCTTTAAGAACGGAGTTAGCTTGTGGTGAACGTGAGGCAATCGTTCTAGCCATTTGATAAGTCTTTGCCTCTAATTCTCCAGAGACATAAAGATGGTTCAGAATACCGATTTGTAAGGCGCGATCTGCACCAATCGGATCCGCAGTTAGGAACATTTCTTTTACGACATTTAGTGGCATACGGGACATGAAATGCAAGATACCGCTGGCAGTATACGGAAGACCTAACTTTGCAGGAGTAATCGCAAAAGTAGAGTCATGATCCCCAATCGCAATATCGCAACTCATAATTAGGTCCGTAGATGCACCCCAAACAGAGCCATCAACCATTGCAATGACTGGCGCTCTAAATGCGCGGATGGACTTGAGTAACACCATGACAGGATCATCTGCTGGCAAGGGATCACGTTCAGATCTCGGCAGCTCCATCACATCGTGCCCTGCAGACCATACCTTATTCTTCTGGTCAGATCTCAGTACCAAAACACGCACATCTTCTTTACCAAATACATCAAGGGCATGGTGCATTTCTTCAATCAAGCATTCACTTAAAGCATTACGCTTGCTGTAATGATTGAAACGAATGGTAGCGATTAAATCCGCCTGCTCGGTCTTGATGTACTGATAATTCATTTAAATTCTCTTCTTTCTTTGGTTACTTATGCCGCAATCAAGATATCCCCAAGCCCCATCTTCTCCCACCAGATAAATGGCAGTAAATAAACTGGCTCACCTGCATCTTGAAGAATTTCGAGGGCGCCATCATTGGTTTTATTGGCCTCATACTTGCCGGGATGTAGTGGAAAGCAACCTTGATCCGTACCATCGTTGCGACGCTTTCTGGCGACAATATTGCGAGTGATGTAAACGACCATAATTACTCCTTGATTGATTCAGGATATTTAGCCCAGGTGAATCTACTTTCAGATAGCCTACAACTCCAAATTATTCCTTTTGATTAAGGTGAAATATTAAGAATGCCCTCTTTTTGACGACTTTAACCCAATTTTGGGCATAGCTACTACTGACGCACTAATCTTGTGCGGGGCAATAATCTACCTTTGAGAGAAGTTCTAAGTTAATGAAAAAAGCCACCCGCAGGTGGCTTTTGTTACTTCATTTGAGCGAGCTTATTCGCGTGATGCTTTTTTACGCTCATGCTCCTTGAGGTAGCGCTTACGAATCCGAATACTCTTAGGCGTGACTTCAACCAATTCATCATCATCGATAAACTCTACTGCGTACTCTAAGTTCATAGCAATTGGAGTAACTAAGCGCACTGCTTCGTCGGTACCAGAGGCGCGAACGTTAGTTAATTGCTTGCCTTTGATGGGATTCACAACCAAATCATTATCACGGCTATGAATACCAATCACCATACCTTCATATAAAGGATCGCCAGGGCTCACAAACATACGGCCGCGGTCTTGCAACTTCCACAAAGCATAAGCAACGGCTTCGCCGTCATCTTGACTAATCAATACGCCGTTATGGCGCTCACCCAAGATACCTTCTTTTGCCGGAGCATAAGAGTCAAAAGTGTGGCTCATCAAACCGTTACCACGGGTCATGGTCATGAAGTCGCCTTGGAAGCCAATCAAGCCCCGTGCAGGAATACGGTACTCAAGACGAGTACGACCTTTGCCATCACTCACCATATCGAGTAATTCACCTTTACGCTTACCTAAGTCTTCCATGACAGCACCTTGTGTGGTGTCTTCAAGGTCGACTGTTAAGTTTTCGTATGGTTCCATCTTGACGCCGTCTTCTTCATGGAACACCACGCGAGGACGGGAAACAGCCAACTCGTAACCTTCACGGCGCATCGTCTCTACCAAGATGGTGAGGTGCAATTCACCGCGACCAGACACTTCAAATACCGTGTCATCATCAGTATCTTTAACACGCAATGCCATGTTGGATTTTAATTCGCGGTCTAAACGCTCACGAATCTGACGGCTTGTTACAAACTTGCCTTCACGACCAGCTAATGGGCTAGTGTTGACCATGAAGTTCATGGTCAGGGTAGGCTCGTCAATCTTGAGCATTGGCAACGCTTCTGGCACGTCTGGTGCGCAAATGGTTGTACCAATAGCCAAGTCTTCGATACCATTAACCAATACGATATCGCCCGCTTGCGCTTCATCTACTAATTCACGCTCTAAGCCACGGAACTTCAATACTTGATTGATGCGCCCCTTACGCTGAGTGCCATCAGGGCCATCCATAAAGACTACGTCCATCAATGGCTTCACTGTTCCACGGTTTACACGACCCACACCGATCTTACCGACGTAAGTACTGTATTCAATAGAGGTGATTTGTAGTTGCAAAGGACCTTCAGGATTGTCATCGCGCACTGGAACATGTTTGAGTACGGTATCGAATAATGGGCGCATATCCCCTTCGCGGACATCATCAGTCAAACCGGCATAACCATTCAAACCAGATGCAAATACGACTGGGAAGTCCAGCTGCTCTTCAGTTGCGCCTAATTTGTCAAACAACTCAAAGGTTGCGTTGATAACATAATCACAACGTGCGCCTGGGCGGTCAACCTTGTTGATCACCACGATAGGCTTTAATCCCAAAGCCAAGGCTTTCTTGGTGACAAAACGGGTTTGTGGCATTGGACCTTCAACCGCATCCACCAAGAGTAACACGCCATCCACCATCGAGAGTACGCGCTCAACTTCACCACCAAAGTCTGCGTGTCCAGGGGTATCGACGATGTTGATATGTGTGCCGTCATATTCAACTGCACAGTTCTTGGACAAAATAGTAATGCCGCGCTCTTTTTCAAGATCATTTGAATCCATGACGCGTTCGGTCATTTTTTCATTAGAGCGGAATGTGCCAGATTGACGCAAGAGTTGGTCAACCAAAGTAGTTTTACCGTGGTCAACGTGGGCGATGATGGCAATGTTACGAAGTGCGCGTTTAGTCATGTGAAGCTTCTAAGGTTAAAGATCAGTAAAAAGGTTAAGTTGCCTGCGAAATCAAACGCTTAGGATGCAATACTCCAGAGCGCCAATCAGCAGTGCCAATAAAGTTATGGGGTGCAGCTGTAGTGCGATAAATACGAACTAAAGCTTCAATGGAAGCCAGGTTTAATGGAACCCGCTGGCCCATTTCTAAACGTTTAGCTTGTTGCTCATCTACCGTCAGATGGGGCAAAGTCTGCAAGAGCGCATCCACTGGGAGGATGTAGTTAGAGCTATCGTGCAAAGCCTGTTGAATAGATTCAATCGTAAAGGATTGCTCAAGACTTAAGTGACCTACTTCCGTTCTGCGTAGCCCTACTAAATGAGCGCCACAACCTAAAGTGTTACCAAGATCTTCAGCGAGCACACGAATATAAGTACCCTTGCTGCAAGAGACCTCTAAAGTAGCTTCCGGCCATTGAATATTAGTCCAGCGAATCTTGTGAATCGTAATCTCACGCGCAGTGCGCTCTAGCTCAACACCAGCACGAGCATATTCATATAAAGGCTTACCATCACGTTTTAACGCAGAATACATCGGCGGTATTTGTGTGATGAGGCCAGTAAATTTTGCTAGCAATCCATCTAATGTGTTTTGAATCGCCGCTTCATTTTCAAAAGTAGGTAATGGCAATTCTTCTATGACTAAGCCTTCAGCATCACCGGTGTCGGTGCGAGAACCGAACTTCACTTGAGCGATATATGTTTTGTCTGCTTCCAGTAAGTCTTGAGAATATTTGGTGGCTTCACCCAAGCAAATCGGTAGCAATCCGGTAGCCATGGGATCTAAGGTACCGGTATGACCTGCTTTCTCTGCGTTGAATGCGCGTTTGACGGCGGTTACCGCACCCTGAGAGCTCATGCCTGCGGGTTTATCTAGCAATACAACGCCGTCGATACGCGTGGACATGTTTATTTATTCTCGTCTTGATGATCGCTCTCTAGAGCTTGGTCGATCAATCGAGACATTTCTATGCCATGCTCTACTGAGCTGTCATAGTGAAAGTGCAAAGTTGGCACAGTGTGAATATGCAAACGCTTAAACAATAAAGAATGTAAGTAACCCGCTTTTTCTTGCAAAGCCTTCAGAGCATGTTCTGGTTCTGCACCTAACACTGTGAAGAAGACTTTGGCATGTGCCAAATCAGGCGAGAGTTCAATACTTTGCAAAGTAATTAAACCTAGACTTGGGCTGCGTAACTCGCGAGGAATTAACTCGGCCAGGTCTCGCTGAATCTGATCAGCAAGACGCTGGTTACGATGCGGGCTCGTCTTATGCATAGTGAATCAATTAGAGTGAACGAGCGACTTCAGTCACTTCAAATACTTCTAGTTGATCGCCTTCTTTAATGTCGTTATAGCCTTTTAATGACAAGCCACACTCAACACCAGCACGAACTTCTTTTGCGTCATCTTTAAAGCGTTTGAGCGAATCTAATTCGCCAGACCAGATCACGACATTCTCACGCAAGAGGCGCACACTTGATGTACGTTTAACGATACCGTCAACAACTAAGCAACCTGCAATAGCGCCAACCTTAGATACCAAGAAGACCTGACGAATTTCAACTAAGCCAGTGATTTCTTCTTTCTTATCTGGAGTCAACATACCGCTCAAGGCGAGTTTTACTTCATCCACTGCATCATAAATAATGTTGTGATAACGAATATCGACACCATTATTCTCAGCTAGCTTACGGGCTGCTGCATCGGCACGGGAGTTAAAGCCAATGATGACCGCTTTAGAGGCAACCGCTAAGTTCACATCAGTTTCAGTAATACCACCCACAGCAGCATGGACGATTTGTACCTTGACTTCTGGTGTAGAAAGTTTCATTAAGGACTGTGACAAAGCTTCTTGAGAGCCTTGTACGTCAGCTTTGATGATCAATGGCAACAACTTCGCCTCAATCGCGCCCTCTTCCATGTTTTCCATCATGGTTTCGAGCTTGAATGCTTGTTGTTTAGCTAACTTCACATCACGGAACTTACCTTGACGGAAGAGTGCAATTTCGCGCGCCTTACGTTCATCAGGAACCACTTGAACTGACTCGCCAGCAGCTGGAACTTCGGATAAACCTTGAATCTCCACTGGAATAGAGGGGCCAGCTTCATTACAGGGTTTGCCGTTTTCATCCAACATGGCACGCACACGACCAAAGGTAGAACCCGCTAACAACATATCACCACGCTTAAGTGTGCCCGATTGAACCAATACCGTTGCAACCGGACCTTTACCTTTATCCAAACGCGCTTCAATGACAAGGCCTTGTGCAGGAGCATCTTTAGGCGCCTTGAGTTCCAAGATTTCGGCTTGTAAAAGAACGTTTTCTAACAAGGCATCAATACCTTCGCCCGTTTTGGCAGATACCGGAATAAATGGCACATCGCCACCGTATTCCTCAGGAACCACTTGTTCAGCCACTAACTCAGTCTTCACACGCTCTGAATTGGCTTCTGGTTTATCGATCTTGTTGATGGCAACCACTAAAGGTACGCCAGCAGCAATCGCATGGTGAATCGCTTCCTTAGTTTGCGGCATGACACCGTCATCTGCAGCTACTACCAAGATCACAATATCAGTTGCCTTAGCACCACGTGCACGCATTGCGGTAAACGCTTCGTGACCCGGAGTATCTAGGAAAGTAATCATGCCGCGCGGAGTTTCTACGTGGTATGCGCCGATATGCTGAGTAATACCACCAGCTTCACCAGAGGCGACTTTTGCTAAGCGAATCTTGTCGAGCAAAGAAGTTTTACCGTGGTCAACGTGACCCATCACAGTCACCACTGGAGGGCGCGGCAACAATTCAGCATCATGACCGTCAGTACCGATATCTAAATCCGGATCATCTAATTTTGCAGCGTGGGCTTTATGACCCATCTCTTCAACAATGATCATCGCGGTATCTTGGTCCAGCACTTGATTGATGGTAACCATTTGGCCCATACCCATCAATAACTTAATGACTTCTGCGCTCTTGACTGCCATAGCGTGAGCAAGCTCAGCCACGGTAATCGTTTCTGGAACATGCACATCACGCACTACTGGCTCAGTTGGCACTTGGAAGTTGGTATCGACGTTCGCTTCAGCGATTTGACGCTGCTTCTTACGACCGCCACCTGAACGCCAACCACCCACACCACCAGAGGTATCGCCACGGGTCTTCAGACCGCCTGGTTTTTTAGCGCCCTCTTCTTGCCAAGTAGATGAAGTCTCGGAAGACTTAATCGTTTTGCCACCAACTTTAGCGGGTGATTTTTTCTTATCTTCAGCACCTTCAGCTTTAGCAGGCTTATGTAAAGTCCCTTTTTTCGCATCTTCAGCAGCAATCTCGCTTGGAGCCTTCAGGACACGAGCAGGCGCACTCATCATGTCACGAATGGCTAAGGCTTCTGCCTCAGCAGTTGCACGACGTGAACGAATATCCGCCAACTCTTTTTCTTTGCTGGCAGCTAATTCTTTTGCAGCTTTATCTGCCTTTGCTTTTTTCTCAACAGCTGCAGCGTCAGAAGCTTTGCTGTCATCCTCAGCAGGAGCAGCAGCTTCTTTTTGACGCGCTTCTTCAGCCGCCTTCATCTCTGCTTCTTGACGAGCTAATAGCTCGGCTTGACGTGTGGCTTCAGCGGCGCGTTTTTCCAATTCCTCTTCTGACAAAATTGGTTTAGTTGGCGAAGCTGCTTTAGCTGATTTTGCTGGAGCTTCCTCAGCTACAGGTGCTTTATCTCCTGCTTTTACTAGCACACGTTTTTTACGAACTTCAACCTGCACAGTACGAGTACGTCCAGCAGAGTCTGCTTGACGAATCTCAGAGTTCTCGCGCTTGATCAAAGTGATCTTCTTACGAGCCCCTGCTTCAGTATTGCCATGTGCTTTTTGCAAATACTCGAGCAAGGCAGTTTTGTCCTTATCGGTAATGCTGTCATCCTCAGAACCTTTATCGATCCCGGCTGCCTTCAATTGATCCAAGAGGTCAGCCGCAGTTCTTTTCAGTTCCTTAGCGAGTACTTTTACTGTTGTTGTTGCCATGCACTACTTCCTCTCATGAAGTAAACCAATGTTCGCGCGCTTTCATGATGAGCGTTTTCGCAGTTTCTTCGTCAATTTGTGTCGCCTCAACTAGCTCATCAACAGCCAGTTCAGCAAGGTCGTCACGGGTATGTACTTGATTGTCAGCAAGCTTGGCAATCAATTCTGTGGTCATTCCTTCTAGGGAACGTAGGTCTTGTGACACCTCGCCAATACGCTCCTCTTTTGCTAACTCCATCGTCAACAAGGAATCACGTGCGCGGGTACGCAACTCATTCACAGTATCTTCATCGAATGAATCAATTTCTAACATTTCAGACAATGGCACATAAGCCACTTCTTCCAATGTATTGAAACCTTCCTCAATCAAAATATCAGCCACCTCTTGGTCTACGTCCAATTTGTCCATAAACAATTGGCGTACGGAAGAAGCCTCTTTTTCAGTTTTCTCAGCAGACTCTTCAGGAGTCATGATGTTGATTTGCCAACCAGTCAAATCACTTGCCAAACGAACGTTTTGTCCGCTACGGCCAATGGCGATTGCCAAGTTCTCTTCATCCACCACCACGTCCATGGCGTGACGCTCTTCGTCCACCACGATTGAAGATACTTGTGCTGGTGCCAAAGCACCAATCACAAACTGCGCTGGGTCTTCCGACCACAATACGATATCAACCGCTTCGCCAGCCACTTCATTACGCACTGCAGTAACGCGTGTGCCACGCACACCAACGCATGTTCCGATTGGGTCAATACGCTTGTCATAAGTCACCACCGCAATCTTTGCGCGGATGCCAGGATCACGGGCGGCACCCTTAATCTCTAGCAAGCCCTGCTCCATCTCTGGAACTTCGTTCTCAAACAACTTGATCAAGAAGTCTGGGCAAGTACGGGATAGTTCGATCTGTGGGCCACGGGCTTCACGATCCACTTTGAGGATGTATGCACGTACGCGATCACCAGAACGCAAATTCTCTTTAGGAATCATTTGATCACGACGCAGCAATGCCTCAACACGGCCAGATTCAATAATCAAACCATTCTTGTCAGCACGCTTAACGGTACCCGTCATGACTTTTTCGCCACGCTCGAGGTAATCATTCAAAATCTGTTCACGCTCAGCATCACGAATACGTTGCAAGATGACTTGCTTAGCAGCCTGTGCACCGATACGACCGAAAGCTAAAGATTCGATTTGCTCTTCAATATAGTCGCCTACTTCCATATCTGGAATTTGCTCTTTGGCTTCAAATTGCAATATCTCTTTATCTGGCTCTTGCAAACCGGCTTCATCAGGAACCACCAACCAACGGCGGAAGGTTTCGTATTCACCAGACTCACGGTCGATAGATACACGAATATCCACATCTTCAGTTGCGTAACGCTTCTTAGTGGCTGATGCCAACGCCATTTCAAGCGCCTCAAACACAATGGCTTGATCAACGTTCTTTTCACGCGCTAGGGCGTCTGCCAACATGAGAACTTCTCGGCTCATGACTTTCTTCCTTTGAAATCAATAACAGGGACCAACCGAGTCTTATCGACCTCGGCCAAAGAAAACTCCAATTGAGAGGGCTGACCATCAGCACCCTCAAATACCAAACCAAATTTCGCATCCAGTGAATTCAATTCACCACTCAGCAAACCTTGCAATACACCACGAAAATTCTTACGACTACCAACAGCAACACGCAACTTCAAATCTACTTCCATTCCAGTGAAGCGCTCAAAATCAACTGCTGTCTTAACGGGACGATCCAGGCCTGGGGAAGAAATTTCCAAACGCTCGTAAGGAATGTTTTCTACCGGCAAGGTGTAACTCAATTGATGACTTACCTTCTCGCAATCCAAAACAGTAATCAAACGCTCGTAATCCGGGTTTTCAATTGTGACGCGCAGTAATCCTCCAGCTTCACGCTCAATATCGACTAGCGTGTAGCCCAAGTTCTCCAACTCTGCAGAGATGATCTTCTGATCCCTCACAACTTCCCTTCAAACCAAAACGGCAAAAAAAAATGGGCTTCAAAGCCCATATTCTCGAAATTCAGAACAGGCCGACTTACGTTGATCGCAACATCAGTCGGTAACAACACTTGCAGCATGTTTGTGCTGCAAGACCAAAATTATAGCTTATTTTTAGAGAAAACTGTTAGAAATCAGAAGCTTTCGCCAGGATTTCGGGGCTTTCTAGGGCCCTTATTAAAAGGTTTTCGGCCTTTTGGTGCGCCGCGCTTAGGCCCATTTCCAGGGCTTTGGGGGTTGGCGGTCACAAATGCAGATTGACCATGGTGTACTTTTTTACCTTTATTGCGGCCTTGGCCATTTCCACCCTGGCCACCTTGGCCGCCTTGACCACCGCCTTGACCAGGTCGACCGCCTTGGGTGCGACCCCGGAAAGGACCGCGTCCTTCGCCAGACCCACTGCCGCCAGGTTTGCCGCCCCTACCTTGGTGAGTCAAACCGTTATGACCACTCGCTAGGGTTAAAGCATCGCGTGAGCCCCAATAAGAAACCGAGGTTTGCATTGGATCGGGTTGGAAATCTGCGCTAGCAGGATTACAACTTTGTCCACCAGCATTTGGATTGCGACTCTTATCTTGCGGCTGTGGCATTTTTAAGCCAGCAGACTTCATCAAGTTATAGATGCCACCGGCCTCAACTTCCTCCCATTTTCCCCGCCTTAAACGTGGAGGTAAAAGGAACATGCCATAACGTGTCCGAATCAAACGAGAAACCGTGTGACCTACTGCTTCAAACATGCGACGCACTTCACGATTACGACCTTCTGTTAAAGCAACGTGATACCAACGGTTTGCACCATCGCCACCACCCATTGATAACCGTAAAAAACGTGCTTGACCATCATCGAGCTTGATACCACTCTTTAATTGTGCAGTGTTGTCTTGACTTAGCTCACCCAAAATACGCACTGCGTATTCTCGCTCCACACCATAACGCGGATGCATTAAACGATTAGCCAATTCACCAGAGGTGGTGAACAATAACAAGCCTTCAGTATTAAAGTCCAAGCGACCAACTGCGATCCAGCGACCTTGACGAGGCTTTGGCAGGCGATCAAATACGGTTGGACGACCCTCTGGATCAGATTGGCTTACGATTTCGCCAGCAGGCTTGTGATACAAAATGACGCGTGGTGGCTTAGTCTGAATCTTACGATGCACTTGCTTGCCATTAATGCGCACCTGATCTGTAGGTCCAATACGTTGGCCGATATGTGCAGGCAAACTATTAACTGATACGCGCCCTTGCACAATCAAATCTTCCATGTCACGGCGTGAGCCCATGCCAGCATCTGCTAACACTTTATGGAGCTTGACGGTATCTTCGTCATCAGCATCATCATCTAAACCATCGAGGTCAGACCATACTTCATCACGCAAACTGAGAGGCAATTCATCGATGTTTGTAAACTGCAAACTGCTCATCTCTTCTTCAGTAGGCGCATCTGGATCTTCATCCTCGCGAGCACCATGTGCGCGTTGTGCGCGACGCTCGGCACCTGTTTGATGAGAGATTTCATTCTCATTGAAGCCATCTGAATTTTTAACCTCTAATGCTTCTGGCGCATCAAGGGCTGCATCAAACTCACCAGACACCACCGAAGCAAACAATGCTTCAACGTCTGCAGGATTTGGGGCTAACTTAGCCGCATGATTGCCACCACCTTCACGCGGACCTTGCGAGGTCTCACCTTCACGACGAGGCTTGTCCTTATTAAAGGGGCGCTTCTTATTAAAAGGGTGCTTACCTGTTCCAGCGCGACGGGGATGACGTGGGCCACGATCATCTCGTGTCGGGCGTTCACCTCCCTCACCCTGAGAGCCTTCTGCATGAGAAGAACCTGTATCAGTATGTGATGGCGTTGCTGCAGGTACTACTGGAGTTGAATCGTTTTCGTTAGAACTTGTCATTAATAATTATTTTGTTTCGTCTGATGGGTTTTCAGACTCGGGGGTAACTTCTTCAGCGATGATTTCGGAGCTTTCTTCAACTACCACTTCTTCAGACTCTTCAATCACAACGGTTTCTACTGTGGCAGTAGGATCAAATTCCATGACAACCTGACCTAATTGTTCAGCAGCAGCCATCGGCGCTGCATCTTCCAACATAGGCAGGCTTTGAAGATTAGTCAGACTCAAGTCGTCTAAAAATTGTTTAGTGGTGGCATACAAACCAGGGCGGCCAATCGTATCTTTATGGCCAATCACTTCCACCCAACCACGGTCTTCTAATTGCTTCATCACGTTGCTACTCACAGCAACACCACGAATTTCTTCAATCTCACCACGAGTGACTGGTTGACGATAGGCAATAATTGCCAAGGTCTCCATCACTGCACGGGAGTACTTCGGTGGCTTCTCAGGCGTTAAGCGATCAAGATACTCACGCATCGATAAACGACTCTGGAAGCGCCAGCCAGTTGCAATATGCACCAGCTCCATGCCTTTATTGTCCCAAGCGCGCTGCAACTCAAGCAATGTCTCATCAATATCAGCAGTGGTGATGTCCTCGACAAATAGACGAGACAGGTCAGCAACCGTGAGTGGCTCCTGCGCGCACAGGAGGGCTGTTTCAATAACGCGCTTGTTGTGATCGTCCATAAAAGTCGGGCTGTCAGGAGTAATCCTGAGTGGGCTTTAAAAAATGTATTTCAGTAATGGGTTTTGGTGTTTTCTAGCGACTACGGACAATCCATCTCATAATTTCTAGTTAGGGAATATGCCCGCGCTGCAACGAAGTCCTTTTCGTTCACCGTGAACCTATTATAAGGTAGGCTCAATACAATAGCCATATGCACAATATTTCATCAAAACGCCTAGTTTCTCCTGAACGACGACACTTATTGGGCCTTGGCATCAGTATGGGCGCCCTATTCAGTGCTGGAGCCCTCAGCTCGTGCGGCCTCATGGGAACAAGAAAGCCAGTAGTTGGCTTGGCTTTAGGTGCCGGTGCAGCAAGAGGATTTGCCCACATTGGGGTAATTAAGGCCCTAGAGGCTCAAGGCATCCGCCCCGATATTGTGGTCGGTAGCAGTGCCGGTAGCGTCATTGCTGCCCTGCTTGCCTCTGGCGCTACCGGTAATGATCTCAATCGCCTAGCCCTCAATCTCGATGAAGCCACGATTGCAGACTGGGGGCTACCATTTGCGGGACGTTTTGGCGGACTGATTAAAGGTGATGCCCTGCAAAACATGGTAAATCGAGAAGTACAAAACAAGGCCATTGAACAGATGCGTATTCCATTAGGAATTGTCGCCACTGAATTGCAATCAGGCAAAGGTGTTTTATTTCGTACAGGCAATACTGGCCAAGCAGTGCGCGCATCGTGCAGCGTACCTGGCGTCTTCCAACCCACTCTGATTGGCGGCAAGGAATATCTGGATGGCGGTCTGGTAGCCCCCGTGCCCGTAAGTTATGCCCGACAAATGGGAGCTACTCTAGTGATTGCAGTGAACATCTCTTCAGAGCCAGTCCATCAAGATGCCAGTGGCACCTTTGGAGTGTTACAACAAACCATTTCGATTATGCAAAGAAGCATTAATCAATATGAACTCAAGAGTGCTGATATCGTGATTACTCCGCAACTGAAGCAAATGAGTAGTGGCGATTTCAAGTCCAGAAATGCAGCCATCTTGGCTGGCGAAGTCGCAAGCCAAGAACAAATGGCTTTGATCAAGGAAAAGCTGAAAGGCTAAGTAGGTAAAGCCCCGAAAGGGAGGACTTTAGAGACTGCGTGACTTACGCTTGAGATTCTTGACTTCGTTTAACAACTCTTGACGCTCGGCATCATTGAGGTTATCACTGCCATCTAGACGACGGGCGCCATCAAAACGTTTATCCCAATACAGGCTACCTAGATCGTCGACACGAACACTGGTGCCTTTGGATGGTGAGTGAATAAATTTATTGTCACCAACATAAATACCCACATGAGAAAAAGTTAAACGCATCGTGTTGAAAAATACAAGGTCGCCTGGTTGCAGCTCATCGCGACTAATCGGTTTACCAACCCGACTCATTTGCGTTGACTTGCGTGGCAACAAGAAGCCCAACTTGTCTTTGAATACATAACCAACAAAACTACTACCGTCCAAACCAGACTGAGGTAATTCAGCATCCCAGCGATAACGCACACCAATCACTTCCATGGCGCGATTAATCATCTCTTCAGATTTTCCAGTCACGGTATCCGCTAATCGGTCAGACACTCGAGAGATATAAGCCCTACCAGCTTGAAACATACTTTCTTTTGGAACAACTGCTTCAGTTGGTGCGTCAGCTACCACCACGGTATCTGCGGCATTTGCAGATACAGAGATAGTCAAACCCAGGGCTAGACCCAAGATTTGTGAAAGCAGCGCTTTTTTTAGTGACATCGAACCAGTTTAACAAAGAACCCTTATTTAACCAAGTCTTGACTATAGTCTTAAGTCTTTGTTTACATGGGTGATTTTTCAGAACTTGGTGCATGAATGCGGATCTAATGCACCAAAATAGCCCATAGAATAGGGTTTTAGGCTCTAACTAAGTCAGTTCGGCAGCCGCAAATAATTCTCTGGTGTAAACCTGTTTGGGGTGCTTGATCAAGGTCTCAGTGTCGCCAAAATCAACCACCTTACCCTCTTTGAGCACGATCACCTCATGAGACATGGCGCGGATGACTGCTAAGTCATGACTAATCATCAAATAAGCCAAGTTGTACTTCTTCTGCAATTCTGAAAGCAAGGCGAGCACTTGTTTCTGAATCGAAACATCTAATGCGGATGTAGGTTCATCCAAGACCAATATCTGCGGCCGCAAAATCAAAGCGCGGGCAATCGCAATACGCTGCCGTTGACCTCCAGAGAACTCATGCGGATAGCGAGTTAACGCTGAGCGATCCAAGCCCACTTCTTTGAGCATATCGACCACACGAGATTCACGCTCGGCTGGCGATAAGTTCGGATGGTGAACATCCAAACCCTCCGCAATAATTTGCATCACATTCATCCGCGGTGAAAGCGAACCAAAGGGATCTTGAAATATCACTTGCAGGCTAGAACGCATCGCACGTCGATCTACCGGCTTCAGTGTTTGCCAATCTTTACCAAGCACATCGACATCACCTGTTACTTGCGCTGCAGAATCTCCTAAGAGACCAAGCACAGCCATACCTAAAGTAGTCTTACCTGAACCCGACTCACCAATGACGCCAATGGTCTGGCCTTGCTTCAAATGAAAGCTGACTTTTTTCAAGACCTTATGGGGAGGTGCTTTTTTAAACCAAGACGTCGACTCTGAACTTGGGTATGCGACAGATAACTCTTCTGTCTTTAATAGTACGGGCGCCAATGGCATCACCGGTGCGAGTTCGCGAACAGGCTCGCTATTCACTAAAGCGCGCGTGTAAGGATCGGTCGGATGATTAAACACTTGTTTAGTTGGCCCAGACTCCATCAAGTTGCCTTGATTCAAGACGGCCACACGTCCAGCAAAGTGCTTTACAAGATTGAGGTCATGGGTAATCAATAAAATTCCCATGCCACCATCTTCTTTAGATTCTTCTTGCAACTCTTTCAGCAAATCTAAAATTTGCAAACGCAAACTGACATCTAACGCAGTAGTTGGTTCGTCTGCAATCAACAGGCGTGGCTTACAAGCCAATGCCATCGCAATCATGGCACGTTGACGTTGACCGCCAGATAGTTGATGTGGGTAGGAATGAAAGCGGCGCTCGGGTTCCGGGATGCCCGTCTTTTTAAGGAGATCAATTGCTGCATCTATGCAGTCAGACTTAGAAATGAGGGGCTGATCAATCTGTACTGCTTCAATAATTTGATTGCCGATGGTAAATAAAGGATTCAGTGCCGTCATCGGCTCCTGAAACACCATGGCAATTTCACGACCACGGATCTCACGAATATCTTCTATGGGCAAGGACAACAAATCGACTATCCCTTCGTCTTTTTGATTCCACAGAATTTTTCCAGAGACTTTAGCGCCCTCAGGCTCTAGCCGCAAAGGGGCAAGCGCAGTTAAGGTTTTTCCTGAGCCAGACTCGCCCACTAAGGCTACTCTCTCACCAATGCCAATTTCTAAGTTGAGATGATTAACGGCAAACTTTTCACGGCGCCCAGCGCCAAAAGAAATACAAAGGTCTTCATAGCGCAGCAAACTCATGAGCGGCCTCCACTCATCAGGCCAGCTTTGCGAGAGTCATACGCATCACGCAGCGCTTCACCCATAAAGGTCAGCAACAGTAATGTCGCCACCAAGACAATAAAAGTGGAGAGCGAAATCCACCATGCATCCAAATTACCCTTGCCCTGTGACAGTAACTCACCCAAGCTAGGCGTTCCCGGAGGAACACCCAGACCAAGAAAATCTAAACTCGTCAGCGACAAAATGGCGGCACTCATTCGGAATGGCAAAAAGGTGATCACCGGTGTCAAACTATTGGGCAGAATATGGCGCCACATAATTTGTAGATTCGTGAGGCCCAATGCCCGCGCAGCCCGCACATACTCTAGGGCTCGATTACGAAAGAACTCTGCACGGACGTAATCAGATAAGCCCATCCAACCAAATGCCGCTAACAAAATGATGAGTAGCGAAACGCTGGGATTAAAGATTGAGGCGAAGATGATCAGCAGATATAACTCAGGCATTGCCGACCAAATCTCAATCAAACGCTGGGATATTAAGTCAAACTTACCGCCGAAAAAACCCATTAGAGAACCAGTAATGATGCCGACGCTCACGCCCACAATCGTGAGTGCTAAACCAAACAGAATTGATAGTCGGAAACCATAAATGAGACGTGAGAGTACATCGCGTCCACGATCATCGGTGCCTAACCAGTTTTGCCAAGACGGTGGCGCTGGGTTAGGAACTTGAGAAAAATAATTCAGCGTCTCGTAGCTATAAGTAATCGGTGGATAGATCGCCCAATTGCCATCACTTGTAATATTGCGACGAATATCAGGATCCAAGAAATCCGTTGGCGTCGCAAAGTCTCCACCAAAGACAGTCTCAGCCTGATTCTTTGCTATTGGAAAATAAAAGTGGCCGTCATAACGCACTAATAGAGGCTTGTCATTCGCAATGAGCTCGGCACCCAGAGAAAGACCAAAGAGAACTAGAAAGATCCACAGGCTGGCATAACCTCTGCGGTTACTTCTAAAACGCTGCCAACGGCTCATGACCCGCCTCCAGCACCAAATTGAATGCGAGGATCAACATAGACGTAGCAAAGATCAGAGATCAACTTCGTAAATAAGCCAATCAAGGTAAAGAGATACAAAGTGCCAAAGACCACTGGATAATCACGGCGCATCACGGATTCATAAGAGAGCAAACCAAGACCATCTAGCGAGAACAAGGTTTCGATCAAGAGGGATCCCGTAAAGAAGGCGCCAATGAAGGCTGCTGGAAAACCGGTGACTAAGGGCAACATCGCATTGCGAAACACATGTTTCCAAAGCACTTGCTTTTCCGTGAGGCCTTTGGCTCTTGCGGTCAATACATACTGTTTACGAATTTCTTCCAAAAAAGAGTTCTTGGTCAACATCGTCACTACTGCAAAGCTACCCAATACCGAAGCGGTAATTGGTAACACTAGGTGCCACAAATAATCCATCACCTTACCAATCAAGCTCAGATCACTCCAGTTATCGGAGGTCAGCCCTCGTAAGGGAAAGATTTGCAGAAAACTACCGCCACCAAAGATCACCAATAATAGAACGCCTAAGACAAAACCTGGAATGGCATAGCCTACTAAGATCATGGTACTAGTCACCGCATCAAAACGAGAACCATCACGCACTGCTTTGGCTATTCCCAATGGAATAGAAACTAAATAGGTAATAAAGAATGTCCACAAACCAATGCTGATTGATACGGGCAACTTAGAAATTACTAAACGCCAAACACTCTCATGTTGATAATAACTGTCGCCTAAATCAAATCTAGCAAAGCGACCCAACATCATGAAGTAACGCTCGAGTGGTGGCTTATCAAAACCATATAAGGCTTTGACTTCTTCTAAGCGTTGCGCATCAATGCCTTGACGTCCGCGATAGGTCGCTCCAGCACCAGAAGATTCTGTACCCCCAACCGCTGCATCACCTTTGCCCTTGAGCTCCAACACCATTTGCTCAACTGGACCACCCGGCACAAACTGAACCACTGCAAAGGTTAAGGTCAAGACACCCAACAAAGTTGGAATCATGAGTAACAAACGCTTAAAAATATAGGCGCGCATTTGTCCTTGCATTATTTAGCCCCCTCTTTCCACCAGTTTTGCATGATCCAAGGTTCTGCCTGGTAATACAAAGGAGGCTCTGGGTAGCGCATCTCATTGCGGAAGGCAACTCGGTGAGTGGGGTTGTACCATTGCGGTATCACGTAATAGCTATTCCACAGTATACGATCGAGCGCTCTGCAAGCAGCACGCAACTCTTCGCGATTCTGCGCCTTAGTAATTTCTTCGATTAAAGCGTCTACGACTGGCGATTGAACGCCGATGATATTGTCTGAACCCTTTTCTTTGGCAGCCTGGCTACCAAAACGATCCCACAATTCATTACCAGGATTCTGAGAATCTGGGAAGCGAGTGGTTGTCACATCGAAGTCATATTCATTCATGCGTTTTTGATACAAGGCAAAATCGCTCGTACGAATATCAAGCTGAATACCCAACTTTTCTAAGTTGCGACCATAAGCAGAGAGGATTCTCAAGAAAAAACCGCCGTTCTCCACCATCTCCATACGAAACGGTTCACCCTTTTCATTGCGCAAAGCACCGTCACGATACTGCCAGCCAGCGTGCATGAGTAATTCACGAGCTTGACGCAGATTTTGACGAAGACTACCCGGTGACTTGGTTGATGGTGGTAATGGCATCGGACCAAACACCGCATCTGGCACCCATTGTGGATATTTCGCCTTGAGCGGTTTGAGTAATTTGAGTTCTGCTTCTGTGGGTTTACGGGGCCCATCGAAGTTTGCGCTTAAATCACTATTAGTGAAGAAGCTATTAATACGACCGTACTGATCAAAAAATATTTGGCGATTCAACCACTCGAAATCCAAAGCTAAGCCTAATGCTTGCCGCACGCGAGGATCTTGAAAAATCGGTTTACGTACATTCATGGCAAAGCCCTGCATACCTGCGCCATTATGGTTAATGAAGGCCTTCTTTAAGAGTGTGCCATTGTCAAATTTAGAACCGACATAACCCTTCGCCCAAATCTTGGCGCGATATTCCACTAAAGCATCAAACTCCCCTGCTTTGAATGCCTCGAGTCGCACAGCATCGTCACTATAAAGTTTGTAGAGCACGCGATCAAAGTTATAGAAACCCACCCGCACATTTAATGGCTTTGCAAGTTGATCAGCCCAATACTGCGGGTTTCTTTTAAAGACAATTGATTTCCCCGCCTTAAAGGACTCAATCAGATAGGGGCCACTGCCAATCGGTGCGTCAAAGGCTAGCTTATCAAAAGCAATCATGCTGCCATCAGGACGCCTTCCCCAGTTACGAGAAAAAATGGGCAGCGTTCCTACCATAATCGGCAATTCAGTATTGTTGTTCTTAAAGTCAAACCGTACTACTCGATCTGAGATGACGACTGCTTGTTTCACATCAGCAAACGTCGTTTTATAGCGAGGATGTGCAAGGCCACTCATCAAGGTGTCAAAACTATGTTTTACATCTGCCGCTAATACTGGACTGCCATCTGAAAATTTGGCTTCTGGACGAATACGAAACGTGACTGACTGACGATCCTTAGCTATCTCAATATCATCAGCAAGTAGGCCGTAAATACTAGATACCTCATCCGCACTACCCTCGGCGAGGGATTCAAACATCAAATCTATTCCTGGGGCCGTGACACCCCGCAAGGTGAATGGATTGAACTTATCAAAACTGGTTCTTTGCCCAGGATTTGGCAAAGTCAGAGTGCCGCCTCTGGGGGCATTGGGATTGACATAGTCAAAATGGGCAAATCCATCTGCGTACTTCGGCTTACCGTACTGCGCTATACCTTGCGCCGCTTGCGCAATATTGCTGCCAACCCCAACTAGCAGGGCTAACAGCAAGAAATGAGCAATTTGGCGAAAAGGGGTTTGAGCTGACATATATGCAACAATTGTAGATAGCAAATCATATTTGAAGTAAAGGACACATCATGGGCTTTCTCTCCGGCAAAAAAATCCTCATTACCGGCCTCCTCTCCAACCGCTCTATTGCCTATGGTATTGCCAAGGCCTGCCATCGCGAAGGCGCTGAACTTGCCCTGACTTACGTGGGTGAGCGCTTTAAGGACCGAATTGTCGATTTTGCAAAAGAATTCAATACCGAACTCATTTTTGACTGTGATGTTGGTAGCGATGCGCAAATTTCTGCCCTCTTTAAAGATCTAGCCAAATCCTGGCCTCAATTTGATGGCTTTGTCCATGCGATTGGCTTTGCCCCACGTGAAGCGATTGCTGGTGACTTTTTGGAGGGCCTCTCGCGCGAGGGCTTCAAGATTGCTCATGATATTTCTGCTTACAGTTTCCCAGCAATGGCTAAGGAAGCATTGCCAATGCTGCGCGATAAATCTTCATTGCTAACATTGACCTACCTTGGGTCAATGAAGAATGTTCCCAACTACAACACCATGGGTTTAGCCAAAGCATCCCTCGAAGCTTCCGTGCGTTACCTCGCTGGCTCCGTTGGTCCTAAGGGTATCCGTGCGAATGGTATTTCTGCTGGCCCGATCAAAACCTTGGCTGCTTCTGGCATTAAAGGTTTCAGCAAAATTTTAGAAGCGGTTGAACAAACTGCACCACTGCGTCGCAACGTCACGATTGATGATGTTGGCAATACTGCTGCTTTCTTGTTATCGGATTTAGCCAACGGCATTACCGCTGAAATCATCTATGTTGATAACGGCTTTAGCCAAGTCGTTGGTGGAATGGAAGACGCTTGAGTAGTTCGGTTTCATTAGGCGAAGCCCTCAAATTCTGGGCTAAGTTAGGCTTTATTAGTTTTGGAGGGCCCGCAGGACAAATCGCTGTCCTACATCAAGAGTTAGTAGAGAAACGTCGCTGGATTTCTGAGCGGCGCTTTTTACATGCGCTGAATTATTGCATGGTCTTACCTGGCCCCGAAGCCCAGCAACTAGTTACCTATATTGGGTGGTTAATGCATCGTAGTTGGGGCGGCATTCTGGCTGGCACCCTATTTGTATTGCCCTCACTATTGATTTTGATTGGTCTGTCTTGGGTATATCTCACCTATGGACAAGTGCCTTGGATCGCTGCGATTTTCTTTGGCATCAAACCGGCGGTCACTGCTATTGTTTTGCATGCAGCAGTGCGTATTGGCAAACGTACGATTCACAATCAAGCGTTGCAATGGATTGCATTGGGTTCATTCTTAGCAATCTTTATTTTGAACTTATCGTTCCCTATCATTGTTTTGCTTGCTGCCGCTATTGGTTACTGGGGCGGCAAGCGTTACCCAGAATACTTTCAGCAAAGCGGTCATAACAACAAAGCAGTGAAAAGCTACGGCAAGGCCATCATTGATGATGACACCCCTACCCCAGCGCATGCTCAATTTCATTATCAAAAAACTTTAGTTCATAGCGCCATTGCCTTTGCTTGCTGGATACTTCCGATGAGCGTCTTAATAGCTATCTTTGATTGGAAAACGCTCTTTCCCAATCTTGCTTGGTTCTTTACAAAGGCAGCCTTTCTGACTTTTGGTGGCGCTTATGCCGTGTTGCCATATGTCTACCAAGGTGCAGTAGATCAATTTCATTGGTTAAGTGCCAACCAAATGATTGATGGTTTGGCTCTTGGTGAAACGACGCCGGGACCACTGATCATGGTCGTTGCTTTTGTTGGTTACCTCGCTGGACATATTCAGTACCTCATTGGCAATAGCAGTCCATTTTGGTTTGGTGCATTAGGGGCAGTTGTGGCTACTTGGTTTACCTTCTTGCCATCCTTCTTCTTCATCTTGGTTGGTGGACCCTTGGTGGAATCAACCCATGGCAAGATGAGCTTTACAGCACCTCTCACGGCGATTACAGCAGCAGTGGTTGGCGTGATCGTCAATCTTGGTCTCTTTTTTGCTTATCACGTATTTTTACCCCATGGTCTAGGTGGCGCCATTTCCTGGATCTCTATGCTAATTTGTGGCTTGGCAGCGATAGCCCTGTTTAAATTCCAAAAAGGGGTGATGACCGTATTGGGTGGCTCGGCCTTAGCGGGCCTTTTGATCCACTTTTCCGCTATTTTGATCCACTAAGATTCTTTCCTAAGATTGGCATAATAGAAGTTATGCGAATCGAACATCAAACCATCACCCATCTTCAAGAGTGGCTCGGTAAAACGGAGTCTCTCTCTGACACCGTCACTGCCGCGCCAGTGCGCGCTTTATCAGCAACCCTAGACAGGCCTGATCCCGAACCCAGTAAGGGCAGTTTCCTACCTGAACTATGGCATTGGCTCTATTTTTTACCTCATGCACGACAGTCTGAAATTGGTCCTGATGGCCACCCCAAGCGTGGCGGCTTCTTACCACCCGTTCCTCTGCCACGTCGGATGTGGGCTGGTAGTCGTATTCAATGGCTAGAGCCTATTAGCGTCGGTGATGAGATTCAGCGCATTTCGAAAATTGAATCCGTTACCCATAAAGCAGGTCGCACTGGTGATTTAATTTTTGTTTTGGTGAAACATGAAGTCTCAAATCAACAAGGCTTAGCCATCATTGAAGAACATGACATCGTCTATCGTGATGCGCCTGGTCCTGATGACAAACCGGTGGCACCAACACCAGCGCCTACCGATGCCAAGTGGAGCAAAACGATTACTCCCGATGATGTTCTCTTATTTCGTTACTCAGCATTAACTTTTAATGGGCACCGTATTCATTACGACCGTCAATACGTTACTGAAGTGGAAGGCTATCCAGGCTTGATCGTTCATGGCCCGTTGATTGCGACACTCTTGGTTGATCTTGTGCGTCAGAGTATTCCTGGTTGCAAGTTAAAGAGCTTTGAGTTCCGCGCGATACGCCCTACCTTTGATATCAATCTCTTTAAAGTTAGCGCTAAGCCTGATCTAGAAAAAGATCCTTCTGGCAAAACACTTGCAATATGGGCGCAAGACCACGAAGGCTGGCTCACGATGCAAGCTACCGCTGTTCTTAAGTAATCAGTCAGTGGTTTAAAAAAAGAAAAATTAGAGGCCGCACCCCGATGAGTAATGAACATTTATCTCGTGAATTAGCAAGCTTTGCTAGCAATCTAAAAATTGCTGATATTCCTAACGATGTGATTAGTCGCGCAGAGGATCTTTTAGTAGACTGGTTTGGATCTGCAATTGCGGGTAAGGGTTCGCGCCCTGTAGAAACGCTTACCCAGTTCGCCCAAAATATGGGTGGTTTTGATGCTACTCATACTGGCCCTTCTGAAATCCTGATCAATCGTAAAACCTCGAGCCCATTCTTAGCAGCGATGGCGAATGCTGCGGCCTCACATGTAGCAGAGCAAGATGATGTTCACAATGGCTCAGTCTTTCATCCGGCTACCGTAGTTTTTCCTCCAGCCTTAGCCTGTGCGCAAGCGATTGGGGCCTCTGGTGAAGATATGCTGGTTGCCGCAGTAGCAGGATATGAAGTAGGCATTCGGGTTGGAGAATTTTTAGGCCGCTCACACTACAAAGTTTTTCACACTACAGGTACTGCAGGTACGCTTGCAGCAGCTGCTACTGTCGGTCGTTTACTCCAACTCAACCCTGAAAAAATGCTTAATGCTTTTGGTTCTGCAGGCACTCAATCGGCAGGTCTTTGGGAATTTTTACGCGATGCCGCAGACTCTAAGCAATTGCACACGGCACACGCTGCCGCCACTGGCTTAATGTCGGCCTATATTGCACAAGCTGGTTTTACTGGCGCACAGCATATCCTAGAAGGCAAGCAAGGTTTAGCCGCTGGCATGTCTAGCGATGCAGACCCTAGTAAATTAGTGGACCGCTTAGGTAGTCGTTGGACTTTAGCAGAAACGAGTTTTAAATATCATGCCTCTTGTCGCCATACCCATCCTGCTGCTGATGCTCTTCTGCAAGTCATGCTTGCCAACAAACTCAAACCTAGTGATATCGCTAAAGTGGAAACTTTAGTACACCAAGGTGCAATTGATGTCTTGGGTCCAGTGACCGATCCTGCAACAGTGCATCAATCAAAGTTTTCTATGGGCACTGTATTAGCACTCATTGCACACTATCAGTTTGCTGGCTTACAAGAATTCGATGAACACTTCCATGATGAAGCGATTTGCTTGTTTAGAGATCGCGTCACGATGACGCTCGATCCCGAAGTGGATAGCGCTTATCCCCAACGTTGGATTGGCAAAGTCAAAGTCCACTTAAATAATGGTCAAGTTCTTGATGGTCGCGTTGATGAACCCAAGGGCGATCCTGGCAATACCCTTTCACGCGCTGAAATCACCGATAAGGCAATGCGCTTAGCTGCCTTTAGTGGTGGAGCTCATCCAACTGAGATGAGTAAAGCGATTGATCTCTTGTGGAATATCCGCAAACAGGCCAAGATGGGTTCTTTACTTCCTAACAATTAAATCCTCAATTTAGACTTTCATGAATCCACTTGATACCCCGCTAGGCTTTAGCTGTGACTTTTTATTTGTGCCAGGCACTCGCCCCGAGCGCTTTATCAAAGCCCTGGATAGCGGTGCTCATGGGGTTATCTTGGATCTAGAAGATGCTGTAGCAGAAGAAGATAAAGAGACGGCTCGTAATGCAATCCGCACTGCTTGGCCGCAGTTTTCAGCTGAACAAAAGAAGCGTCTTGTGATTCGCACCAACTCTCCGGGAACCAAGTTTTATTCCGCTGATTTGATTCTGGCCCAAGAATTACAAGTAGCCTGCTTACTGATTCCCAAGAGCGAGTCCGTTGATCAAATCAACGGTGCAGCCCTAGTACTACCGAACACCGCCATCATTCCCATGATTGAAACAGCGATTGGCTTAGACCGACTCCAAGAAATATCCACCGCCAATCAAGTGCTCCGTCTTGCCCTAGGCAATCTTGATTTACAGGCTGACTTGGGCATGATCTGTGATCCCCAAGAAACCGAACTGCAAACGGCTCGCTATCAAATCGTTTTAGCTTCCCGCTTGGCCCAAATTGCCCCTCCAATTGATGGGGTGACACCCTCAACCGATGATCTACCTCGTATCACTGACGATGCTGAAAGAGCGAAACGCATGGGCTTTGGCGCAAAACTGTGTATCCATCCTAAGCAAGTGGCTATTGTTCAGACTGCGTTTATGCCCACTGAAGAAGAAATTCGATGGGCCCAGAGAGTGATCGAAGCAGATCATGCCTCAAAAGGGGGTGCTGTAAAGCTGGATGGCAGAATGATTGATCGCCCAGTGGTCCTATTGGCCCAAAGAACGCTGGCGCTTGCTGGTAAACACTAATCCCCAGCAAAACTCATTTTTATCAAAAAAACTGGCAAAATAGCTTTTAACAAATCTGCACCCCAACGTTTTAATCACTAACACTAGAGACTAACTATGAAATTACGTAAATCACTTTTCACTGGTTTCTGCGCAATGGCTGCTTCAGCACTACTCGCTGGCAATGCATTGAGTGCAGATGTTTACCCAAATAAACCGATTACGCTTGTTGTACCCTTTTCTGCTGGTGGTCCAACTGACGCCGTTGCGCGTCTGATTGCCGTACCAATGGGCAAAGAATTGGGACAAACGGTCATTGTTGAAAATACCGTTGGTGCTGGCGGCACGATTGCTGCAACCCGGGTGGCACGTTCTGCTCCAGATGGTTACACCGTGTTTATTCACCACATGGGTATGGCAACCGCACCAGCTTTGTACAAAAAATTAAACTTTGATCCAATGAAGGATTTTGAATACATCGGCCAAGTAGTAGATGTACCCATGGTGCTCTTAGGTCGTAAGAATTTCCCACCGAATAACTTTAAAGAGTTAGAGGCTTACATTAAGGCTAATAAAGATAAAGTCACTTTGGCAAATGCCGGTCCTGGTGCAGTGTCTCAGTTATGCGGCCTCTTATTCATGTCACGTGAAGGTGTTGAATTAACCACCGTACCTTACAAGGGAACTGGTCCTGCTCTAACAGATTTACTGGGTGGGCAAGTAGACCTCCTTTGTGATCAGACTACACAGACTGTTCCTTACATTAAAGATGGCTTGGTTAAAGCTTATGGTGTGACAACACCAAAGCGTCTGCCAGCTCTGTCGAACATCCCTACTTTGGATGAACAGGGCCTTAAAGGGTTCGAAGTAAAAGTTTGGCATGGTATGTATGTCTCCAAGGGCACGCCTCCTGCGGTTGTTAATAAGATTAACAAGGCACTGAACGTTGCTCTGAACGATCCAGAAGTCAAAGCCCGCTTAGCGGAGTCCAACATTGAAATCGTTTCACCAGCAAAGAGAACTCCAAAAGGATTGCAAGATCATCTCGATGCTGAAATCAATAAATGGGGTCCTGTGATTCGTAAGGCTGGAGCTTACGCAGACTAAGCAGTTCACTCTGTCTATGAATAAAGCCAGCTACACGCTGGCTTTATTTTTGATCTCAACCCGGTCTAAATAAATAACCAGAGCGGAACTTCTCTTTGCGCTTTTGAAGAAACAAACTCACTAGCGCAAAGATTGACCAGATTACCAAGAGTGGATCCAATAGGTAATCCCAAAGATTAGCAGACTCATGCCAATGAATGACCCAAGCAATGATAGCTAGGCCAATGATCCAAGTTCCCTTAGTCCAATTGGCAAGCGCACAAATGACAGCCGATAGAAGTACGGCAAGCAAGAAAATATTCGAGCCGTAACCCCATGCATAAGGATCAATCATGCTCAGACCTAATGCAAAAGGATAAAAACAGAGTGCAATGATGGCAATACTCCACTTAAATGCTAGGGGCGCACCCTTATGACTAGGCAGCAAGGTGCTCCATAACAGCAAAGTGCTCACGATACTTAAATCACCGACCACCCCACGCACATAAGCCGCTAATGGAAGCTCCATAAACATCCCTAGTCGCCAAAAAAAGAGGTTGGTCAGTACGAATAACAAGAGGAGTTTTGCTGCTAATGGAAATTTCAGTTGAGAGAACTTTTGAATTCCTAACATGAGGACTAAAGAGCAAGTGATAGACATCTCTATCAAAGCAAAGGTTTGTATCAGATCATTCATTATTGTGCCTCCTTCACTTCGATACTCGATCCCGCATTGCTCTGCACCTGCAACTGACTATAAGCACGCTCAAGCCATGCGCTGGAGAAATACAGATGCCGAATCTTTTTACGGTCCCAGGTATAGACTAAGTGCGCATCGCTACCACTGGCGCTAATTAGGTAGGGATAAGAAAACTCTTTGCGCTCTTGGTCTGGTAACGCTTCATCATTTTCTAGCACCTCAACAACTTGCCATTGTCCCGACTTGGGATTGCTCATCATCAATACCAAGCGATAGCGCCCTGCCTCAATATTATTCAGCACTAATAGATGGGCGCCGTTCTTCAGAGTTAATCCGGCTACCGCAGAATTAGGATTCTCAATTTCCAGATCGGTAGCAGATTGCCATGATTGGCCCGCATTTCGCGTGAGACTCACCGGAATGCGCTTTGCTTGCCCAGCGCTTCTAGTTTGTCTGAAATATGCAGTAGCATCTTGGGCTTCATTCACAAACACAGCCGGCTGAATTGCGCTACGACCCGAACTCATACGCCGCTTATCAATGACTTGAGTTGTATCTAACCTCAAAAACTCACCAAAGCGGCCGATCCATTCATGATAAGCCGGCAGTCCCAAGCGTCCATCGGTCATTTGCACTGCAGGCGACTTCACTAAGGTGCTTAGATTAATGAATGGAGAAGTGATTAAACGTTGAGGACGACCCCAAGTCAAACCATCATCATCCGACAACATGGTAGAGATTGAACTTCCAGCCCAGCCCCCAATCGAGACCGTCACAAAAAATAATTGCAAGCGGCCATCTGGCAAACGCGCAGGAACGGGGTTGCCTAATTTGGCGATATAGCGTGATAAGCCTTTTTCGGCACCCACTCGATCGATCACCACTGTAGGCGCCGCCCAAGCGTTTGTTTTGGGATCGAATACGGCTGTATTAATCACCACATCAGGAGCGCCTTCGCGGCTACCTGCAAACCAAAACGCTCTGATAGCACCATCTTTTAATGCAATCAGTGAAGCAGCATGCACAGACGGTGCACCGGTATCGGGCAGCCAATCAGTACGCGGGCTAGCGATAGAAGGTTGTGAAGGTACTTTTGTCTTGGCGGTTACTTTACCTTCTGGCTGCGCTTGATTTGTTTCATCTGCTTCTTGTGCAATCACTTCATTTCCTGAAAATGGCGCCCAAGCAGGGCGACTATCAATATGGAGAAATCCAATGACAGCAGCTAGCAACAAAAAACAAAGGGCGATCACACGACTCATCTACAAACATCCTTTACATTCAACAACTCTGCATTAGAGACCGGGGTTGCTATTAAGTACTCAGTAACAAAAAGATGTTCGCCAACCTTGCCAAGTAACATGGCTTTAATCTCTTCATCAGAGTGACGCGCCCTCATTTCCATTCTTTGGCCAATGATCTGACATGAGCTACAAATGCTAGGCGCAAGGCCCAATGGAGACTGCACCACAACTAAAGGATAGGTTTTGATAAGACCCTCAACATTACCTGCCTCTTTCGCAAGATAACCATGCAATTGAGCACCCGGTAATAGCAAGCGATATTCCTCATCCTTTGCCCGATAGTCACAGGGAATCCAAACATCTTTACCATTGACTTGTGCAATCGTCGCTGCAGAAAAGCGACCCAAATGCCCCTCTAATGGACTAAGACTACTCGTAAGTGCACAGTAAATGAAAAAGCATCCGATGAGTGCCAAAGTCTTACATTGACCTCTCTTGATCAGGCCAAGTAAAACAATGATGAAAGAGGTGCCCATCAATAGCCAGTGCAGCGGATGATACATCCACGACTCTGAACTACCAGCAAAGTGAGAGCCTTGTAAATGGAACCCAAGCCAGAACAAAGTCGCTAGCACCATACCCTGCAATACCAAGCTAATGCGAAAGCCCCATAAAGGCAAATGTTCCCAGCGCAAAGCAATCAGTACTGCAAAAGCAGGCATCACGGGCAAGAGATAACGACCAGAGCGTTGACTTGGTAAGCTGAACACCAGCAAGAATGTAGCAATTAGCAAGAACAATAAAATTTCTTCTGTCGACAAAAGACGACGTTCACGCCAACATTGAATTAATGTAGATAGAAGTACAAATGTAAATAAGCCAGCATTAGCGATCGTCGTGACGATTAACATCCAGATGCTATCGCCACCGCGAACCAAATCTAGCAAGTAGTTAGAGCTACGTGCGGCAAACTTACCGGCATTCTCACCCAGCACAAATTCTTTCCAAACTGCATCTGGCTGAGGATCAAGAGCAAACCATAAACCGAAAACGCCCAAGGCCAACAGGCCAATGAGGATTAATTTATAGAGATCTCGAATGAGTGTTTGAGAAATATTCCATTTTCGCCAGTACCAGTAATACAAGCCGAGCGCTAAGGAAGCAGGAACAATATACGCAAATGATTTTGCAAAGAGTGCTAAACCAAAACTCAGGCCTGCCAATAGTGGGAATAAGAGTTTGGACTCAAAGGCGCTCTTCCCCCAATATAAAAGCGCCAAGAATGGCAAGCTTAGCCACAGCACTTCTGGAGAGTCCGTGAGAAATGGGCGCCCATAACGATAAGTTGCAAAAAAAGATAACCAAACGAAGGCTGCCAAGAATCCAGTTTGGGTATTACCGGTAAATCGACGTACTGCTAAAAAGAGAAAAAAAGCAGTGAGCCCTGTATAGAGAACGCTAGGCAAACGTAAGTTTTCGAGACTCCATTGACTTGCCCAACTGGTACTCACAATGCCTTGCCAAAAAATCAATGGGGGCTTGGTATTTTTAATCCCGTCCATTTGAGATTGGAGTGGCAACCAATGACCAGTATCAGCTGTCATCCGAACAATATGCATATAGGGATACTCGTCCCCATTTTTAGGGGCAAAGCGACTGTCCAAGCCATAAAGATAGGTAATTACCACTAAAACGAGGGTAAGGAGTGCATATCGAAGGGGAAAGGAACCACGCATACCTATAGTTTATAGGCTTAAGCCCCTTGCCAATGAAAAGCTGACATATACACTTTATTGAATGAGCTTATGAAAAATCCCTATGAGTCATATACCCCTAATCAGGGATTTCTTGTTTAAGATAGGGCTAGAAACTTTTATGCGACCGCTTACTTTTGGCGCATATTCATCAGAACGGAGATTGCTTCCTATGCAAGCGAAACAAATAAAGTCTGCCCTATTGATGGGCGCCCTTGTTCACTTTTATGCATTGACTGGTATCAGCCATGCACAAAGTGCCGACGCTACTAAGTTATATCACCGTGGATTAGCTGCGACTTGCGCTAACTGCCATGGAACTGATGGTAAGGGTGTGGTTGATGGTGGCATGCCACTCATCAATCAATTGAGCAGCGAGCAAATGCTGACCCAACTCAAGGCATTTAAATCTGGAGCGCGTGAAGGCACCATCATGCCGCAGTTAGCCAAAGGCTACTCTGACGAGCAACTCGAAATCATCGCCATTCAACTCGGCAAGAAATAATAGGAGCACATCATGGATCGTCGTCACTTTATTGGCCACAGTGCAGCAACACTGGGATTACTTGCTGGCTTCTCTGGTCAAGCACGCGCAAACTTACAAAAAGCAGAAATCCTCGTTATTGGTGGCGGCTATGGTGGTGCTACCGCCGCTAAGTATCTGCGCCTCTTTTCAAACAACACCGCTAAGGTAACCTTAATTGAGCCCAATGCTTCGTTTGTTTCTTGCCCACTCTCGAATTTAGTGATTGGCGGCTCACGTAAGCTAGCAGAGCTTACTAGTCCATATGACAATTTGAGCAAACGTCATGGCATCAAGATTATTCAGGACAGCGTGGCGAGTATCGACCCAGATAAGAAGACTGCGAAGCTTGTATCCGGAAAAACACTTCCTTATGACAAAGTCATTGTTTCGCCCGGTGTTTCCTTAATGATGAATAGCATTGAAGGGCTTGCGCAAGCCAACAAAGCGGGCGTCACCCTCCAAGCATGGAAGGCTGGAGCTGAGACTGTTGCACTCCATAAACAACTCGCCTCCATGCGCGATGGTGGGACTTATGCCCTGAGCATTCCAGAAGCCCCTTATCGTTGCCCTCCTGGTCCTTATGAACGCGCCTGCCAAGTAGCGAGCTACTTCAAACAGAACAAGCCAAAGTCAAAGGTGCTCATCCTCGACGCTAATCAAGATGTCACTTCTAAGGGTGCCTTATTTAAGAAGGTATGGGCTGAACAATACGCCGGCATGATCGAGTATCTGCCAAAACATAATGTGACTGCTGTAGATGCTAAAACTAAAACGATTAAGTTTGAAATACAAGATGATCTCAAAGCGGATGTTTTGAACTTATTGCCAGCCATGAGCGCTGGTGACATCGCTGTCAAAACTGGACTTGCGAATTCGAATGGACGCTGGGTGAATGTGAACTTCATCAATTTTGAATCGACTGCTCAAAAAGATATCCACGTATTGGGCGATTCGATTCAAGTGGCCTTTGCTATGCCTAAATCCGGACACATGGCTAACCAGCACGCTAAAGTTGCAGCCGCAGCCATTGTGGCCGAACTCAGCGGCTGGGAAATGAATCCCGCCCCTGTGTTGACCAATACTTGCTACAGCTTTGTCAATGCCAAAGAAGTGGTACACGTAGCGAGCGTTCATCAATACATCACCGCTGAAAAGACCTTTAAGCCAGTCCCTGGTTCTGGAGGAGTCTCACCTGGCCCAACCACCCTAGAAGGTGTTTATGCCTGGGGCTGGGCTCACAATATCTGGGCTGACACCCTTGGTTAATTTTGCCCATTTGAGAAATACACAGAAACTCATTGATAAAACGATAGAGGCCTTATAAATATGACCCCGACTTCCCCAAAAGACGCGAACAAGATTGAGGCTATCGTAGAAAAATGGACAGTGCCTATTGGCAATCTATTTGTCTCGCTCTTTCATCGCATTGCCTTGTTTGGCATTGGTGCTGCTACTGTTTGGTCTGCAGCAGTCGCCTTCATGGGAATGGTAGGTAAAGGGGTTGCATCGATTGAAGACTTGCTACTTCTATTTATCTACTTAGAAATTGGCGCGATGGTTGGTATTTATTTCAAGACCAACCATATGCCCGTGCGCTTCTTGATCTATGTTGCCATTACTGCGGTCACTCGCCTCATTATTGATTTAGTCAACACCAAGCATGAAGCAGATATGGCAATTCTTCTCATGGGGTTAACTATTCTCATCTTGGCCATCGCAAATGCGATTGTGCGTTACGCTTCCTTTAAATTCCCCAGCAGATCCGGGGAAAGTGAATAAGTTATACAGGTGGCTCCATCTTATTAATTACTTGTGTTGCAAGTGCGACTGATGTCTCGTTAATCTGATAAGGTTGAACCCCTCGATTGAGACAGTTACGCACATAGTCAATGCTAGTGCGCAAAGCATAGCAATCGCTTGCTAGACGCCTAGAAACCTGAATGGTGAGCGCTTGATATTCGAGGACGTCTAATCTTTTCAGGTACTCATCCCGAAGACTTAAATCAAAATTAGTCAACAACTCTTGCTCAAAACCTTTTAAGTCCGAATACAAGCGATTAATTTTGTTTTGCATCCGTCTTGTTCTATAGCCAGGCAGTGCTTGCAACAAGGGATAAGAAATCACCAGGAATGGCAGCAAAATAAAAACCAGTCGATTGACTAATTCTGCAAGCCAGAATGGTAAATAGGCCACTAAAAATGGATAGCTATTCTTTTCGTAATGAATCGCAACTGAGCTTTCTGGAAGCATCGTATTTTTAAATGAGGGGAACTCACCTCTAGCAGCAAAAAAAGATGCCTTGCCATTAATTTCTTTTGCGGCTTCTAGAAATAAAAATTGTATTGCCGGATGCATGCGATCATCAATCAGCAGATTGGTAGTAGTGGCAAGAAGTTTCATATCACTACTGGGGAAATTACGTTTTAAATCAAATGCACCTTCGGGTACATTCAGTATGCGCAGATATGGAATCAGTTTGACATAGGCCTCCGCCCTTCTAAACGTACCAATTTGTAAATTAGGATCATTCAATAAGGCTTGTACATTTGGAGAGTAATAGGTATCTACAATAAAAACTCCATCAATCTCTCCTTTTTGAATTGCCTGAATAGCCTGATCTGGTGGAAGTTTTAGAAAACTGGGTCCTGGCTCATAGCCTGAAAGTTTGAGAATTTTCGTGGCCTGTGCGTAAGTACCGCTACCCTCTATGCCAATGGAGATTTTTTTGCTTAAGAAATACTGAAACTTGCTATCAAAACCTTGAAAATCTTTCTCCTTCAGTTCTGAGCCCCGATAGAAAAACCAAACAGGGTCATAAGCAATGACGCCTAAGGACTCGACACCAGTCACTCCTGATGTATGGACAACGCCTGCCTGAACAAAAGCAGCTTGGAGATCATCTTTACGGTCTGCTAAGCGATCAATATTTTCCTGTGCGCCATTGGTAGCCACTAGCTCTAGAGTAATTCCTTTTTTAGCAAAAAATTCAGCGTAACGTTTGCCTAAAAGCTCATTAGAACTACCGGGAGATCCGGTTGCCATTAATACATGGCGAGGTGGAGGTGGATCTGCGTACCACCAGATACCCATGAGAATAGCTAGGAGCAATATCAAAAGCGGCCAAGTCTCTTGCAAGAATTGAGTAAAGTCTGCCCACCATTCCTGAGCGCTCTCAATGAGACCTAAAAAGGTTTCCTTAGTATTGTCTTTAAAGCTTGCCATACGCTACCGATCAGCAAATATTCTAAAAGCTAATGATAATGTCCTTATCCCAATTTCATCAAAATAAACGGCGGTCAACATGTTATTTCTCAGAAAATCTGAAGATAGGGGCTATGCAGATCATGGCTGGCTCAAAAGCTTCCACTCATTTTCCTTTGCGGGATACCAGGACCCGAAGTTTATGGGTTGGGGGAATCTCAGAGTCATTAATGAAGACCGCGTTGCGCCAGGAATGGGCTTTGGTAAGCACGGTCATCGCAATATGGAAATCATCAGCTATGTACTATCCGGTGAATTGGCACATCAAGACAGTATGGGAAACGTCAAAGGTATTCCTCCGGGAGATATCCAACGCATGAGCGCAGGTAGCGGTGTCACCCATAGCGAGTTTAATCACGCAAAAGATCAAACGACTCATTTCCTACAAATCTGGATTGAGCCTAATGTTTTAGAAATTGCACCTGGCTATGAGCAGAAGACCATTCCACCAGCAAGCAAAGAAGGCACTCTCCGCTTGGTCGCATCACCAGATGCTCAAGATGGCTCGGTATCGATTTCTGCGGATGCGAAGATGTACGCGGGCCTATTTAATGACGATCAATCCACTTCGCTTACATTGGACCCGAGCCGCAAAGCCTACGTTCACCTGATTCGTGGCTCACTGCAGGTGAACGGTCAAGTGTTGCATGGTGGAGACGCCCTCATGATTCAGGATGAAAATCAATTGGCTATCTCTCATGGAAAAAGCGCTGAAGTCTTAGTATTCGACCTCAGCGCTTAATGATGTTTAGAGAAATGAAGAGCTAATCTAGCTTGATCTTGGCTTTCTCTATGACGACTTTCCACCGAGCAATATCGGAGAAATAAAGGTCTGAAAATTGCTGTGTATTCATTGGCGAAATTTGTACACCGGCCTTTTGAAAGCGATCTTTCATTTCAGGTGTTTCTAAAATCTTCAAAACAGAATTGTTCAGCTCTTTAATAATGGCTGGTGACGTGCCAGCTGGCACAAACATACCCTGCCACAAAGCCATTTCATAACCCTTCACACCCGCCTCTTGAATAGTAACCAATTCTGGAGCGCCACTAAAGCGATTCTTACTAGTCACTGCCAAGGCCTTGACCTTATCGCCCTTATATAGAGGTAGACCAACTGGCATGCCAGCAAAGTAAAAATCAATTTGACCACCAACTAAATCAGTTGCGGCAGGTGACCCACCTTTGTACGGAATATGAATCGCTTGCAATCCAGTAGTAGCTAAAAATAATTCGCCTGCCATATGATCTGAATTACCGATTCCAGAAGAACCAAAACTTAACTTACCGGGATCGGCTTTGAGCATCCCAATTAAATCGGCCACTGTCTTAGCTGGAGAATTGTTATTGACGATCAAAATATGAGGAGTCGCTGCAACACCGACCACTGGAAGTAAATCTTTTTGTCCATTAAATGGTAGCTTTGGATTGGCTGCTACATTAATTGCTAAACCATTTTGCGCAAATAAAATGGTGTAGCCATCTGAGCTACTTTTTGCAACTGCGTCTGCAGCTAAGCTACCAGCAGCCCCGCCACGATTTTCTACAATGATGGGCTGCTTTAAAGCAAGACTGAGATCATTGGCAATCATCCTGCCAACAATGTCAGTAGAGCTTCCGGGAGCATAGCCGATCATCATCTTGATCGGTTTATCTGGGTAAGCAGCAAACGCTGAACCCATCAGGACTGGAACAACTGCTGGTATCACTGCTGCACTGATTACTATGTTTTTAATAAATTTTTTGAACATATTGTCTCCTCCAGTCATGTTATAAATCTAAAGCTGTAATACCGCACTCCTGAGCGCAAGTGTTTAATGCATCGAGCAGCTCCGGGGAAACCGGGATACCCATTCGATTTCTCTCGGCCATAGTCTTGGCTGAGCCTTCACCTGGAACACGAACTGCTTTAACACCAGGTAGTGTGGCAGAATTTTTTAAGTCCTCTACCAATGCAATCACTCTACCAATAAAAGCTTCCTGATCTCCAAAAGCGCTTGGATCAACTGCAATAATCGTTTGCCCAGTGTTGGTTACTAAGTCGTGATGTGCATTGAAATCAATCGTACCTTTACCAACTGCCGCATTATTCAGGGCGCCCGCAAGCAAGCCAATCATCACTGCTAAGCCATAGCCCTTATAGCCACCAATGGGCAATAGTGAACCCTCAGCCGATTTTTTAGGATCTGTAATGGGCTTACCTTGACGGTCAATCATCCAATCATCCGGAATAGTCTCGCCTTTTTGTGCCGCGACTTTCACCTTGCCATAAGCCGCTACAGTCGTCGCAATATCCAGCAGTACCATAGGGCCATCACCCGCTGGCACTGCAATAGCGATAGGGTTAGTAGAGAGTAATAAGTCAATTCCTCCCCAGGGCGCCATATGGTTTGCATTACCAACTGCCATATAAATTCCAATATAGCCTTGCTCTGCTATCTTGCGAACATAGACTGAGGCGGCGCCTGAATGATTGCCGTAATGACTACCAATCCAGCAGACACTATGTTGCTTTACCTTTTCAATGGCAAGTTGAACGGCTTTGTCCATCACTAAATGACCTAAAGCGTTATCACCATTAATCAGCGCTGTAGCACCCTGCTCACGCTCTATATAAATGTTCGGCTTGAGATTCACGCCCCCAGCCTGAATTCTTTTGAGATAAGCGGGTAAACGAAAAATGCCATGACCATCAGCCCCAACCAGATCAGACTGCACCATGAGATTTGCAATCGTATCGGCATCAGCCGCAGGAACTTTTTGCGACTGCAGTGCTTTTGAAATGAATGCTTCAGCGTCAGCGATAGCTAAATATTTCATCGTGACCTAAACCTCTGAGCTCGCTTTAAATTCCATGCTGTAGACATACTTATTTTCTGGGTGATGCGTTACTGTTACCTCAAACAACTTATCTTGATCGTCGAAGTAGCGACGAATAATGACCAAGCATGAGGTGTTAGGCTTGATGTTGAGCTTTACTGCAACCTCAGGTGGCGCCAAAGCGGCGTACACATCGACTTCAGCCCGCTCAATTCGAGCACCATACTTTTTCTCGATCTGCTCATAAACCATCACCTGAGTATGTTCGGGATCTTTTGTCAGCGAGGCAAACCGAGGCAAGATATAAATATCAGTCCAAGCAATAACTTCTTCGGCTTGTTGACGTTTACGAATCCCGCCAATGTGGTACCAAGATGATCCCAGCGGCGCCCCAACAATTTGACTGAGGCGCTCATTGAGCTCGATATATTCTTCAACTAGATTCTCACGATAAGTATCTCGTGAATAACTCAAGATATCGATTGGAGAATTAAAGCTTTGTGTAAAGCGCCGTAAGCGCTGCCGTGATACCACTTTAGTAGGGGCGCCCTGATGACGATAAATCAAGCCATTCGTTTCCAGAATTTGCAGGGCATGCCGCAAGGTGTGCCGACTGGATTGAAAATCGCGACAGAGGTCCGCCTCGGCAGGCAAGACAGATCCCACAGACCAATCACCGTTATAAATACGCTGCTCTAGCGTATTTGCTAGAGACTTATATAACGGTAATCGCTCAGCCAATTAAGAAAGCCCAAACATTTTTTTACCAGCAACTGGTACGCGTGCTTTCAGAATGTCGCCAGATAAAGACTCGGTGATGTAGAGATCTTTACCATCCGCACCACCAAAACACATATTGGCCAAATGATGGTGATGTGGGTTCTCAGAATAGATCAAGTGAGTTGGCAACATATTGTTATCAAATCTCCAGATACCAATCCCAAGATGACATACCAACAAGCCATTTTCTGAATCCATCTCAATCCCGTCAGGACCTGCTACGCCGCCAGTAAGTTGAACTGCCACGCCTGTTTTAGACACAGAGCCGTCAGCCATCAAAGGTAGTCTCCAGATTTGCTGGGACCTAGTAGCAGCTACGAATACATGCTTTTCTTGTGTATTCAAAGTGATGCCGTTAGGACTTGGTACGTTGAGCGCTAAGCGATCTAATTGACCATTGGCGCGCAATCTAAATACGCGCCCTGTTGGATCAGCAATACCTGTCTGCCCTTGATCAGTGAAATATAAATCGCCATTGGAGGCAAAATGCAAATCATTTAAACCTTTGAAGTTTTCGCTGTACATCGAACCCAAGATTGTTTCGATTTTCCCAGTCTTTGGATCAAGTGCAAGCAAGCCTGCTTTGTAGTCGCAAATAAATGCGCGTCCGTCTTTATGAAACTTCAAGCCATTAGGCCATCCGTCGTATTGAGTAATAAGCTCCCATTCACCCTTGGTATCGATGCGGAAAACGCGACCGAAAGGAATATCGACAAACCATAAATTGCCTTCACGATCAAAGGAGGGCCCCTCTAAAAAGCACTCTACTTCAGCGCCTTGACGATTTGGATCGGACCAACCTGTGCGTGATTTCTTTCTGAATTTCTCAGGCATCGTAGAAAAAACTTCTGTTTTGATCTTCTCAACCGGCTGGAAGGGGTTATGCATCGTCATGAAGGAGGCTCCTTAGATAAGTTATACGGACAAGTAAGTTTTATTATTGAACTATTAAACCATAATTAATGATAACCTTAAGCACTTATTGATCTGAAGTGATCAGCAATCATTTATTACTTAACCGTATAGGTTTAAAACTATGAAATCTGTAGCTGTTATCGGAACCGGAATAATGGGTGCTGGCATTGCAGCCGGCTTTATTGCCAAAAATATCCCAGTGGTTATTTTAGGTAGATCAAAAGACAAGGCTGATGCTTGCTTGGATAAAGCCATCGCTCTGGCAAAAAAAATTGGCGTGGATGGAGACAATGCCACCAAAGATGAAGCTGACATGAAGAAGCAGCAATTCGTTGGAGTCTTAGAGGAATGGCAAGATTGGGGCAACTTTTCTTGGGTGATTGAGACCGTGGCTGAGAACTTAGAACTCAAGCAACAGATATTCCAATATCTTGATCAAGTGGTGCCAGAAAATATTCCGATTGGTAGCAATAGCTCTGGCTTCCCCATCAGCAAAATTGCAGAGGGACTCAAGACTGCCAAGCGCATGATGGGTGCTCACTATTTCATGCCAGCAGAAGTCGTACCTTTAGTTGAAATCGTCATGGGACAAAAGACTGCCATCCAATTTGCGGAGCAAGCTTGCGAGCTTTATAAGGCCATAGGCAAGAAGCCTGTCTTGGTCAAAAAAGATATCCCCGGATTTTTAGCCAATCGTATTCAACATGCATTAATGAGAGAGGCCCTCTCGCTAGTTCAGGAGGGTATCGCGACACCGGAAGATATTGATGATGCAGTGAGATATAGCTTTGGTTTCCGCTATGCTGCCGTTGGACCCATGACACAAAAAGAAATTTCAGGTTGGGATGGCATGGCTAATGCCGCTAAAGAGATTTACCCATCACTTTCTAATATCACCACCTTGCCACCTAAAGTTGTTCAACTCATGGCCGATGGAAAAACGGGCATGAAAGCAGGCGAAGGCTTTAGGAAGTGGACCCCAGAAGAAATTAAAACCGTTTCAGACTCCTACTCCAAGAGATTAAAAGCTGCTTTTGATGTTCTTAATATTGAATGATGGAATAGGCTTGGGCTACAGTATCTTTAACGCGATCCAGGTTGGGAGTAATTCCAACTCCTGTACTGTTCAGTTGATGAACATCAAGATGACCATGCTTTGCTATTAATGCTTGATCGCAAATATCAAAACGTAGATATTGATTTGACATGCTAAATCCCCAAGGCGCTTCACCGATCGCAAAACCAACAGCTGCCGTTGCAGCACCTGATAAGGATGTTTCGGCTACTTTGCAGGCAAGATTGAGCTTGAGATTATTGCTTCGCAAGAGCTGCGCGCATTTCCATGCCTCTAATACTCCGCCCGTCTTAATTAACTTGAGGCTTGCGCCATCAAGCGCATTCGCCTTCCTGAATTCCTCAATTTCATTAGAGCCATGGATAGACTCATCTAGGCCAATTGGAATTGGCGAGCGCTGCTTGAGCAATACAAAATCTGCCAAGGGAGAATCTGCATGGATGAGCTGTTCTGCAAAAGATAATTTGCTTGCTTGCGTGGATTCACAAAAACGAATTGCATTATCTAAGGACATAGCACCGTTAGCATCTACCGAGATAACATCACCTTCGAGTAGCTCAGAGAGTAGCTTTACGCGATGTAAGTCTTCTTCAAGTGATAGCGAGCCTATCTTAATTTTCCAATGCTTAAATCCAGCTTCGCGAAATGATTTGGCATCAGCCATCTCTTTTTCTAGCGAACCGCCTAGCATCCGAAGCAATGGAAGATCGGCCGGCGCCGATGTAAGAGCATCACTATTTAATGTGTGCAAATATTTCCATAAAGAAATAGATTTCTTTTGTGTATATAGATCAAGTAATGCCATCTCTAGACAAGACTTGGCAGATGGATTGCCATACAGGATCGCATCACAAGATGTGGAGAACAGCGCTGGGTCACTCCAGTCGATAGCGCGGGCGCTTTCTACCAGATACTTGACGCTAGCCAATAGACTATCGAGAGTCTCCCCAGTCATGAGTGGTGCAACAGAAGCCTCACCCCAGCCTTGGCGCCCCTCATCATCCGTTAAACAAATTAATACGGTTTTGGCATCCACAATCAGCTCTTTGGCCATTTTGATGGGCTCTATCAGCGGTATTGACAGCGGAAAGATTGTCGCCTGAGTAATTTTCATTTTTTACAATGCATTTAAATCAAGATTGAATAAGAATACACATTAAGAACACGGAGAACATTACATGAGAAAAATCTTTTTAGCATTGTCGCTGGTCACTATGAGCTTTGCCATAAGCTCACAGGCACAGAGCTACCCTACTCAACCCATCAAATTGATCATTCCATTTGCTGCTGGCGGTCCTTCAGATGTTTTGGCAAGAGGTTTTGCACCTAAGCTGGGTGACAATCTTGGTCAGCCCATCATTATTGAAAACAAACCAGGTGCTGGCGCTAACCTAGCAGCCGAATATGTTGCTAACGCCAAACCAGATGGATACACCCTCTTTCTCATGATGGTAGGTACACAAGCGATTAACGAAACTTTATACAAAAAGTTAAATTACAACCTGATTAAAGACTTTGCACCAGTAAGCCTAGTCGCTTCTTCATCTTTACTATTTGTAGCAAACCCTTCCGCACCTTTCAAGACTATTCCTGAATTGATTACTTACGCTAAAGCTAACCCAAATAAGGTGAGCTTTGGTTCATCGGGAGCTGGCACACCGCTTCACCTTGGTGGCGAGCTCTTTAATACTCAGGCAGGCACTGATATTCTGCACGTGCCTTACAAAGGTGCTGCACCGGCATTAACAGATGTGCTTGGCGGTCAAATTGAGACTGCGCTGGTAGGTACTCCAGCTGCACTCCCCTATGTTCGCTCTGGAAAATTAATTCCTCTAGGCATTACGAGCCTAAAACGCTCCCCTAGCGCTCCTGAGATTCCAGCGATTTCAGAATACTTACCAAAATTTGAAGTAGAGCTCGTGTATGCAATCGTAGCACCAGCAAATACACCAAAATCAGTAGTTGACAAACTCAACTCTCAACTCATTAGCGTTCTGAATAATCCAGAAATCAAAGGCCAAATCAATGGCAAAGGATTTGAAATCATCACCAGCACACCCAATCAATTAGGCGAATACATTAAGTCTGAGGTTGCTAAGTGGGGTCCGATTGTGAAGAAATCTGGCGCGACTGCTGAATAATCAAACTATCTCATTGAAAGAAATCCATGATTGAAATTTCCGAAAAACGCCTGATCGGCCCGATCATTCGCTTACACCCAAACGACAACATAGTCGTGGCACGAATTGACATCGGCATTGGTGCTGAAGTGCCGAGCGAGGGCTTTACAAGTCGTAGCCAAGTGCCTGCAGGTTACAAGATAGCTGCCAAAAAGATTCTCAAGGGCGAGCCCATTCTGAAATACAACGTCACTGTAGGTTTCGCTAACGTCGATATTGAACCTGGCACCATGGTTCATAGCCACAATACAGAGTTCCGTGAATTTGATCGTGACTATGCCTATGCAAGCGAATTCAAGCCTACACAAATGTTGCCTGAGTCAGAGCGTGCCACTTTCCAAGGCTACGTCAGACCGAATGGTCAAGTAGGCACCCGCAATTTCATAGGCATCCTGTCAACCGTAAACTGCTCTGCAACGGTTGTGAACAAAATTGCGGATTGGTTTACACCCGAAAGATTAAAAGAGTTTCCGAATGTAGATGGTGTGGTGGCATTTAGCCATGATATCGGTTGCGGTATGGAAATGAGTGGTGAGCCCATGCAATTGCTACGCCGCACGATTGCTGGTTATGCACGCCACCCTAACCTCGCTGCTGCACTCATCGTCGGTTTAGGTTGTGAGCGCAATCAACTCAAAGGCTTGATGGAACAGGAAGACCTCAAGGCAGGAACAAACTTACATACCTTCATCATGCAAGAGTCTGGTGGCACTCGCAAAACAATTGAAGCGGGTATCGAGGCAGTGAAGGCTCTATTACCAGAAGCCAATAAAGCCAAACGAGAAACTGTTTCCGCCAGTCATCTGACTGTTGGCTTGCAATGCGGCGGTTCCGATGGCTTTTCTTCGATTACTGCCAATCCAGCATTAGGAGCAGCGATTGATATTTTGTCTCGTCATGGAGGTACTGGAATTTTGTCTGAGACGCCAGAGATCTATGGTGTTGAACATACCCTCACCCGCCGCGCAGCAAATCAATCGGTTGGCGAAAAACTCATCAAACGGATTCGTTGGTGGAAAGATGAGTACTCAGTAGGTCGCGATGTACAAATTAATGGTCAAGTGAGCCCAGGCAATCAAATTGGTGGTCTCGCCAATATTTTTGAGAAGTCTCTAGGTTCCTCTATGAAGGGTGGCACTGGCCCACTCATGGAAGTCTACCGATACGCAGAACCAGTTACGACTAAGGGGTTTGTCTTTATGGATACTCCTGGATTTGATCCAGTTTCTGCTACCGGACAAATTGCCGGCGGCGCTAATCTCATCGCTTTCACGACTGGTCGTGGATCGATGTTCGGTTCTAAGCCCGCTCCTTGTATCAAACTGGCTACGAATACCCCAATGTATCAGCGACTTACCGAAGACATGGACATTAATTGCGGGGAAATATTGGATGGCACGGTCTCGGTTCAGGAGATGGGTCAACGCATTTTTGAATTGTTCCTCAGAACTGCCTCAGGCGAACCCTCCAAGAGCGAGCTTTTAGGCTTAGGAGATTATGAGTTTGTCCCCTGGCAAATTGGTGTCATGAGCTAATACGCCTGTAGAATTAATCCACTACGTATTTAGGATTAATACTGGCTTATGAAATTTAGGGATTACTACGAAACCCTCGGTGTTGCACGGACGGCCACCGAGGCAGAAATCAAAACAGCTTACCGAAAGTTAGCTCGCAAATATCACCCAGATGTGAATAAAGAGGCTGGTGCTGAAGAGCAGTTCAAAGAAATTGGCGAAGCTTACGCAGTCTTAAAAGATACCGAGAAGCGTGCTGCCTATGATCGCTTTGGTGCTAACTGGAAAAACGGTCAAGACTTCACGCCTCCCCCAAATTGGAATGAAGGCTTTGAATATTCTGATACCGACTATGGTGGCGGTCACCCTGGCTATGGTGGCGGCTTCGAGGGTGATCAAAGTGAATTCTTTGAATCTCTTTTTGGTAGAGGCAAGCATCGCCAAGGTGGACGAGGCAGTAACAGCGGTAATCCACGCCAAGGCATGAATTTCAAAGGTCAAGATCATCACGCCAAAATTTTGATTGATCTTGCTGACGCCTATAACGGCGCCAAGCGGACGATTGCCTTACACATGCCGACCCAAGATGCGAGTGGGCATGTCACTACGCAAGAACGCAAACTCGATGTCAGCATTCCGAAGGGAATTAAAGCTGGGCAAAACCTCAGGCTCTCCGGCCAAGGTGGACCTGGAATTGGCGAAGGGCCAGCGGGTGATCTCTATCTCGAAATTGAATTCCACCAAAGCCCGATCTATCGCGTGGATGGAAAAGATGTATTCATCGATATTCCTTTAGCACCATGGGAAGCCGCCTTAGGCACAACAGTGAATATCCCCACTCCTGCAGGCTCTACCTTAGAACTGAAGATTCCTGCAGGCACTGTGGCTGGCCGCAAGATGCGCCTTAAAGGTAAAGGTATTCCAAGTGCTGAACCGGGTGATCTGTTTGTTGTCCCAACCATTGCACTACCACCTGCAGATAGTGACGCCCACAAAGAGGCTTATCAAGCTTTTGAAAAGGCTTTTGATTTCAACCCCAGAACCCATTTGAAGGGATGATGCGATGACGCAAATAAACACTACAAATATCACTTGGATTGAAGGTAGCGTGGTTGAAAACGAAGTACATATGAGCATTGTGGAGCTCTCACACGCTTCACGTACACCTGAGGACATGATCATGTCGTGGGTCACAGAAGGAGTTTTAAGTCCTACCGGCTCTTCCCCGGAGGATTGGCGTTTTGGTGGTGACTCTTTGAGAAGAGCTAAGACCGCAGCGCACCTGAGTCATGACTTAGAACTCAATGTTCCTGGCGTTGCTCTGGCTTTGAATCTTCTTGATGAAATTGCTGAGTTACGGGCTCGCCTGAAACGGGGCGATTGATCCCATCAGCAATTAGGACTCAGAGCGACTTAAGAGTTGCTCCCAACGCTGTAACTTTTGCTCTAACTGCTCAGTAATTTCACTTAAGCGCGCTTGCATACTGGCGGCTAACTCTGGTTCATTCTTATATAAATCAGGATTGCTCATGGCAATGCCAATATCGGCTTGCTCTATTTCGAATTGCTCAATTTCCAAAGGCAAGGTCTCTAGCTCTTGACGCTCTTTGCCATTGAGTTTTTGCACCCCACTCTTGGCTGCTGGCTTAGCCACTGACTTTACTTCTACTATAGGCTCAGACTTGACTTCTGCCTTCGGGGTAGACTTTTGATTAGAGTTTGCAGCACGAATTTTGTCAGAGCGCGCCTTTTGAATTTTCCAGTCTTCATAGCCACCTTCATACTCACGCCAGAAGCCATCACCCTCATTAGCAATAATGCTGGTCACTACGTTATCCAAGAAATAACGATCATGACTCACCAAGAAAACCGTACCCTTATAGTCTTGTAACAATTGCTCCAGCAAATCAAGGGTATCGATATCTAAGTCATTGGTTGGTTCATCCAAGACCAAGACGTTGGCTGGGCGAGCAAACAAACGTGCGAGTAAAAGACGGTTACGCTCACCACCAGATAAGGTGCTGACAGGGGAATTGGTTCTCTCAGGTGCGAATAAGAAATCGCTCAAATAACTCTTGACATGTTTTTTATTGCCGTTAATTTCAATCCACTCGCTCCCCGGACTAATGTAATCCTCTAGAGAAGCATTGAGATCAAGACCTTCCCGCATCTGGTCAAAATAAGCCACTTCAATACGAGTACCCATCGTTGCCGTTCCAGAATCGGGTGCAATCGTGCCCAAAATGAGTTTTAGCAAAGTGGTTTTGCCTGCGCCATTAGGTCCAAGTAATCCAACCTTATCACCACGCAAGATGGTTGCCGTGAAATCTTTCACAATCGGTCTGCCGTAAGATTTACTCACGTTTTCTAGTTCTGCAACGATCTTGCCGCTGCGATCTCCAGCAGATACTGCAAGCTTGACTTGACCGATCGCATCTCTGCGCTCCGCACGACTAGAGCGTAACTTTTCTAAGCGAGCGATTCGGGCCACACTGCGTGTGCGGCGCGCCTCGACCCCTTTCCGAATCCAGACTTCTTCTTGAGCTAGTAATTTATCTGCACGAGCATTAGCGAGGGATTCTGCATTTAGCTCTTGATCCTTAAGAACTTCGTATTGCGTGAAATTACCAGGGTAGCTCCTTAAAATACCGCGATCAAGCTCAACAATTTGAGTGCAAACGTTATCCAAGAAAGCACGATCATGGGTAATCAAAATGACAGAGCCTTGATATTCTTTCAGGAGCTCTTCTAGCCAGGCAATCGAATCTAAATCCAAGTGGTTGGTGGGCTCATCCAATAACAGCACATCAGGCACCTCTACTAAAGCACGCGCTAGAGCCACCCGCTTCTTTGTGCCACCAGAAAGAGTGCTGATCTTGACTTCGGCATCTAAATGCAAGCGGTCTAAGGTTTCATGAACACGCTGCTCCCAGTTCCAGCCACTCAAAGCCTCAAGCTTAGATTGCACCTCGTCTAAACGATGGTGAGCGGCGTCATCCCACTCGCCCACGCTCAGGGCTTCGTACTCTTCGCGCAGGGCTTTAGCCTCAGCTACACCCTTTGAAACTGCTTCAAACACGGTTTCTTCAGCATCAAAGATCGGCTCTTGAGGTACGTAAGAAATTCGCAAGCCTTGTTGATATTGCAACAAGCCATCATCCATTTTTTCAATACCAGCCAAAATCTTCAATAAAGACGATTTACCTGTGCCATTGCGGCCAATGAGGCCAACACGTTCACCAGATTCGAGTGAAAAAGCGGTATTTGCGAGGAGGTCAACATGGCCAAAAGCCAGTTTTGCATCAGTCAGTACGATTAAAGCCATGACGACATTATCGTCACTTCAGAAAAATAGGAGATATTTCCACTCTTACCCCTCATTTCTGCGAGACTAGTAACAAATGATCTGCAAACTCACCCCTAACGCACCCCGCCTGATCCTCTTTGCAGGGCACGCAGGGACTGGCAAGTCCACTTTAGCCAAAAAGGCACTTCCCCTCATTATTGAGAAAACAGGGGAGGACTTTTTCTTCTTGGATAAAGATACGGTCTATGGAGCTTATAGCGCCCATGTGATGCAACTTACCACCCAGAACCCCAATGATCGCGATAGCCCCTACTATCTTGAGAATCTGCGTGACTGGGAATATCAAGGCTTACTAGATATCGCCAGAGAAAACTTATTACTTGGAGTAAACGTGATTTTGGTGGGTCCCTTTTCGAAAGAAATACACAGCGGCAGGATGCTGAATCCAGAAGCATTGGGAATTCCACTCCAGACCAGCATATCCATTGCGTGGATTGATCTCGATGAGAATGAAGCAAAGGTTCGTATGCAAAAGCGTGGTGACGCTAGAGATAAATGGAAGTTAGCACACTGGGATCAATATGCCCAACGTAGAATTGATCCGCCTCAGCATCTTTCGATCATGCGCTTTGATAATCTCCACTTCGATGAAGCCAACTTTGAAAAACTGATTGGCAAATTAATCAAGCAATAAAGTGGCTCAAGAAAAATAGTCCAGCGCTACTGCTTCTGCCACTTTAATCCCATCTACTCCAGCAGATAAGATGCCACCGGCATATCCAGCCCCCTCACCTGCTGGGTAGAGACCTTTAATATTCAAGCTCTGAAAGTTTGATCCTCGAGTAATGCGCAAAGGTGATGAAGTTCTAGTCTCAACGCCCGTGAGAACAGCATCCTTCATTGAAAAACCTTTGATTTGCTTTTCAAATTCAGGCAAGGCCTCACGAATAGCTTCAATCGCATAAGCAGGCAAGGCTTGTGCCAAGTCAGTCAAATGAACACCTGGCTTATAGGATGGCAATACGCTTCGAAACTCAGTTGAAGCCTTGCCCTCTAAAAAATCTCCCACTAATTGCCCTGGAGCCTCATATGTACCGCCACCAAGCTCAAATGCTTTTGACTCCAGTTGACGCTGAAACTCAAGTCCAGCAAGCGGTCCGCCTGGATAGTCTTCTGGAGTAATGCCAACAACGATGCCAGCATTTGCATTGCGCTCGTTACGAGAATATTGACTCATCCCATTAGTAACAACGCGATTGGGTTCTGAGGTTGCAGCGACTACGGTTCCACCGGGGCACATACAAAAACTATAAACGGCTCGTCCGTTCTTGGCGTGGTGTACTAACTTGTAATCTGCAGCGCCAATTAATTCATTACCTGCATGGGGTCCTAAACGCGCCTTATCAATCAAGGATTGAGGATGCTCAATACGAAATCCCACCGAGAAGGGCTTGGCTTCCATGAACACGCCTGCATCATGCAGAGCCTTAAAAGTATCACGTGCACTATGTCCCAAAGCCAACACTACGTGCTTAGTCTGCAAATCAGGCTGCCCTTCGATTTTGACTCCAGTAATTTGCTCGTTCTCAATATCAAAGCCAATCACTTTTTGAGAAAAACGAATTTCACCACCCAGATCAATAATTTCTTGACGCATTTTTTCAACTACGCCAACTAGACGGAAAGTGCCAATATGGGGTTTTGCCACGTATTGAATTTCTGCTGGTGCACCTGCTTTAACAAACTCCTTAATCACCTTACGTCCATAGAATTTCGGATCTTTAATTTGACTATAGAGCTTGCCATCGGAAAACGTTCCAGCACCACCCTCACCAAACTGGACATTAGACTCAGGATTCAAAATATTTTTGCGCCACAAACCCCAAGTATCTTGAGTGCGCTCTCGAACTCGCTTGCCGCGCTCAAGCACGATGGGCTTAAATCCCATTTGTGCCAAGGTCAAAGCAGCAAAGATGCCACAAGGGCCAAAGCCAATCACTACAGGTCGCAATACTTTGCCAGCGCTTATAGTTTCAGGTGCTTTAGCTACGAAATGGTAACTAGTGTCCGGCGATGGTCTGACATGAGTGTCGTTAGCAAACTGCTTGAGTACCGCTGCTTCATTTCTGACTGAAAGATCTACTGTATAAATGAAGGCTAGAGCAACATTCTTACGCGCATCATAGCTACGCTTAAAGATTGCAAAAGAAATTAAATCTTTTGACGATAAATTCAGACGCTTCAGAATCGCCAGCTCAAGATCATCTGGAGCATTAGCAATGGGTAAACGCAGTTCGGTGATACGGATCATGGGGCTCTACGGTACATAGTCATTTGGGGATCTTGAGACAAATAATACTGGTTGTCAGGGTTCACTTGGGCATAAAAGGCGATAATGCCGTATGGCTCTCCGCGCAACTATTCATAAAGTCGACCTTCATGTCGCAGATTCAGACCGCCACTACTATGGTAGTCATTCTCTAACCATCGCAAAGCACCCCTCTGAAACTGAGGAACGAATGATGGTCAGAATCATCGCTTTTGCATTACAGGCCCATGAAGACCTCGTCTTCACTAAAGGCTTGAGCGATACCGATGAACCTGATTTATGGATTAAAGATCTGACAGATGCTATTAAGCTCTGGATTGAAATTGGTCAACCCGATGAACGGCGCATTCTCAAAGCTTGTGGAAGGGCAGACGAAGTCGTTGTGTATTGCTATGGTGGACATACTAGCAAAATCTGGTGGGATGGCATTGCCAACAAACTAAATCGTGCTCGCAATCTACAAGTCATTTCCATTCCCGCAGAACAGGCTAAAGAGCTCAATAAGCTGGTTGAGCGCAGCATGGTCATCCACGTCAATATTCAAGATGGTGAAGCCTATATTTCGTCCGATCAAGGCCAGGTGACCATCACCCCAGAAATCTGGCGCTCCAATCAAAGCTAGACTAAATGAAGTCCGTTGTCTTTGATACCAATGTCTTATTAGATATCTTTGTATTTAATGACTTCAGAGCAATTCATCTCAAGCAGGCACTTATTAATGGGCAGATTCATGCTTTAGCAAGCCCAAAAACTTTTGAAGAGCTTGCTGATGTTGTTAGTCGCCCCCTCTTCTGTCTTGAACAAATTCATCAAGAAAATATACTTACTGAGTGGCGCAGTTTAGCTAGAACCATAGATGATGAAATCTTGATTAACGCACCATGGCAATGTCGTGATCCAGATGATCAAGTCTTTTTAAACATTGCTTATACGGCAAAGCCCTGTATGTTGATCAGCAAAGACAATGAAGTCCTCAGGCTAGCGAATAAAGCCACAAAGGAAGGTGTTTACATCACCTCTGACTACAACGCTATTTTGGAGTGAACGCTTTATAGACTTTGAGTAGCCTTCGCCGCTATCTCAAATGATTTGAGACGCGCTTGATGATCAAAGATCTGGCCAGTAAATAAGATTTCATTTGCACCGGTGCGATCTAACCAAGTACGTATTCCTTTTTTAATCGTCTCGATTGAACCCACCAAAGAACATTGCAAAGTGTGTGCTGCCGCTGCTTTTTCATGGGGTTCACAAAACCCATCCAGATCAGCAATTGGCGGGGGTAGTTGACCACGAGTATTGCGACGCATGCGCACTACATTTTGTTGCAAGCTTGTAAACAGATACTGCGCCTCTTCATCGGTATCGGCAGCTACCACATTCATGACAAATGCAGAATAAGGTGTCGCTTGTTGCGCAGATGGTTTAAAGAGTTCACGATAAATCGACATCGCCTCTAATAGCTGCTCAGGCGCAAAATGAGATGCAAAGGCATACGGTAAACCAAAATGAGCGGCCAATTGAGCGCCATAGAGACTAGAGCCTAAGATCCAAATCGGCACATTAGTATCGGCTCCTGGAATCGCTTTTACAGACTGCCCCTCCTGAATAGGTCCAAAGTAATGCTGTAGTTCGCGCACGTCTTGGGGGAAGCGATCATCACTGCCTAGTAAATCACGACGCAATGCACGCGCTGTCATTTGATCGGTTCCAGGTGCTCGGCCTAAGCCCAACTCAATACGGCCAGGATATAGAGATTCTAGAGTGCCAAATTGTTCTGCAATCACTAGAGGGGCATGATTGGGGAGCATCACGCCACCAGAGCCTACTTTGATATGAGACGTACCCGCTGCCAAGTATCCAAGCAATACAGCCGTTGCAGAGCTAGCATTACCAGTCATATTGTGATGCTCTGCTACCCAATAGCGGGTATAGCCCCACCTCTCAGCATGCTGCGCCACATCCAAGGAGTTTCGCAGCGCATCGGCGGCAGTAAACCCCTGTGGAATGGGAGATATATCTAGAATGGAGTAGGGGATGGAATTTGCCATCACCAAATCATACCTAGAAAGTGCGTTTTATGAGTAAACCCAAAATGGCTGATCCTGATGATGGACTTTTTAAACCTGGAGCAAAGTTGAGACATGTAAAGACCGGTGGATTTTATAAGGTCGCTTTTCTAGCAAATATTGAAGCCACTCTAGAGCCAGCTTATGTCTATGAATCACTCCAATCGCACGATTTTTGGATTAGACCCAAAGCTGAAATGGAAGATGGTCGATTTGAGCTTGTTACTAAATAAGGCGCCGCCAATGACTGATGACAGAATTACCAACCTCGAAATCAAACTCAGTTTTACTGAGGACCTTATTGAGAAACTCAATGAGACTGTCTATAAACAACAACAGCAAATTGAATTTCTGTATCGCGAACTCAAAGCCATTAAAGAGCAAGCTAGCAGTGGTGGTGCAAGTAGTGGTAGCTTAAAAGATGATATTCCGCCGCATTATTAGATCGGCTGATACTATATAAACGCTAGACCAATTATTAAAAATAATTAAAGGGATAAATTATGGGCAACTTAATGCCATTTCTAATTCAATGGGGCTTAACTTCCTTGTCTCTATGGGTGGCTAGTTATATCTTTAGCGGACTGCGATTTGCTGATGGCGGCTCGCTATTAATCGCCGCCCTGCTTCTCGGCTTTGCTAATGCCATCGTGAAGCCTCTGCTGATATTGCTAACATTGCCATTGACCGTGTTGACCTTGGGTCTCTTCTTATTGGTAGTGAATGCCTTGGTGTTAATGCTGGTATCAGCAGTAGTGAGTGGCTTTACGATCTCTAGCTTCTGGACCGCATTCTTTGCCAGCATCTTTATTTCTTTGTTTAGCCTATTTGTGAGCGGCTTAGTTTTTTAACTAGTTAGCACCTGGATAAATATCTGACCAAGAATGTAGCGCTGCTTTACAAGGCTGGACCGCATTCTTGGTAGCGATAGATTTAGCGTTCTCAGCCAAGATCGTTGCCCCACCCGTCAGAATTCCTAAGCCAATCGATATAGCGCTATTCACTACGCCTTCTTTATTGACGCCTGCCTGAGGATTGAGCAAGGTTCCCTGAAGCTTCACTAAGCCCGCTAAATTGACACCCGTTGTCAGTCCAGATTTTTCTCTAGGATCAATCTTGATATTTAAAGCCTCTGTTTTTAAATCTACTGAGCCAGATAGCACCATATCCAAACGATCTGTTACCACCCCAATAGAATCATTCAAGGTGACCTGGCCATTACCGACTGGTAGATAGACAACTGCGCACTCTAACAGGGTTTGATCAGTTTGCTTACGCATTGGATTCACGGCATTCACAATCGTGATGAGGAGATCACCACCACCATCGATAAAGCGAGAATCTAGGCTACCTTTACCAATTGAAACTTGCGCTGCGCCATTTGCCCGACTCGCTAATTGATGCATCGAAATTCCAGTACTGCGAAGATTAAAGGCAAGCTCTGTATCTCCACCCTTGACCTTGGTATTGGAATCAACTGCATCCATCAGCTGCTCTAGAGTAAATCCCTTTGCCATACCTTTCATTGAAATGAGCGGATTAGGACCTTGAAATTCAGCAAGGCTAGCGCGCACTTGAGCAACACCTTTACCAAGACCAAAAGAGAGATCATTGACATCGATCTTAGGGCCATTAAAAACAAAGATTCCTTTTAAATCCGTCAGCGGCACATGACCTGGAATACTCAGCTCTTGAATATTGATAGCAAGCTTTCCACTAGCATAGGGCAGCATATCGAATGGCAAGGCTTCATCACTAAAGAAAAACTTTCCACGTGGTTTTGAAGAGGGAGAACTTTTAGCACCACTAGCACCAGCGAGGACTACTGAGCCAGCTAAGGGAGCAAACTCAAAAGCTTTAGAGCTCAGATTAATATTAAAGTTTGGCAAGCTCTTAGGCTTTTTATCTACTTCGCCATTGATGGCCAAGGTTTTACCATTCACTGTGAGATCAAAATCCAAGGGCAGTTTGACGGGGCTCAGATCCCAGTTGTCTAAAGCATCATGCAAATTACTAGTCCTGCCTTTAATCAGTAATTGATAGTTGGCGTACTGCGCTTGACCCACTATCTCTGTTTTATTGCTACTACCCACTAGCGATAACTTAGACAGCAGAATAGATTTAGGTTCAGCGCCAAAACCTTCATAACTCAAATGTGCATCTGTAATGCTGAAATTTTTAATCCTGACAGGGTCGACTTGGTCTGAGGTCGAACTTGATGCAGCTACAGAACTATTCGAGGGTGACTGAGTCGCATTGCTCACCTTAACTCCAGATGAAACTGGTGGCGAGAAATCCCAGTTACCGTCGCCGGCTTTATTGGTCTGTAATTGTGCCTCTACACCATTCAGATTAATCGCATTGAATGCAACCTCTTTTCTTAACAAGGGGAGTAATTCGATATCTAACTCCACATGCTTGACCGTCAACATATCAGTGTTACCAGCCCACGATGCATTACTCAATGAAACTTTCTGCGCAACAATCCCTAGTGAGGGAAATAATTTCAGGCTAACAGGTCCAGCAATCTTCAAATCACGGCCGGTGGCGGATTTCACGGAGGAACTCAGCAATTGCGTTAACTGAGCTGGGTTGATCGACGATGCTGCATACCAAATGCCTAAAGTGGCGATAGCAACAATAGATGCCAAAAAGAGTAAGAAGAGTTTGAGAGATTTGTTCATTACATCTTCATTTTAAATGGGCGCAGATAACTTATCTAAATGCCACGCCTGTCAAGAAGAGGTTAGCTACTTTGATGCGGATAACGATGTTTGTGGCCAATGTAGCCATGAGGTGGGCGCACAACAGAAGCAGGCAATCAGTTGCTCAAAGCCTGCCTCCTCAAGAAAGATTACCCTTCTATTGGGCGCTGGCTTTCTTAAGCACTGCGTAAATCTGGTCTTTTAGCAGCAACTTTTCTTTCTTTAGAGTTTCAATTTCCTCTGGCGTACTCGGCTCTTTATGGTCTTCCATCCGCAGAATCTTGGTATCCAGGTTATTGTGTTTATCAAACAGATGGGAAAAGTGACGGTCTGTTGTCTTTAGCTTGGTGATTAATTCGCGATATTCTGGAAACATAGATTCCCTCATTCAAAAGTGACTGGGTTTATTCATAATGCGTAGTTTCAGTGTATCAATGCCTACCCAAGAGAACAATAAGCTAGGCAATATTTTTATTCTGCCCCACGTAATATATTTAGCAGGAAAAACCCCATATAGGCTTAGTATTTATTGCAATTAATTTGCAGTAATATCTACCAGTGCTGATGCACATTAACTACCAAAAATGAAGGGTAATAGACCATGGCTACAAAAAAGTCACCAGCAAAAAAGAAAGTAGCGACCAAGGTGGTAAAAAAAGCCCCTACAAAGAAAGCTGTTAAGAAGGTAGCTGCTAAAAAAGTAGCCTCTAAAAAGACGGTAAAAAAGGTAATGAAACCTGCTGCTAAAAAAGCGGCAGCTAAGAAGCCCACTAAGAAACCAGCAGCGAAGAAAGTTAGCAAAAAGGCTAGCACTAAACCTGTTGCCAAATCATCTAAGGTTGATCAATATGGTCTAGAAAAAGATGATGAGTTTTATGGTCTCTACTTCGCTAAATCGACTAACAAAGGGTTGGTAGAGGTAAAGCCCTGCACTTTCTCTCTCATGTATTGGTGGAAAGGTTTGCTTGGCTACCCTGACATGATCGAAATCTCCAAAGGCAGCAATACGGCAATGTTGCAGTTTGAGTCTACTTTTGGTGGTGGCGATTCAGGTGAGACTGAGTTAACTGAACAAGATGTTTTGGATATTGATCACATCATTGAAGTAGATGAAGAAGAGATGTTGATTTCGCTTTACTCCTATGTACCAATCCCAGTACCAGAGAAATTAGTTGGTGCATTAAGCTTATCCATCCTCAATATCAATCCTGAAACCCGCTATGGCAATCTAGAACTTTGCTCAACGGAGAATGAAGAAGGTGAAACTGAGCACTTCCTGCGTTATCGTGCAGCGACTTATCTACGCGGCATCAAGTCAGGCAAAGTAGAAGCCATTGAAAGCATGGTCACGAATGGCTCTGAGTTCTTTGGTCTTGCCTTAGATGCTATGTGTGTCAATAAGTCTATTAAGAAATGGTTGCTTAGCTAAGCACTTCATCTCACTTAATTTAAGATTCATCTACACAAATAGTTGTACGTCATCGGAAAGCGGTCATTGACCGTTTTCCGACTATCGACAATCGTCGCAGTTCGTTTTCCGAGCTTCTTGCACTCTGCTACCGCCATTTCCTGAGCTTCTTCTTCCTTGGCATCCTTTGGAGAATGCACGCCAATAGTTCCATCAGACTGCTGATAAACACCAAATCTGCTCGGTGGTGTTGAGCAGGCAAGCAAGACGACGCCCATACATACCAAGAAAAGCCGACTCAATACAGCTGTAAAACTAGCCATGTTTTTACCTTGCAATTAAATTACCCCAATCTATGCTTGCATATAGCCATATCGCAGATTGGTTCTACCATCACCAAACTCGTCATAACTAAATTTAGCCAGAGCCACCTTATCCCCTGCAAGCGCACTGCGTTGTGCTTGAGTAAAGTGATAGAGTCGCGCTGAGTTATCGCCAAAGATAGCGCGTTTGACTGGTCCATCAGCAGAACCTAAAGGGCTAAAACCATACTTCTTTTGCATATCCTCTGGGATCTCAAGACGGCGTAAGGCTTCAATCTGCCATTGCGGTGATCCTGTCCAGATGGCATCGGTTCCCCAGACAACGTGATCAGAACCAAGGCCCTGAATAAGCTGACCTAACATCGCAGCACAGAGTCTTGGTTCAGCAATAGTACTCTGAGCAAAGATTTGCCCTAAATCACCATAGACATTATTGACACCGGCTTTTTGAGGAATCTGTGCCAAGTCAGTTACCCAGTCTATTCGGCCTGTGCGCCTGAACTGCTGCCAACCCTCATCCCAAGTGCCACCTGTATAGCGAAAGGCGGAGTGATAAATTACGAAATTTAATTGTGGCCAATCTTTTGCTGCCTTGGCGACGTCATCAACTTTTGCATAGGGTAATAGATGTGGGTACTGCTGTGTTACAGACGGTGGATATAAACCTTTATGTACACAAACGTTCGCAAGACTTGGCTGCGTCTTACTCCACTTTGCCAGCTTTTCATAAAAGGGATACAGCAACTTCTCATCATCAAGCCGCCAAGGATGTGTAGAAAGTTGTTTATTGGTGTTATCGCCAATGGTGTAGCCTTTAAATGAATCTGGCTTGAGGTTTTCATAATCCGCTTCTGCTTTTTCTAGCCATCCAGGCGTTCCGGGCATGAAAATTGCATGTGAGAACATGCGCTTAGTACCAGCCTCTTGGTTTACTGTTTTACGGGCCTGCGCCTTCATTTCATTGGTTAAAAACCAATCCCGCGGATCTTCAGAGCCTGATCCAGAAATTAAGGCGACTTTAGTATCACTATCTAAGAAGACCTCTTTGAAATAATTTGCAAATTTCAAATCATCTAAAGTTTGTGGCTTGCCTGCAAGGGCGGGATTCCAAGCTGCCTTCCCCACTGCCTCGCGTGATCTGACAAATCCCTCTAAACGAGTGTCATCTCGCAGATAGTGAGTATGCATATCCATGATGAATTGACTTTTGAGGGATGCAGCGCGTTCGTTTGCCAGTTCTGGTGTTGCTGCTTCAGCGTGACTAACCCCATAAAGCGGGCCAAAGGTTTCATTCATGGCAACAAAGGCTGCTGCCATTCCTGCGGCACCTTGAAAGAATCTCCGGCGAGAGACTCCTTGATGCTTTGCAAGTCTTGAGCCAAGTTCTTTAATACGCTTCTCTAGCTCTTTTTGCTTAGGAGTTTGTATAGACGGCATAAACTCATCGCTTGATATCGCTTGAGTAGGAATGGGTGAGCGAAATTTAGCAGTTTCTGCAGGTATTAATTTTTCTATCTCATTGGGCGTCATCATGACATGAGCTTCCTTTAACCGTTCGAGATCTTACTCACTAAAAATAATATCGTTGATAGATTTAAGCACTTTTTTGACAATTTGGCGGAGAGGGAGGGATTCGAACCCTCGGTACCTTTGACAGTACGCCTGATTTCGAGTCAGGTACATTCGACCACTCTGCCACCTCTCCGAACCGAAGGGCAATTATAGCCATCGTGTAATAAAGTCACTTGCTCAATGTTGGTTATTGAAAATTGTTTGCATGGATAAATTAATTACGTTACTATGGATATACATTAATGTATATCCATTGTGAGGAGAAATAGCATGAATATTCAAATTTCAAAGTGGGGCAACAGTCTTGCAATGCGTATTCCGGCATCACTCATCAAACAAATTCACCTTAAAGAGGGTGACAAAGTTGAGGCAACCCTGTCTCTCGATGGATCCCTGATTATTAAACCGAAAAAGCTAGATCGTAAAACCTTAGCGAAGATGGCTAAAGAGTTAAGGAGTTCAATGAAAATGGGCAAATCAGTCATGGATGAAGTACGCTCTGAAGGTCCCTATTAATGGTATATGTAGATTCATGTGTATTAGTAGCTATGTGTACAGAAGAAGCAAAAAGTAAAGCTATTGAGAAATGGTATGACGGCGTAAAACAGTCAAAATTAATTTCTTCGGCTTGGACTTTTACAGAGTTTGCGAGTGCCTTAGGTATAAAAGAAAGAACAGGGCAAATTACTTCAAAGGAGAGCAAGAGCGCTTGGAAGATTTTTGAAGCTATATGCAATAACGATATTGAATTGCTACCAATTGATAATAAAGTCTTTTATTCAGCAGGGCTTTTAGTACTAGATAGTTCTTCTAAATTGCGTTCCGGGGATGCACTTCATCTTGCGGCTGCTAAACATTTTAAAGTAAAGCTACTCGTTACACTCGACAAGATACTTGAGGAGAATGCTACTCGACTGAAGATTAAAACTTTGACGCTTTAGTTAGATTGGCTTGAGCACTTCTAAGCCACCCAAATAGAGTTGCAACGCTTTTGGAATCGCAATGCTGCCGTCTACTTGTTGCTTGTTTTCAATTAACGCGACCAATGTCCTGCCCACTGCAAGTCCAGAACCATTTAATGTATGTAGGAGTTCTGGCTTGCCTTGCCCCTCCTTAAATCTAGCCTGCATTCGTCTTGCTTGGAAGTCACCCATGCTGGAGCAAGAACTAATTTCTCTGTATGCCTTTTGTGAAGGCACCCATACCTCTAAGTCGTAAGTCTTGGTGCTACCAAATCCCATATCACCAGTGCAGAGTAATACTTTTCTATATGGCAATTCGAGCAACTCTAAAATCTTCTCAGCATGACCCGTTAAATCTTCGAGGGCTTGCATGGAGTTTTCTGGTTTAGTGATTTGTACTAACTCGACTTTGTCAAACTGATGTTGACGAATCATGCCGCGGACATCACGACCATAACTACCGGCTTCAGAGCGAAAGCATGGGGTATGAGCAACAAACTTTAGGGGGAGATTATCGGCACTAACGATCTCATCTCTTACTAAATTAGTTACCGGAACTTCAGCCGTTGGAATGAGGTAGAAGTTTTCCGTTTTTGACTCTCCGTTACCATCCTCCCCACCCATTTGACGAGGAACCTTAAAGAGGTCTTCTTCAAACTTCGGTAATTGGCCAGTACCACGCATTGAGGCAGCGTTCACCATATAAGGTGCATAGACTTCTTGGTAACCATGATTACTTGCATGGGTATCGATCATGAATTGCGCTAAGGCACGATGTAATCTTGCAATCGGCCCTTTGAGAACCACGAAGCGAGAACCGCTAATCTTGGCAGCTACTTCAAAATCCAATCCTAATGGACCGCCTAGATCTACGTGATCTTTGATCTCAAAATCAAATATAGGTTCTGTACCCCACCGCTTGATTTCTTTATTTTCAGTTTCGTCTTTACCTATTGGCACAGAATCATCTGGCAGATTGGGAATACCCATCAAGAAATCAGAAATCTCGACTTGTAGCGTACTTAATCTGGATGCGCCGGCTTCCATATCAGTATTTACTTGAGCAACTTCAGCCATCTCAGCAGAGGCATCCTCGCCTTTGCCTTTCTTCATGCCGATCGCTTTAGATAACTGATTGCGTTTGGCTTGTAATTCTTCAGTGCTGGTTTGTAAAGACTTACGCTCAGACTCAAGGATGATGAACCTCTCAACATCTAGCTGGAATTTGCGAGTAGCTAAACGCGCTGCAACAGCGGCGATATCTTTGCGGAGTAATTGCGGATCAATCATTTAATGCTCTATAGATTAGGTGTGCTTGTTTATTTAGACTCTAGTTTAAGCGTAAGACTTCAGCTCCTGCAGGAGGCATGAAATTAAACCGGTTGGCAGACAAATTGACATTGAGTTGGATTTTATCGAGGGTGACTAAAACCACACTTCCCAGGCCATCCATTAACTCCAGCGCTTTGGGCAGTCCATTAACCATACCAATCGAGATCTTGGTATATGGTAGGTCACCTTGTTTCTTAGCATTGGGGTCACTTTTAGGAACCAAGGTAACCCATTTCATTCCCAAGCGCTCTTCACCTTCGATCAATTCAAAATGTTGATCTAATGAGTTTTCACCAAACAAAATAGCTGCTGGTGTTGATGCCAACGCTTGTCCTGCTGGACGAAAAGTGGCTTGATTTAAATCCTTATCCCATAAGATGAGTTGATTGCCATTTGCAATCAGTTTTTGCTCATATGGTTTTTGGGTATCCCACACAAAACGACCCGGGCGCTGAAAGACAAAATGGCCTTGCGTCTGACGTACGACTTTGAGACCTTTGTCTTGCGGCTCATTCGCTTTCGGCGCGCGCAACTGCTGTTGTACAAAATCACCTTCTGCCGTTTTGGAATTACGCACAAACTGGCGTAATTGGTCTGAGCCGCTCTCACTTTGCGAGATCGCTACACCTGAAAAAAGAATCGTCGCAATACCGATGGAGATTTGAATCGCCAATGCGGATAAGAATCTTTGCAAAATCAAACCTTACTCGGAGGAACGATGCAAAATCTCGCGATTGCCGCCATTGCCCATCTTGGATACAAGACCGGCTTTTTCCATATCTTCTAAGAGGCGAGCAGCACGGTTGTAGCCAATACGTAGATGACGTTGCACTAATGAGATGGATGGGCGTTTGTTTTCTAGAACAATCGCGACTGCTTGATCGTACAGTGGATCAGACTCGCCACCGCTCTCACCTGTTAAGGCATCGATGTTGGATTCATCTGCGCCTTCGAGTACACCATCAATGTAGTTAGCTTCGCCCTTCTCTTTAAGCCATTCCACCACACGATGTACTTCATCATCTGATACGAATGCGCCATGTACCCGAACCGGCAGGCCAGTACCTGGGGCCATATATAGCATGTCACCCATACCGAGAAGTGCCTCAGCACCTTGCTGATCCAAAATCGTGCGGCTATCGATCTTGCTGCTGACTTGAAAAGAGATACGGGTTGGCACGTTCGCTTTGATTAAGCCCGTAATCACATCTACGCTAGGGCGCTGTGTTGCCAATACCAAGTGAATCCCTGCAGCACGCGCTTTTTGCGCAATACGGGCAATGAGTTCTTCAATCTTCTTGCCAGAGACCATCATCAAGTCAGCTAACTCATCAATGACGATCACAATAACTGGTGCCTTGTAGATTGGCTCTGGATCTTCTGGCGTCAAGCTAAATGGATTAGTGAGCTTCTCACCCTTTTCCTCAGCCTCTAGAATCTTCTTATTAAAGCCAGCTAAGTTACGCACGCCAAACTTACTCATGAGCTTGTAACGACGCTCCATCTCGTTTACCGCCCAGTTCAATGCGTTGTACGCTTGCTTCATATCAGTCACTACTGGGCAAAGCAGATGTGGGATCTTGTCGTACATTGCCATCTCAAGCATCTTTGGATCAATCATGATCAGCCGCACTTCATCCGGCTTCGCTTTAAAGAGCAGCGAAAGAATCATGGCATTGATACCAACCGACTTACCGGCACCCGTTGTACCCGCTACCAAACAGTGCGGCATCTTCGCTAAGTCAGCCACCATGGGACTGCCTGAAATATCCTTACCTAAAGCGAGAGTCAATAAAGAATGATTGTCGTTATATACCTGTGAAGTCAGAATCTCAGACAAGTAAACCGATTGGCGCCTTGGGTTTGGCAACTCCAAAGCCATACAAGTTTTACCTGGAATGGTTTCTACTACACGCATACTGACAACACCCAGTGAGCGTGCTAAGTCACGGGAGAGATTAACGATCTGACTACCCTTCACGCCGATCGCCGGATCAATCTCGTAACGCGTTACTACGGGACCAGGGTAAGCGGCAATCACGGTAACCTGAACATTGAACTCAGCTAACTTCCGCTCAATTAAACGAGACGTAAATTCCAAGACATCAGCGGAGATGGTTTCTTTTACTTCAGGAACTGGATCTAACAATGCCAGTGGTGGCAATTCAGAATCAGGGATATCAACGAATAGTGGTTGTTGTTTTTCACGCTCTACACGAGCGCTCTTTGCGATCTCTATGGGTGCACGCACAATCTGTACTGGCGCTGCCACTTCAACACGCCCCCGAATCTCTTCCACAAACTCTTCTCGCTCTTCAGCAGCAGCTTCACCTAGCTTACGATCTTCTTCACTATCGCGACGCTCGCGTATGCGATGAAAAGATACTTCCAAAATTCGCCCTACTTTTTCAGCAATATCTAGCCAAGAGAAATGCAGGAATAAAGAAAGGCCGGCACAAAGTCCAAATAGAAGTACTAAGGTTGCACCTGTAAAACCCAAGGACATTTGCAAAGGGTCGCCGATTAACTCTCCCAAAATACCACCAGGAGGTCTAGGAAGCTGCCAGGACAGAGTATGCAAACGAATAGACTCCAGCCCCATACTGCACGCCAAAGTTAAGCCAAAGCCCAACCAACGCATTAAGAGAGAGTCGGGTTTAGCTTCTGGATCTGGGGGCAAAGGGATACTCCAAAGCTCCCTCCAGCCATTTAGAACCCGACGCCCGAATAGCACAACCCACCAAAAAGCAGAAATCCCAAAGATGTAGAGCATCAAATCCGCTAAATAAGCCCCAAAACGGCCACCTAGGTTCTTGGGAGCCTGAAAACTGGCATGTGACCAGGCTGGGTCAGCCTTGGAATAGGTAATCAAAATGGCAAATAGTCCAAGGCATAAGCCTAGGGAAATAAACCAACGGGCCTCTAGGAGCAGGCGGGGCATCCGATCCGGCCCGCCTTTTTCTGGGGACTGGGGCAATTGGGATTTCGGGTATACGGTTCTCGCCATGTTCTACCGATTGTAAACAAGCAAACCTATAATTTGGGTATGACTACAAATACCCCAAAACACTCAAAAGTTCTCATCCTCGGATCTGGTCCTGCCGGCTATACCGCTGCAGTCTATGCCGCCCGAGCCAATTTACAGCCTACCCTCATTACTGGCTTGGCTCAAGGGGGTCAATTAATGACCACCACTGACGTTGAAAACTGGCCCGCCGACCCAGAAGGCGTGCAAGGCCCAGAGCTCATGGACCGCTTTTTGAAGCATGCGGAGCATTTCAATACCGAGATCATTTTTGACCACATTCATACAGCGGCTCTCAAAGAGAAGCCGATTCGCTTAGTGGGTGACTCTGGAACCTATACCTGTGATGCTTTGATTATTAGCACCGGTGCTTCCGCTCAATACATTGGCCTTCCAAGTGAAGAAGCGTTTATGGGGCGCGGCGTATCTGGTTGTGCAACTTGCGATGGGTTTTTCTATCGCAATCAAGATGTATGCGTGGTAGGTGGTGGCAATACTGCGGTGGAAGAAGCGCTCTATCTCACAGGTATTGCCAAAAAAGTGACCGTGATTCACCGTCGCGATAAATTCCGTGCCGAACCTATTTTGAATGATCGCTTGATGGCCAAAGTTGCCGAAGGCAAGGTAGAGCTGAAATTGAATGCCACATTAGATGAAGTGCTCGGTGATGAAAAAGGTGTGACTGGTGTGCGCATCAAGAAACAAGATGGCGGCACGGAAGATATCGCCGTTACTGGTGCATTTATCGCGATTGGTCACAAACCCAATACCGAGCTCTTTATTGGTCAGCTAGAAATGAATAATGGCTACATCAAAACTCACTCAGGATTGGAGGGCAATGCGACAGCTACCAATATTCCGGGCGTGTTTGCTGCTGGCGATGTTCAGGACCACATCTACCGTCAAGCGATTACTAGTGCCGGCACCGGTTGTATGGCCGCTCTAGATGCGCAACGTTACTTAGAAACTTTAGATTAGTTTTTAGAGGCTGAATAATAAAAAACGCCTAGCAATGCTAGGCGTTTTTTATTTGATACTTTGGCTACTAATGCATATTACTTACTAAGCATTACTTAGCGTGAGATCACTGGCAAAAGTGGCACGATGAGCAATGCCACAATGTTGATGATCTTAATCAGTGGGTTGACTGCAGGACCTGCAGTGTCTTTGTAGGGGTCGCCTACAGTGTCACCAGTCACAGCAGCTTTGTGCGCCTCAGAACCTTTGCCACCGAAGTTACCTTCCTCGATATATTTCTTGGCATTGTCCCAAGCGCCGCCACCAGTACACATCGAGATTGCCACGAACAAACCTGTCACGATTGTGCCCATGAGCAAACCCCCCAATGCAGCAGGTCCTAGCAAGAGACCAACTACGATTGGAGCAACCACTGGCAACAATGAAGGAACGATCATCTCTTTAATCGCCGCAGAAGTGAGCATGTCTACCGCTTTACCGTACTCAGGCTTAGCGGTACCTTCCATGATCCCTGGAATATCGCGGAACTGACGACGCACTTCCTCAACAACTGCACCAGCACAACGGCCTACTGCTTCCATCGCCATCGCCCCAAACAAGTAAGGAATCATGCCCCCAATAAAGAGACCAATGATCACCATGTGGTTTGACAGATCAAAGGAGACTTGCTGGCCGATACCTTCTAAAGCATGGGTGTAATCGGCAAAGAGGACTAATGAAGCCAAACCAGCAGAACCGATGGCGTAACCCTTAGTAACTGCTTTAGTTGTATTGCCCACTGCATCCAATGGATCAGTAATATCACGCACTGCTTGTGGCAAACCTGCCATCTCCGCAATACCACCTGCGTTATCGGTAATCGGTCCGTATGCGTCTAGAGCCACAACGATACCGGCCATCGACAACATCGAGGTAGCGGCAATCGCAATGCCATATAAACCAGCCAACCAATATGCTGCATAAATCGCTGCGCAAACAAACAAGACTGGATAAGCAGTTGACTTCATTGAGATGCCTAAGCCAGCAATGATGTTTGTGCCATGACCTTTAGTTGATGCTTCAGCAATATGCTGTACTGGCTTGAACTGAGTACCAGTGTAGTACTCGGTAATCCATACCAAAGCAGCAGTAAGCAAGAGGCCAACAATAGTTGCGCCAAATAAACGCCACTGACTACCCGGAATACCCAGCGCATCATCAGGCATGATGAAGTTGGTGACAAAGTAAAAGGCAACCAGTGATAAGCCGCCCGCAATGATCAGACCTTTATACAAAGCAGGCATCACATTCTTCATACCAGGGGTTGCTTTAACAAATGAACAGCCAACGATCGAAGCAATAATCGATACGCCACCTAGCACCAATGGATAGATGATGGCTGCTACGGGAGCACCAGCGACCATCAATGAACCCAGCACCATGGTTGCAATCAATGTCACAGCATACGTTTCAAACAAGTCAGCTGCCATACCAGCGCAGTCGCCAACGTTATCACCGACGTTATCGGCAATCACTGCTGGATTGCGTGGATCATCTTCCGGAATGCCTGCTTCCACTTTACCTACTAAGTCAGCACCAACGTCTGCACCTTTAGTAAAGATACCGCCACCTAAACGTGCAAAGATCGAAATCAATGAAGAGCCAAATGCCAAGCCAATGAGGGGATGCAATACTGCGGAGAGGTCTTGTCCTGCGCCAATGGAAACGAGGAACATAAAGAACAGACCAACACCCAAGAGTCCAAGACCCACTACCAACATACCGGTAATCGCGCCACCCTTAAAGGCAACGTTGAGAGCTTCATTCATACCCTTGGTTGCAGCCTCAGCGGTGCGCACGTTTGCGCGGACTGACACATTCATACCAATGAAACCACATGCGCCTGAGAGAACCGCGCCCACGACAAAGCCAATCGCTGTCGCAAAATCCAAAAAGAGCGCCATCAGAATGGTGAGAATCACTCCAACGATCGCAATCGTTTTATATTGGCGTGATAAGTAGGCCGCCGCACCCTGCTGGATCGCTTCCGCAATCTCTTGCATTTTGGCGTTGCCCGTACTTTGCTTCAAAATCCAGCTACGCATCACAAAACCGTAAATCACGGCTATGACTCCGCATACCAAGGCAAAATACAAGCCTAAAGTGACATTACTCATGCTTGAACTCCCTAAATTTAATCTTTATTGTTTTTTGCTACTTGCGCTTAGGTCGACCCGGTTTCTGAAAGCTTTAAACTATGTCTTTAAGCCGTAACAGTATGTAACAGAATCACCCCTGCGCCCCCTCCACAGGATCAGGGTATTTACTAATCATTATTCGGAGTATTTATGAGTCTCGACAACGTCAAGCCAGGTAAAAAGATCCCTGAAAGCTTCAACGTCATCATTGAAATCCCCATGAATGCGGATCCAATCAAATATGAAGTTGACAAGGAAAGTGGCGCCATTTTCGTAGACCGTTTTATGGGTACTGCCATGCACTATCCCTGCAATTATGGCTACATCAATAAAACCATTGCTGGCGATGGTGACCCTGTTGACGTTCTCGTGATTACTCCATTTCCACTGATTCCGGGTGTCGTGGTTGCTTGCCGCGCACTTGGTGTTTTGCAAATGGAAGATGAAGGTGGGCAAGACGCTAAATTGTTGGCCGTCCCAGAAGATAAGATTTTGCCAATCTACACACACTGGCAAAAACCAGAAGATATCAACCCATTGCGCTTAAACCAAATTCAGCACTTCTTCGAGCACTATAAAGATCTCGAGCCAGGCAAGTGGGTGAAAGTAAAAGGCTGGGGTGGCGTTGCCGATGCTCATACAGAGATTCTTGAGGGCATCGATCGTTACAACAAAGAGCACGCTTAACTTAGTGTTGATTCAATTGATAGTAAAGGCTTTGTGATTCGGAGTGAGCGCACAGAAAATTGCCTTAGCCCAAATGAACCCGCTGCTGGGTGATCTGGCTGGTAACGCGCAACTGATTCACAAAGCAGCTCAAGAGGCCTTTTCTCAAGGCGCCAAGCTTGTTGTTACTCCTGAGCTTTCTCTGACCGGCTACCCCCCAGAAGATTTATTGCTCCGGCCTGCCTTCATTGAGGCTGCGCAAAAGCAGCTTGATTCTTTGGTACAAGATCTATCCCAATATCCAGATCTGACGGTCGTAGTAGGTCACCCAAAATTAACGTCAGCAGGTCTACAAAACTATGCTTCCGTTTTACGGAATGGCAAGGTCATTGCAGGCTATGCCAAACAAGAGCTACCTAATCACGAAGTCTTTGATGAGGTGCGTTACTTTGTGCCCGGTAAGCAAGCTTGTGTATTTGACTGCGCAGGCATTCAGTATGGCCTGATTCTCTGTGAAGATGCATGGCATCCAGGGCCAGCGAAACAAGTCCATGCGGCTGGCGCACACGTTTTACTCGTCCCGAATGCATCGCCCTATCACCTGAAAAAAGAGGCGCTGCGTATCGATGTATTGCGTGCTCACATTGAGCAAACCAAAATGCCTTTAGTCTATGTCAACGCCGTTGGTGGTCAAGATGAATTGGTGTTTGACGGCGGGTCTTTTGCATTAAATAGCCATGGCGAAGTGGTTATGTCTATGCCCCAGTTTGAAACTGGACTAGGTGTTGTAAATGTCAGTTCCGGAGGTGAGCTCGAAAAAGGCTCAATCTCCCCACCCCAAAGTGTTGAGGCTCAGGCTTATCAAGCCTTAGTACTGGGTGTGCGCGACTATGTGAACAAGAACCGCTTTCCTGGTGTGATTATTGGCTTATCAGGCGGCGTAGATTCCGCTCTTGTGTTGGCGATTGCAGTCGATGCCCTTGGTGCAGACAAAGTACGTGCTGTGATGATGGCATCACGCTATACCGCTGATATCTCTTGGATTGATGCCCGTGAATTAGCCCAGAATCTGAATGTTCAATACGATGAGATCCCAATTAGTGGTCCCGTTGACGCTCTCGAGCAAGCCTTAGCTGAGCAGTTCAAAGGCATGCAGGTTGATGCCACAGAAGAAAACATTCAAGCGCGTGTGCGTGGCACGATGTTGATGGCGCTCTCGAATAAAACGGGGCGACTCGTTCTGACTACCGGTAATAAGAGTGAAATGGCAGTGGGTTATTGCACTTTGTATGGCGACATGGCTGGTGGCTTTGCAGTGATTAAAGATATTGCTAAAACTTTGGTCTATCGTTTATGCGCTTATCGCAATAGCATCGCTCCCGTCATTCCGGAGCGCATTTTGACGCGCGCTCCTTCTGCTGAATTGCGCCCAGATCAAAAAGACCAAGACAGCCTGCCAACCTACGAGGTTTTAGATGGCATCGTTGAGCGGTATATGGAGCAAAACCAATCCATTGAGCAAATCATTGCTGCCGGCTTTGATCCAGAGAGTGTTGAAAAAGTAACGCGCCTGATCAAATTAAACGAGTACAAGCGCCGCCAGGCTCCTCCAGGGGTGCGCGTGACAACGCGTGCCTTTGGCCGCGATTGGCGCTATCCGATTACTTCTCAATTTAGAGCCTAGTCTGTCAGGAAAGTCCGAATTTGGCACTTTTTTCCAGTTCTAGGTATGATTACTGCATTAGGGGGAATACATGAAACTCATTACATCAATCATTAAACCGTTCAAACTCGATGAAGTTCGTGAAGCATTGGCCGAAGTAGGAGTTACTGGCTTAACTGTGACTGAAGTAAAAGGCTTTGGCCGTCAAAAGGGTCATACCGAACTCTATCGTGGCGCTGAGTATGTGGTCGACTTTTTGCCTAAAGTAAAGGTTGAGGCTGTGGTTGCCAGTGATCGCGTTGAGGTAGCACTTGAGGCAATCACCAAAGCTGCGCGCACAGGGAAAATTGGTGATGGGAAAATTTTCGTTACCGCGGTTGAGCAAGTGATTCGTATTCGTACAGGCGAAACAAACGAATCGGCGGTTTAATCAAGACTGTCGATTGACAGGCTCAGCTTAACCACTCAACAACGTTAACGTAACTGAGAATCTAATGGAGCGGAAGGCTGAATAATTTCAGCCTGCTCCAAAATAATAGTCTTGGCAGTGGGATTGGAAAGACGAACTTTCATTCCTTGGTAATACATATCTACTTGAGCTAAGCCAGAAGTTAAAACCTTTAAAGGTGGTTTTCCCAAAATACTAGCTCCCACTCCAGGCTCTAGAGTTTTGTTTTGCGTCTTGCCACTAGCGTCAACAACACAGACTGTTTGCGCAGTTTTAGATTGAAAAAATACAACATCCCCAGACTTTTTGGGCGCATCCGTTTTGTAGCTCACTACTGACGAATCTGCAGGCGGGCACTCCAAGGAAATTGCTGGAGCGGGCGCTGGTGCAGGAGGAGCAACAGCAAGCACAGTCGCAACAGGCTTTTCCTCTGGCTTGGCTTCAGCTACCGGCTCTGCAGGTGGATTTGCTGGAGCAACTTCTTCCAAAATCACAATCTCTTGCTTAACTGGCTCTGGGAAAAATAGTGGGCGTAGATTTACAACTGCAAAGATTAAAGTTACCGCGATGCCTAGAAGAATCAATAATTTTTTCTGAGGATTTTTTTCTTGGCCTGATGAATTCGATGAAATAGTGACGAGTTCTTTTATTTTCTCTAGCGGCTTAGCTGTTTCAGGCTTTACAGGTGATACTTTTTTTTCTACCGGTGGAGTGATTACAGCAGGAATTTCTTTCTTTTCTTCTGCTACCTTTTCAACTTCAGCTTTCTTCGCCATCGGCGCCTCACCAAAGTCAAAAGCATCTTCTAAATTGAGTTTTAATAATGCGGCAACTTTTTTTGCTGCAGTGACCTTAATTTGAAGACCATAGAAAGAACTGGATTCGCCATTTTCAATTTGCTCAATTTGGCGAACAGAAAGACAGGCCATAACCGATAAATCCTTAGCGCTTAAACCAAGACTCTCCCTGGCCTTAGAAAAAGCCTCTTTTCGTATCTCCGGAAGTTTTGCAGGATTGTCCATGGCGGAACTGTCTCACTATTTTTATCGTAGTAATTCTAATGCATTGATAAATATAATACTTTATTGAACATTGGCCTTACGCAGAAATATCAGCACGACATTTTTCAGCCCCTGAAAATCCGAAGGAAGCGGCTTTTCTAGTCAAACTTACCTGAGAGAACGAGGCTCGTTTTTTTTAGTATTGCAGTGCAACATTAAGATGGGTATGCATTACCCCTTCGTGCAGCACACCCTTTAGCCCATCTCACGGCACAATAGAGCCTTTCAAAACAAACCTTTTCTGGAGTAATAAGCATGAAACGCCTCAACGAACGCTCACGTATGGTCACCGAGGGAGTCGCTCGCGCACCTAATCGCTCGATGTATTACGCCATGGGTTATCAAGAAAAGGATTTCTCCAAGCCAATGGTTGGCGTTGCGAATGGCCACTCGACGATTACTCCTTGTAATAGTGGTCTGCAAAAATTAACTGATGCGGCTGTAACTGCACTTGAAGAAGCAGGCGCAAAAGCACAAACATTTGGTACGCCCACGGTTTCTGATGGGATTGGCATGGGCACTGAAGGCATGAAATACTCGCTCGTGTCTCGCGAAGTCATTGCTGACAGTATTGAAACTTGTGTCAATGGTTTATGGCAAGACGGTGTAGTAGTGATCGGGGGTTGCGATAAGAATATGCCCGGCGGCATGATGGCTATTGCCCGCACCAATGTTCCTGCCATTTATGTATACGGTGGGACGATTAAGCCAGGTCACTACAAAGGCAAAGACCTGAATATCGTTTCTGCATTTGAAGCTGTTGGTGAATTTACTTCCGGCCGCATGAACGAAGAAGATCTGAAGGGTGTGGAACAACATGCCTGTCCAGGAAGCGGCTCTTGTGGCGGTATGTACACAGCCAATACGATGAGCTCCTCCTTTGAAGCCCTCGGTATGAGTCTGCCCTACTCTTCTACGATGGCCAACGAAGATGCGGAAAAAGTCGCAAGCGCCGCTGAATCTGCCCGCGTTTTAGTAGAAGCTATCAAGAACAATCTACGTCCACGCGACATCATTACCAAGAAATCGATTGAGAACGCAGTCAGCGTCATCATGGCAGTCGGCGGGTCTACCAATGCGGTATTGCATTTCCTCGCCATTACTAGTGCGGCTGAAATCGATTGGACGATTGATGACTTTGAACGTATTCGTAAGCGCGTTCCTGTCATTGTGGATATGAAACCATCCGGCACTTATTTGGCAACCGACTTGCACCAGGCTGGCGGCATTCCACAAGTAATGAAAATTTTGCTTGATGGTGGCTTGCTACATGGCGATTGCATGACCATTACTGGCAAAACGATTGCAGAAGTGTTGAAAGATATCCCTTCAGTGCCGCGTGCTGATCAAAAAGTGATTCGCACTTTAGACAATCCTTTGTACAAACAAGGCCACTTAGCCATTCTGAAGGGCAATATCTCTCCAGAGGGTTGCGTAGCCAAGATTACGGGTCTTAAGAACCCATCGATTACTGGCCCAGCGCGTGTATTTGATTCTGAAGACGATGCTATGGCAGCCATCATGGCGCAAAAGATCAAAGATGGTGACATCGTGATCATTCGCTATGAGGGCCCCAAAGGTGGCCCCGGAATGCGCGAGATGCTTTCCCCGACCTCTGCCTTAGTAGGTCAAGGCTTAGGTGAGTCTGTAGGCCTTATTACTGATGGTCGATTCTCTGGTGGAACTTGGGGCATGGTCGTTGGTCACGTAGCTCCAGAAGCTTATGTGGGGGGCGTCATTGCCCTCATCCATGAAGGTGACTCTGTAACCATCGACGCTCACAAGCTCCTCATTCAACTCAATGTGAGTGATGAAGAGATTGCTAAACGCCGCGCAGCTTGGAAACAACCTAAGCCACGCTATACCCGCGGCCTCTTGGCAAAGTATGCAAGCCTTGCTAGCAGTGCTAGCAAAGGTGCGGTGACAGATTTGGATTTAGATCTTACTTAAGCAAACTGAATCAGCAGTCTAGTAAAAAAGCCCCTGATTTGATTCAGGGACCTTTTAATTTCTACTGCTCAGCTACTATCAATGCTTCATTGGAGCTGTAGCATTGACTGGTAGCTTCACTTCGACTTCACCTGCTTTGGCAAACTTCAGTTTGACTGGAACAGCTTCACCTGCAGTCAAAGGTGCTTTGATGTTCATGAACATTAAATGCAGGCCACCGGGTTTTAGCTCAACAGCGCCATTAGCGGGTAAAGCGATATCCTTTACTTGACGCATCCTCATCACATTGCCATCCATGGCCATTTCATGTAACTGTACTTCACCTGCAGCCGGTGAGCTAGCCGATATCAATTGATCAGCAGCCCCTTTATTTTCAATCTTCAGAAAGCCGCCAGCAACTTGTTGCCCAGGGGCAGTAGCGCGGGTATAGCCATTCTCAATCTTAATAGAGCCCACTGAAGCGTTTTGCGCAATAGCAGTACCGCTTAAAGCAATTCCCATTGCCGCACACATGGTTACGAGTAATTTTGATTTCATATTGACATCCCTCTTCTTTAAAACAGTTTTAAATTTTTTCTAACGATTACCTAAATGCGCTTTCAACTCCTGCTCAAAGACCTCAAACTGGTCTTGACGGACAAATAGTCCAATGGGCAGAGAATGATCTGAGCTTTTTAATGCCAAACGCCTGCCCTTAAAGCCCTCGCGTTCTAACCGAGTCCACAAGGTATTAAATACATGGGTTTTTAATTTGCCACCCCAACTTTGCTCAACAACCAAGACTTTGTCGTCAATAGAAATTTTTTCATAATCTAGCGCATGACGGGTGTAGATATAAAGAGCGAATGTTAAAGCCAAGATATCTAGGGAGGTAAAAATGACTACCATCCAAATACCAAGAGCCAAAAAGAATCCTGCAATTAAGAAAGAAAAAGCGCAGATAGACGCATAGAACCACCCCACTTGTTTGGGTGTCAATGAGCAATTTCGTTTCATTAACCAGGTACGCATATTTGCTGAAGCCTAATTTCTATCGGTTAATTGATTGTTCTAGTCGCCAGTAACCAGCTTGGACTGTAGTTGCTGAAAATTAATCAAACCTGTTTTACGGGAAGCCTTCCCATTTTTATCTATCAAGATTGTTGTTGGCGTCTCGCCATGCCACTTAGGATCGATCTCATAACGCAAGCGCTCATCAAAAGGCGCAGCGACATAATAATTATTCACTTTATCCAAGCCCGCTTTGCTCAGCATTTTTTTCATTGCGTCTTGTGAAACATCATCAACCTGAATAAAAATTATTTTTGCATTCGGATGACTCTTCACGAACAGCCCCCACTGCGGCATCTCCTTGACACAAGACGGGCAGGTAACCCCCCAAAAATGAATGGCGATGGGTGCGCCATTAGCACTCTTCACTAAATTAGACCATTCACCACTTTGATAAGGCTTCAGGGTTGCCTTATCAGCAAAGGCAAGGTTTATCGACCCAATAGTAATGATTAAGGCGAATAAATATCTTCTCATTGTTTTTGTCCAAGCTGAATCAATTGATACCCGTCGACTCTTGTCAGCCAAGATAAAAATACCGTATCTCCTTGATTGATCAATAAGGGGTGGTCGCTATACCCATTTGTTTTAGAAATCATCTGTGGAGTACTCCACGTTTTACCATCATCAGTAGATTGTTTCATGTAAACCAAAGCGTGGGTTCCATCAAATTCTTTCCATACTAACCATACCTGTTGCCCCAAAGCTAAGAGATAAGGCCTAGAAACGTTCGCTCCTTCTGCTCCAATTCTGACGGGCGCAGAATAACTCAATCCTTGATTGCTAGAGTTGGCATAAAAAACACCAGAGCGCTTATTTCCCTGGGTATACCAAGCGACATGCAATTTGCCAGATCCAGAAACTGCAATCGATGGACCGTGATGCGGACAAGCATCGGTCTTCCAATCATCATCTGCGACTCGACGAATTGGCTCAGCACCTTTGGTAGCAATAACTTGGCTTGCTTGATCCCGAATACCCCCTGGGAATATAGCTCGATACACAATCACGGGTTGGTTTTGTGGATCTAGACCGCTACCAATGCGACAACATTCACAACTACTCTCATTCGCAAATTGCTCAGCTTTAAATGTTTTTCCGCTATCACTTGAAAATGAATAAGCAATTGAACCGCCTAAACGTTTAGAACCACCCTGCTTGGCAGATACTACTAGGCGCTTATCTATCCAAGAAATAAAAATAGAGTCATCCGGCCTGATCAATACCGATGGGAAACGTTGACTAGAACTATCCTGAACCAAGGATACCGGAACAGTAAAAGATTTACCGCCATCAGTAGATCTAGCCGTATTAATTTGTGCATTCCAATGGGAGTCTTTGAAAAAAGCATAGGCTAAAAATATATTGTCCTGTTTATCAGCCACTATTTGGGGGCGGGCATCGCTACCAGTATCTAATGACTTACCATGCTCTACAATTTTGACAGTCGCTATCCATGTTTTTCCGAGATCAGATGACTGCCCTACTGATACAACTCCATTTGCAGTCCACGCCAGGAGTAATTTGCCATCAAGAGCGAAAAATGGAGTGGCTGCATTGGCGCACTCCAAACCAACTCCTTGGCAAGTATTGCTTATCTTTGCTGCCGCCATAGGAGATGAATGATCGATTTGGGCCTCTGCTCGACCACATACACAAAGCACTCCTATTAAGAAGGCTCTTAATGTAGTTAACCATGCCGAAAGAAAAAAATAGGATTTCATCATTAAAAGATGATACGTGCGCCAACGGTAATTGTCTGAGGCTGACCAGCAATATATTGAGAACCAGAGCCAAAGGTAATGTAATTACGATTCAACAGATTTACCGCACTTAAATAAACTGATGTATTGGGAGTCAACTCATGGTTCACCCTCGCTCCCAATACTGCATACGCCGGAATTGGCAGAGTATGGGCTGTGTCATACCAAGAATTTCCAATATAGCGCACTGAAGTCGTCAAGCTTGTTTTTGAAATAGGATAGTAAGTGATATTTGCACTTGCCATATTTCTAGGCGTACCAGCGATCTGCACGCCCGTAGGATTTAAGACTGTATCAATTGCTCCATAAGTAGAAGTTAAAACTGCCTTGGTTAAGGTATAGCTAAGATCGGTAGCCCATTTTGAGCTGACATCCCAATGTGCCTGCATCTCCAATCCAGTACTACGAAGTGATTGATCATTGCTATACGATTTAGCGCCACTACTACATACTGGAGAACAGGTACTAGCAATTTGACTGCTTGAAAGGGTGTAGGTAGCAATTGCATTAGTAACATTTGCATTAAACCCAGTAACTTGAATAAATCCTGACTTCCATCGATAGTCAGATCCAAGCTCATATCCAGTCATATTTTCTGGAGTTAAGAACGGATTATTACCAACATAGCTCGAGCCCGATCCATAACTTCGGATAGAGTTATTGAGACCAGGAGCATGAAATGCCTGATAAGCTGCAGCCCTAAAATCCAACTCCTTAGATACGCGGTATAACAAACCCAGATTTGGGCTTAGTTTTGTTTTGGATTGATTGGGTACAGCAGTGCTGACTTGTGCGCCACCAACAGCTTGCGTATAGTTCGTCGGGATCTGACTAGTCCAGTTATCTACCCTAGCCGATAAAGTTGCCTGCAGAGGAATGGTATTGAGATTTGATTTCACTTGACCTAAAAGACCTGCAAAATTTTGGGTGCCCTGTGCAACAACCTGCGAGGTCAGCGCCCCTAATTTACTGGTTTGGTAATTTGCGGCACCAGGTGAGGCATAGTTATTCTGAAAATTAGATGCCGATAACTGCTTCGCATCCACACTCATAATCACTTGATCAATTGCCTGATCCTGAAGATTTTTTGTATATTGACCCGATCCACCAACTTGATAATAGGGATTATGAAACGTAGCATTAATATAAGGATTGCTTGAGCTCACATTTTGCTGTTGCAATGTGGTGTTCTCATAATAGGCATTTACTTGAACCTGCTCGCTAGAATTTAGTCTTGTGGTTGAGCCTCCAGAAAGCGTCATCTCGTTAGTGGATTTTCTTGCAAAACTATAACCGCCCGTTGGTAGGTTTGACATTGAATGCAGACCAAGATTAAAAAAGCTATCTGTATCTGGACTGAGCTTTGCTGACCCTTGCAATCTGTAATTTGCATTTTCAGCACTTTCATTACCCATGCCCGTCTTTAACGCACTCCGCGAAGAAGGAGAAATGGTTGCAATATTCTGATATCCCTCGGTACTGAAATAATCAGCTGAAGCTCGCAATTTAAATGAGTCACTCATTGCCAACTCTTTTGACACTGCTACAGTTCCAGTGGCATAAGAACCAATACTTCCCGATATCTCCCCCTTATTTTCGCTAATAGGCTTGGTTGTAATATTAATCACGCCACCCATACCCATATTTCCATACAAACTAGAAACGCCGCCACGGATAAATTCAACATCTTGAATGGCTGACATGGGAACTAAATTCCATTGCACAGTTCCATACATAGCATCATTGGCAGGAACGCCGTCAATCAAAACCAATGTTCTAGCATTTCCCAATCCACGAACGTTAATACTTTGACCAGTAGGATCCTTTTCATAAAAAGGTTGATCATTCAAAAATACGCTTGATTGGTTCTTTAATACTTGGTCAATGGTTTGATCGGGTGAAATCTCTAACTCTTCCTTAGTCAAAACTGTGGTGTTCTGAGTCATATCACGCAGAAGGGTTCCTGATTTTGTTGCAGTAACAACCATATCAGCCAACTTTTGATCATAGTTAGGCGGCGGAGCAAACTGTGCTTGTGCCTGGGCACTAATGACGATTGAAGCCCATAACATGACAATGCATGCACTGATTTTCTTTGTGTACAACAAGGTTTACTTCTCCACACAATATGACGGCAACTTAGTTACGACTATGTTGCCAACTACATAGCTAGGCTATGCCCTAAAAAGTATTTAGGCTTGTACTGGAGGTGCTGCTGAGGGAGGCGTTACCCAAACTGCGAGTGGCTTAGGTGATTGATAGAAAAGCTGAGGAAGCAACGCAACTGATGTTGGCGCTGCAAATGTGAGGCTGGTATTAAAAGCTGGGGCGATGCTGTTCTGAGATACACAATATGGACAGGGCTGCGCTTGATCAGCGACCTCTTGGTCATCTGTCTGCACCTTGATTTCCATCTTGGCGCCACTAGTAGAGCAAATCTCCATCGTAAGACCTTGACCATGCTTTGCCAGCGATACTGCTTGTGAAACGGCTGGGGCAAGTGCACTCATCGCGATTGCGCTTGCAGCAATCCAGTGAATGAGGTGGTTTTTGCGGAAATTCATGTTGGTAGGATTTTATCGGATTTATGACTTTTGCATGAAAAAAGGGGCTTGCGCCCCTTTTCTACTGGAAATCGCTTTTTCTAGCGTATTTCTTCTTAAGCTGCTGCAGCCTTTTTCTTGCCAATCACCTTGCCAATCAATGGCCAGAAGAGAAGCACTAATGCAAGGGATGTAATGCCGCCCACCAATGCGTTAGAGAAGAAAATATCTAAGCTTCCCTGTGAGAACAACATCGACTGACGGAAAGAGTCTTCTGCGCGATCACCCAATACCAAGGCCAAAACCATTGGCGCCATTGGGTAGTCTAATTTCTTAAAGACATAACCAACCACACCAAAGCCGAGCATCAACCAAACGTCAAACATTGCATTGTGAACAGTGTAGGCACCTACCGCACAAATCACAATAATGACTGGTGCAATGATGGAGAATGGAATTCTCAAGATAGAGGCAAACAAAGGCACACAAGTTAACACCACAAACAAGCCAGCCAAGTTACCTAAGTACATACTGGCTATCAATCCCCAAACAAAGTCTGGTTTCTCAACGAAGAGTAATGGACCAGGTTGTAGACCCCAGATCAATAGACCACCAAGCAACACTGCTGCGGTTGGTGAACCTGGAATGCCTAAGGACAACATTGGGAGGAGCGCTGCTGTTCCTGCAGCGTGAGCTGCTGTTTCTGGCGCAACAATACCTTCCATCTTGCCAGTACCAAACTTATCACCGTCTTTAGATACGCGCTTGGCTACGCCGTAAGCCATGAAGGATGCAGGAGTAGCGCCGCCTGGAGTAATGCCCATCCAGCAACCAATCAGACAGCTGCGTAATGAAGTAGCCCAGTACTTAGGCAATTGCTTCCATGTCTCGAGCACAACCTTGCCACGAATCTTCGCTGCAGCACCTTGGAATGCTAAGCCCTCTTCCATGGAGAGGAGAATCTCACCAATACCAAACAAACCAATCACCGCGATCAAGAAGTCAAAGCCACGCATCAACTCAGGATTACCGAACGTCAAACGCAATTGACCGGTAACGGTATCCATACCAACAGTTGCCAGAGCGAAGCCGAGCATCATGGCAGAAATAGTCTTAAACGGCGAACCTTTGTTCATGCCTACGAAACTACAGAAGGTGAGCAGATAGACCGAGAAGAATTCTGGCGGACCAAATTGGAGCGCAAACTTCGCTACCAACGGCGCCAAGAAAGTAATCATCACAATTGCAAAGAAAGCGCCTACAAATGAAGATGTGAATGCAGCAGTCAGCGCCTCGCCAGCTTTACCATTACGAGCCATTGGATAACCATCAAAGGTTGTCGCAACCGACCATGGTTCGCCAGGAATATTAAATAGAACCGATGTAATTGCACCGCCGAATAATGCGCCCCAATAAATACAGGAAAGCATGATGATTGCAGAGGTTGGCGGCATAGTGAAAGTCAATGGCAACAGAATCGCAATTCCGTTTGCGCCACCCAAACCTGGCAACACACCGATGATCACACCGAGCGTTACGCCAACGAGCATCAACAATAAGTTAAAGGGCGTCATTGCAACGGCAAAGCCGTTGAATAGAGCATTAATTTCTTCCAACTTGGACTCCTTCTTTTCTAATCTTTTTTAATAGTTATTCTTTTTTATTGCACGCCTACGAACTCGAGTGGATTAATCCAGGAGCCATGTGGCAATGGAACTTGGAACCAGAATTCAAACATGAGGTAAAGGGCTGCACTTACTCCAATCGATACAGCAACCGCCTTCCAAATTGGGTATTTTCCTAACCACACCATAAAGATTGCAATATAGATAGCGGAAGAAACATAGATACCAATCAATTGCACACCTAGAACAAAAACAATCGCTGGTAGTAACACCGCCATGACTTGCTTGAACGGCTCTTTTTCAACAAACGTTTCTGTTTTCTTTTTCTTATTCACGATGGCGGCTTGATACAAAGTAACCGTGCTAGAAAGCATGATGATCAAGCTGATATAGAAAGGAAAGTAACCAGCCTCCGGGCCATCAGCGCCCCAACTAGCACCCAACTTAAGGCTGCCAATCATCACTGTCAAGCCTACAGCAAGAAACAAGATAGAGGTAATCACATCCATTGCTCTTATGCTAATAACTGAGTCTTGATTTGTATTATTTGTATGTTCGGACATTTTTATATTTTTATTAAGGTTAATTAATGCACTTACTCAAAAAATAGGACCCCCAATGGAGGCCCTATCAGATTTCCACAAATTACTTAGCCAAGAAGCCAGCTTCAGTCATTAATTGCTTATGCAATGCTTCGTTTAATGTCAGCCAGTTTCTAAACTCTTTACCCGTCATAAATGTCTGATTAAATGCCCCATCAGCCATGAACTTTTTCCACTCTGGTGTAGCACGTACCTTTTTAAATAAATCGATATAAAAATCAACCTGCTCTTGAGTGACACCTGGAGCCATGAAAATACCGCGTAACATGGTGTAGTCAGTTGTTACACCTGCCTCTTTACAAGTCGGCACGTCGTACCATGATTGAGTATCGGTAATTTTTTCTTTGTATGGCATGCGGGTGTCATCAAATACGCACAATGCACGTAATTTGTTAGCACGCCACTGCGCTACCGCCTCGATTGGGTTGTTCACGGATGAATCAACGTGGTTACCAACCAGCTGAACAGCAACATCGCCACCCCCTTTGAAAGGAATGTAGGTAAATTTAGCGCCTGTTGCTTTTTCAATGGCTACGGTAATGATTTGATCTTCTTGCTTAGAACCGGTTCCGCCCATTTTGAATTTACCCGGACCAGCAGCTTTAGCAGCGTCAATGTATTCTTTGGCTGTCTTATAAGGCTTTTCTGCGTTGTCCCACAACACAAACTGATCTAACGCCAACATTGCTACCGGAGTAATGTCTTGCCAATTAAATGGAACACCGGTTGCTAATGGCGTTGTAAATAAATTAGAAAGTGTGATCACAATCTTATTGGGATCACCTTTGGCTTCTTTCATTGCCAAGAAACCTTCAGCACCAGCACCAGCACCCTTATTCACTGGAATCACTGCTTGCTTCATTAAATTATTTTTGGTGATGATTCCTTGGATCATGCGAGCCATTTGGTCAGCACCACCACCAGGACCAGCAGGAATAATGAATTCAACTGGCTTGTTTGGCTCCCATGCTGCAAATGCAGGTGAAACACCAACTACACCGAGGGCTAAGGTGGTGGAAATCAATGCTCTCTTAAACTTCATCTTCATTAAGTATGTCTCCAAAAATGTTTACCAATTTAATTTGGCTTATTTACTTATTTAATTTGTGTGTGATTTTTAAACAAGATGTGCATGTTGAACTTGACTACCATCAATAATTTCAAAATCCTTACACATGGGCAACCTTAACATAGTGGAAACCCTGATAAATAAAGCCAAAGGCTAGGCTTAGTGTACTTACACTGCATGTTACTAATGGCATTTAATGCACAAAAAACGTACAAAAAATAAGTCTATTGATTGCAGCGGGAATTGCAATATGGGCTTGGTGAGTCTTATAGGGTTTACCCTAAATTAAATGAGGATTGGTGCCGCTTGCCGGAATCGAACTGGCGACCTTTTCATTACGAATGAACTGCTCTACCAACTGAGCTAAAGCGGCTTACCGAAATAAATTCTAGCGGAAACGGTCTAAAAGCTTTTTGCTAAGCTTGTCTAGCTGGGTAGAGTCTTTGATTAAAAACTGCAGGCCATTGGAGTCTGCAATTAACAAAGTATTACCAGCAATTCTGCGAATATCTTCTTCACCCTTCAGGCGAATGCGAGTTGGGCCTCGGTCTGTATCAATATCCCAAATACTGGGCGTAGCAAAAGTAGAGACTTTGGTAATTCTCTCAATCACTGGCATAAATTCGCGCGCAGCCAATTCTCCTTCAATCACAGCAAGCTCATCCCTTGGAATGGCAGCAACATCGGGATACCAAAATACTTCTTTACCAGACTGATCCATGATGCCTACTCCAGCACCTGGAGCAGTGATTGGAAATGCTCTTACAGGATGCACGCCAATATGCGTATTGCCCTTAGCATCTACGAAGATCATACGACCCAGAGAATCCCGCTTTAGTTGATGTGCAGATTGATTGGCTTGCGTCATACCCCGCCCCCAATATTTTTCGCAATCTCTTGTAGTTTCTCTTCTCGTTTTTCTTCCTGCTTATCTCGTTTACTCTCTTCTGAGCTTTCTTCCAAACTCTCTCCAATGGCGCCGCCCTCGACTAACTCTGCAGCATGACGCAACTGCGCTTGATACAAAGTGTAGTAAGCCCCTTGGGCTTCCATTAGATGTTCGTGTGATCCGATCTCCACAATCTCACCCTTATCTAATACCACGAGGCGATCTGCCTTTCTGAGTGTTGATAAGCGATGTGCAATCGCAATGGTTGTGCGACCTTTAACAAGGTTATCTAAAGCGCGCTGAATTTCTTTTTCTGTAGTGGTGTCAACGGATGAAGTTGCCTCATCCAAAATCAAGATGCTTGGATTAATCAGGAGCGCACGGGCAATCGAGATGCGTTGACGCTCACCACCAGATAAAGATTGACCGCGCTCACCCACTAGTGAGTCATAGCCTAGTGGTAAGCGCAGAATAAATTCATGGGCATGGGCAGCACGTGCCGCTTCAATGATTTCTTCACGAGTAGCATCAGGCTTGCCGTAAGCAATGTTCTCTGCAATCGTGCCAAAGAATAGGAATGGCTCTTGCAATACCAGGCCAATACACTTGCGATAATCGGCAATACCAATGCTACGAATATCGCGCCCATCTAAGGATATAGAGCCAGAGCTCACGTCATAGAAACGGCAAATCAAATTGACCAAGGTACTCTTGCCTGAACCGCTATGACCTACTAAACCAATCATCTCACCTGGAGCAATATCTAAATCAATACCTTTAGTTACCGCACGATTGCCATAGCGAAAACCCACGCCGCGCATCGAGATGCGTCCACTGACAGGCCCCAGAGGTGCGGGATTAATCGGTTCAGGAACGCTCGAGACATGATCCAAAATATCAAAGATACGCTTGGCACCCGCAGCTGCTTTTTGGGTGTGCGACACAATACGACTCATTGAATCAAGTCGTACATAAAAACGGCCGATGTATGCAAGAAACGCAATCAAGACACCAACGGTGACTTTCTGATGTGCCACTTGCCAGATACCGAAACCCCACACCACTAATAAACCAGTCTCGGTTAAGAGCGTGACGGTTGGCGAGAACAAACCCCAAACACGATTTACACGATCGTTAATTTGAAGATTGTGTTTATTAGAATCTACAAAACGCTTTAACTCGCGATCTTCTTGCGCAAACGCTTTGACTACCCGAATGCCTGGGATCGTATCTGCCAAAATGTTTGTGACTTCAGACCAGATACGATCAATCTTCTCAAAGCCAAAACGCAAACGATCGCGCACAACATGAATCATCCACACAATGAATGGCAATGGCGCTAAGGTCACTAGCGCCAGCAAAGGATCAATCGAGAACAAGATAGCGGCGGTCATCGTAATCATGAGGACATCAGTCGCAAAGTCCAATGCATATAGCGACAAGAAGACGCAGATGCGATCAGTCTCTGCGCCAATACGTGCAATCAAGTCACCAGTGCGCTTACCACCGAAGTACTCAAGCGAGAGTTTGAGTAAGTGCTCGAAAGTCGTATTACGTAAATCTGCGCCAATACGTTCACTTACTAAAGCCAGTAGATAAGTTTTCCACCAACCCAATCCCCAAGCAATGATGGCCGCACCAAATAGCGCAAACAAATACATGCTTGCTAACTGAAAATCAATGGGATTACCACGCTCATAAGGAATCAAGACATGATCCATCAGGGGCATCGTTAAATACGGTGGAATCAGAGTTGCGCCAGTTGATAGCAGTGTCAGCACAAAACCGAGTAACAGTTGATTTTTATAAGGCTTAGCAAAACGCCATAATTTGAACAAGGTCCAAGTTGATGGCGGTTTGTCATCTTCAGGATCGCAAGTTGGACAACCATCAGAGTTAGCCGGTTTAGGGCTCAAGCAAACAGGACAAACCTGCCTGTCATACTCACTCACATCGTCCCGACCCTGCTCAGCGCCATGGGTCAGTTTTCTGAAGCTGGACTGCAAACGCAAAACCTGAGGATTGACTGCCAAGGTGAAATACCAAATTCTTTGCAGCGCATCCGCTGTTTCGAGCTTTAAATGACCCACACCAGCATGATCGCCATGAACGAGATGCTCTCTTGAGCTAGCGGGCCAAGATTCAAACTTTGCACCATCGGTCCAAAATAAGCCTTCTTCAGTGAGCAAAAGTAGACTTCTTTCAAAGTGCAAGTCAGCACCCAAATCAAGCTCGACCCAAGCCAGTGCTGCCTCTAGGCTTTGAATGGGGGAATTCTCACCCTCAAGAACGCTCAGCCAATCACTTGGTAGCACAGGGGCAAAAGGAAGGATTTCTGGCTTCATTAACCCTAAAAGTATAGTGGAGCTAGATTTTTTAGATTTATCGGTCCTGTCAACTTTCGGGGGTAGAAAACCGTTAAATTAGGCAAGTAGTCCTTTTTATGTATTTTTGCTATTTTTGTAGATTTTCAATAAAACTATAAACAGAGAGACAGTGAACAGCGCCACCTGCTAAATCCAGGCGCCAATCCTTTTGCAACACCATACATGCCCCAATTACTAAATAAATCCATCGAGATCCTGAGTGTTAAGCATCTCCGTGGCCCCAATATGTGGACTTACCATCCCGTGATTGAGGTTTGGATTGATATCGGGGATCTTGAAGACTATCCCTCTAATCTGATTCCTGGCTTTTATGACCGCCTGGTTCAAGCACTGCCCAGCTTAGTTGAACATCGTTGCAGCTACGGAGAAACCGGTGGCTTTCTCAAGCGCGTCGAAGAAGGCACTTGGCCTGCTCACATCATGGAGCACCTGACGCTCGAGTTGCAAAACCTAGCAGGTATTCCAGGTGGCTTTGGTAAAGCGCGTGACGGTGATCGCCGTGGTGTCTACAAAGTGATGGTAAGCGCGATCAATGAGGAAGTCACCCTCACTGCCCTCAAGTACGCACGCGACCTCTTTCTTGCTCTTGCGCAAGACAATAAAGATTGTGTTGCTGAAGTTCAAAATATTATTGAGAGTCTGCGTGACATTGGTGATGATTTATTACTAGGACCTAGCACTGCTTGCATCGTTAATGCGGCTGAAGAGCGTGGCATTCCTTCTATCCGTCTATCGGCAGGCAATTTAGTTCAATTGGGTTACGGCGCAAAACAGCGGCGCATCTGGACTGCTGAAACAGATCAAACTAGCGCAATCGCTGAAACAATTTCCCGTGATAAAGATTTAACGAAGAGTTTGCTACGCAGCGCTGGCGTACCAACCCCAGAAGGCCGAACTGTTACTAGTCCTGATGATGCCTGGGAGGCCGCACAGGATATTGGATTGCCAGTGGTTGTCAAACCCATCGACGGTAATCATGGTCGAGGTGTGTTTATTAATCTGTATACCCAACAAGAAATTGAAGCTGCTTACGCAGTAGCCATTGATGAGGGTAGCGAAGTATTGGTGGAGCGTCATATTGTTGGCGATGAACATCGCTTACTCGTAGTTGGTAACAAAGTTGTCGCTGCGGCAAAAGGGGAAACTGTATGGGTCACTGGCGATGGCAAACATACTGTTCAAGAACTGATTCAGATTCAGATTAATTCTGATCCCCGTCGCGGCACCGCAGAAGAACATCCACTCAATCCAGTACGTATTGATTCTGCAGTAGAACTCGAACTTGCTCGCCAACAATTAACTGGCACTAGCATTCCAGCAACAGACCAAAAGGTATTGATTCAGAGTAACGGCAATGTAGCATTTGATGTCACCGATTTAGTTCATCCTGATGTTGCTAGTCAAGTAGCCCTAGCAGCACGTGTGGTTGGTTTAGAAATTGCAGGCGTTGATTTGGTAGCCCAAGATATTAGCCGCCCGCTTGCTGAGCAAAACGCTGCCATCGTAGAAGTCAATGCTGGCCCAGGTCTCTTAATGCATCTCAAGCCTGCTAGCGGCAAACCTCAACCCGTTGGTAAAGAGATTGCAAACCACTTATTTCCTCAGGGCACAGATTTCCGCATTCCATTGGTAGGTATTTGTGGTGAGAGTGGCAAAACACCCGTTGCTGAAATGATTGCTCATTTCCTGCGCCTCACAAACGTCTATGTTGGCTTGTCTTGTAGTAAAGGTTTATTTTTTGGCAGTCGCTCGATTCCAAATACCAATGCATCCAATTGGGAAAACGCACGTCGCACCCTCCTGAATCGTGCCGTAGAAGCAGCGGTGATTGAAAATAACCACCTATCTATGCTGATCGAAGGATTGGCCTATGATCGCTGCCAAGTTGGCGTCGTACTCAATGTTGATCCTAAAGCCAACTTCCCACAGTACGCTATCTATGATGAAGATCAGGTCTTTAGTATTGTGCGCACTCAAATTGATGTAGTTCTACCAACCGGTGTGGGGGTTCTAAACGCCGATGATCCAATGTGTCTGCAGATGGCTGAGCTATGTGATGGTGAGGTGATTTTCTTTAGCGAGCATTCAGATTCAGAAGTGATTAAAAACCATCTACTCAATGGTGGTCGCGTCGTACTAGTTGGCAAACAACAAATTACCTTGAAGTCTGGAAAGCTGGATCAAAAATCAATCCCCGTGCCGCGCCACTCTGAATCTAATAGCGCCGTGCCATGGAAGACTATGAATCTCGGCGCTGCGATTGCTGCTGCTTGGGCATTAGACATTCCGTTTAACGTGATTGAAGCTGGTGCAGAAACTTATATACCAGATGCTACAACTGCAATAGGGGCTTAATTGGAAATCACCCGTATTCGCATGCTACGTGGCCCCAATTTATGGAGCCGCCACACTGCCCTAGAAGCCATCGTTACTTGCGATCCTTCTGAGCGCTCGATTGATGCTATTCCCCAATTTGAAACGAAGATTCGTGAACGCTTTCCACAACTAGGAAGCATGCGTCGTGGTGGTTTAACTGAGCCCCTCTCATTAGCGCATGCGCTAGAACATGCTGCTCTGGGATTACAAGCTCAAGCAGGTTGTCCTGTGACTTTCAGTCGTACTGTTCAAACAATAGATGACGGCGTATATCAAGTAGTCGTGGAATACATCGAAGAAGTTGTTGGCCGCATGGCCTTTGATTTTGGTTTTGCATTGATTCAAGCAACCCTAAACGATGCTCCTTTTGATTTAGCTGCGGCTCTCTCAGAGTTAGAAGCTTTGTACGAAGATGTCCGCCTTGGACCAAGCACTGGCTCAATCGTTGATGCAGCACTTCAGCGTAACATTCCCTTCCGCCGTATGACCGAAGGCAGCATGGTGCAATTTGGCTGGGGCAGCAAACAAAAACGAATTCAGGCAGCAGAGACCAGTGACACCAGCGCTATTGCTGAAGCCATTGCACAAGATAAGGAACTTACCAAAAATCTCTTGGCTGCGGCTGGAGTATCTGTGCCGATTGGTGAAGTTGTGACTAATGTAGATGATGCATGGCGTGCTGCCCAAAAGATTGGTGGCCCGATTGTGCTCAAACCAAAAGATGGCAATCAAGGAAAAGGCGTAGTTGCCAATATCCAAACCGAAGAAGAAGTCCGTGCAGGCTTTGAAGTTACCCAAGGCTTTGGACGCGAGACGATCGTAGAGCGTTATCTTCCTGGTGCTGACTATCGCTTACTCGTCGTTGGCAATCGTTTGTCTGCTGCAGCCCGTCGTGAGCCTGCTCAAGTAGTTGGCGATGGCAAACACACTGTTGCAGAGCTGGTTGAAAAAGAAAATCAAAATCCATTGCGGGGCGATGGACATGCAACAGCATTAACCAAGATTCGCTTTGACGATATTGCATTAGCTCATCTAGCAAGCTCTGGACTCACACCACAATACGTTCCTAAAACTGGTGAGCGCGTGTTATTACGCAATAATGCCAACCTCAGTACCGGCGGCACTGCTACCGATGTTACCGATGATGTTCATCCTGACGTCGCTGCTAGTGCTATAGCGGCCGCCCAGATGATTGGTTTAGATATCGCCGGCGTAGATATCCTTTGCGAATCCATTTACAAACCTTTAGAACAACAAGGTGGCGGCATTGTTGAAGTCAATGCTGCCCCAGGATTGCGCATGCATTTAAAGCCCTCCTACGGCAAAGGCCGCCCTGTAGGAGAAGACATTATTAATACGATGTTCCCACCAGGCGAAGACGGTCGCATTCCAGTAGTTGCTGTGACGGGAACTAACGGCAAAACAACCACAGTCCGTTTAATATCCCACCTCCTCACCGAAACTGGTCTGAGGGTCGGCATGACTGGCACTGATGGCGTATATATCAATCATCGCCTGATTGATACCGGTGATTGCAGTGGTCCTAAAAGTGCGCGCAACGTATTAATGCATCCCGATGTCGATGCTGCTGTTCTAGAAACTGCTCGCGGCGGTTTATTGCGTGAGGGCTTGGGCTTTGATCGTTGTGAAGTCGCCGTAGTAACCAATATTGGTGAAGGCGACCACTTAGGATTGAACTATATCTCTAGCGTAGAAGATTTAGCGATCCTAAAACGGGTGATTGTGCAAAACGTAGCGCCAACTGGTGCGGCTGTTCTCAATGGAGCAGATCCTATGGTTGCCAAGATGGGTGATAAGTGCTCTGGACGGGTCATCTTCTTTGCCCAAAATCAACATCACCCCGTCATCACTGCGCATCGCGCCAAGAATAAGAAAGTTATCTTCTTTGATGGCACTTACATTGTTGCCTCCAAAGGATCGCGCGTAATGTATCGCTTCCCTGTAAGCGAAATCCCCCTCACCCAAAATGGCGTACTTGGTTTTCAGATTGAAAATGCTATGGCAGCCATAGGCGCTGCTTGGGCCTTAGGCCTTGATGCTGAGAAGATTGCGCGTGGCTTAAATAGCTTTGAGAGTACTGCCAACGCTGTACCAGGGCGCTTTAATCAATTCAAACACAAGGGAGCTACGGTAATTGCTGACTATGGTCACAACCCTGATGCGATGCGTGCTTTAGCAAGTGCCGTTGAATCTATGAAGCCCAAGAAAAGTCACGTGGTTATTAGTGGTGCCGGAGATCGTCGCGATGAAGACATTCGGGATCTCACGCGCATCTTGGGCAACGCTTTTGATAACGTCATCCTCTATCAAGATGCTTGCCAACGTGGTCGTGAAGATGGCGAAGTCTTAAAGCTTTTACAAGAGGGCTTAGTTGGCACTACGAAAGCCAAACAAGTGAAAGAGATCCATGGAGAATTCAAAGCAATTGATACTGCCTTGAATGAAGTTGCTGAAGGCGATGTTTGCTTGATTCTGATTGACCAAGTAGAAGAGTCTTTGGCCTACCTAAAGGAAAAGGTAAAGCCATAATCAATGAAGTAAAAATGGTAAACCCTATTCAAAAGGCCCAGTCTTATGATTGGGCCTTTTGCATTCTCAATCCTACTGAAAAATAGGCTTGCTAAAAAGATTGAATCTCATTAAAGTATATATCACTGATACATATCAAAAGAGGGGAAATCATGGACATAGCCCAAATCTTCAAAACCGGTCGTAGCCAAGCGGTGCGACTTCCCAAGGAATATCGTTTTACAGATTCCGAAGTCACTGTGCAGCACTTTGCTGGCGGCGTCCTCCTCTTGCCAAAAAATGGTTTATTTACAGCAATTTGCGCATCTTTAGACAGTTTTGAGCCAGGACTGCAATTAACTCGTGACCAACCAGAGCAACAAGATCGGGTGGAGATTGCCCCTTGATTTTGCTAGACACCAATATTTGTATCTACATCATCAATCAAAAACCACCTAGCGTTCTAGAGCGTTTCAAATCATTTCAGTCTGGCGAGATTGGCGTATCCACCATTGTCGCTGCGGAGCTCGCTTATGGTGTAGAAAAAACAAATTCAATCAGAAATAAACAGGCACTCAATTTATTTCTAGCACCAATGACTATTGTTCCTTTTGATACCAACTGCATTTGGACCTATGCTACATTGCGCGCTCAGTTAGAGAAACAAGGGCAGCCCATTGGTTCGCTAGATACGATGATTGCAGCACAAGCGCTAGCATTAGACTTACCGCTAGTCACTAATAATCTCAAAGAGTTTTCAAGAGTTTCTGGCTTAAAGCTAGAAAACTGGGTTTGATTTTTTAATTCACTTTATGCATGGTAATGCTGTAAGCGATCAATCTCTTCTTTAGACCCCAGCATGACGGAGACACGCTCATGCAAATCAGTAGGTTGTAAATCCATAATCAGATCTTTACCATTTGTAGACGCACCACCTGCTTGTTCAACCAAGAAGCTCATTGGATTAGCTTCATACATTAAGCGCAATTTTCCAGGTTTATGGGGCTCACGTTGATCCCAAGGGTACATAAAAACACCGCCACGGGATAAAACACGATGCACATCAGCCACCATCGATGCAATCCAGCGCATATTAAAATCTTTTTCACGCGCACCACCTACACCAGCTAAACACTCTTCTACATAGCGGCGCACTGGGTCAGCCCAATGGCGCATATTAGACATATTGATAGCAAATTCTTTAGTAGAGTGCGAAATCGTGACAGCATCTTTAATCAACAAGAACTCACCGGTCACTTTATTTAAGGTAAACATCACTACGCCATCACCCAAAGTTAAAGCCATCGTTGTTTGAGGGCCATACACCACATAACCCGCCGCTACTTGGTGACGACCCGATAATAGAAAGTCAGTAGTTTGTAATGGCGCTTGTGGATCTTGCTTTTTAAGAATTGAAAAGATCGTGCCGATAGACACATTCACATCGATGTTGGAAGAGCCATCTAATGGATCAAACAATAAAAGATAGTCGCCGGTACCTTGCACTGGCACTGGTAATTCCATTTCTTCAGACGCCAGCCCAGCAAGTGACTTACAAGCTTTAACGCCCTCAATTAATAAATCGTTGGCAATGATGTCTAGCTTTTGCTGAACTTCACCTTGCACATTACCAGTGCCTGCGGATCCTAATAAACCAATTAAAGCTCCTTGAGCGACTTCATGACTTAAGGTAGAACAAGTATTAACAACAGCAACCAGCAAATCTTGTAGTCCAACGGGAATTGCTACGCCCTGAGATTTAGTTGTTGCTAGATATTGCTTGAAATTTGTATGGGTACTGGAAGACAAAGCGATTTCTCCAAGGTGCTATTGAGATTAGGGTCTATTTTGCCCTGTAATGAAAGTTTTACCTAAAAGAAGGTTCTTATTTGCTTTCGATCTAATTTTCCTCTTTTCAAGACTAAAATCATCGTATATGATGACTAAATTGATGTTGTTTTACATCAAATTTGATGAGAATAATCATGAGAACTACAGTAACCATTGATGACGACCTATATCAAAGCGGGCTAGATCTTGCTGATCCTGGCATGGATAAGGCAGACCTTTTCCGTGAAGCCATGAATGTATTTGTACGGGTACAAATCGCTAAACGACTTGCTGCGTTAGGGGGTAAGGCGCCCCAAATGAAAAACATTCCTCGGCGCAAATCCAATGGTGCTCAATAAACATGACGATGGTTTTAGCGGATACCTCAGTGTGGGTATCTCACTTCAGAAAATTGAATCCATCATTTACGTCTTTGTTAGTAAATGATCGAATTCTATGCCACCCTCTAATTTTGATTGAGCTTTCATGCGGATCTCCTCCGTCGCCACGCTCTAGAACTCTAGATTATTTAAAAAAACTGCAGCAAGCTACTGTAGCCACTACCGAAGAAATATTACAGTTTATTGAAACGCATAAACTTCATGAATCCGGATGCGGTGCAATTGACATCTCTCTGCTTGCCTCCACTCTTCTATCAGAAAATGCACTCATTTGGACTCTTGATAAACACCTTGAGTCACTAGCGATCCAACTTGGTATTTCTTATAACCAACAACTTCACTAACGAAGTCATAAGAAATCAGTCCCCCAAAGCCTTACCAATGACCTCGCGCACATCTGGCGAGAGGGTTGGGCATGCAGCCACCCGCTCTAAGGCAGTCTTCATCTTGCCTTGATAAGGCTCTGCAAACAAGCGCCAGCGATCCAATGCTCTAGCGAGGCGCGCAGCAACTTGTGGATTGATGGGATCTAGAGCTAAGACACTTTCAACCCAAAAAGCGTAGCCACTGCCATCGGCTTGATGAAAGCTTGCTGGATTGTTGGCACAAAAAGCATGAATCACACTACGTGCACGATTTGGATTGTTCAGCTTGAATGCTGGGTGCTCACGCAAACGTTTGACATCAGTAAGAGTTTGCTCAAGTCCATCAACCGGTGGACGGCTCGATTGCAATGCAAACCACTTATCAATTACCAGAGCATCGTTTACAAAGCGACTAAAGAAATCATGCAAACAATCATTGGCAGGCGTAGCACCATGAATGACTAATGTCGCCAATGCGGCATAACGATCAGTCATATTGTCAGCAATTTGATATTGATTTGCTGCCATTGGCGCCCAAATCTTTGGATCGGCCTCAAGCAACATAGTGAGAGCGAGATTTTTGAGCGCACGCTTTCCTGAATCAAGAGCATCAGACTTAAATGATCCAGGCGTTTGGTTCTGCTGATAAAGTGCAGCCCACTCTAGTTGCAACTGCTTAGCAATTTCTCTTCGGAATGCACGACGTGCAGTAAAGATTTTTTGGGGATCTACACTAGCGCACTGTTCATATAAATAAGACTCTGCAGGCAGGGTCAAAGCAAGCTCTTTAAATGCAGGATCTAAATTGGGATCGAGCAATAGATTGCGGTAAGCATCAATCAGACCAGCATCAGGCAAGCGCTTGTTCAAAATCATTTGCATGGCTAGTTTTTGACCCGCCTCCCAGCGATTAAAAGGATCATCATCGCCAGAGAATAAGGTTAAGAGATCTACCTCGCTTTGCTCAAAATCGATGTTAATTGGCGCAGAGAAATTACGATTAATAGATAGAACGGGACGCTCAGTGAGATTGTCAAAGGTCCACGACTGAGTTGGTTCAGTAAGCTCTAGTAATTGCTCTGTTTGATCATTGGCAGCATTAATCAAGCGGATCTTTAGTGGAATATGAAATGGCTTTTTCTCATTCTGACCAGGGCTTGGAGCACAGCTTTGCGTCAGAGTGAGTTGATACTGATGATTGACCGCATCATAGTGCTCTGCCACTTTCACCCGTGGCGTACCTGCTTGGCTATACCAGTTTCTGAACTGAGTGAGGTCTTTGCCGTTAGCATCAGCCATCGCCGCTAAGAAATCATCACAAGTGACCGCCTGTCCATCATGGCGCTTGAAATACAAATCCATACCCTTGCGAAAACCTTCTCTGCCCAGCAAGGTCTGATACATTCGGACAACCTCTGAACCCTTTTCATATACGGTAACGGTATAGAAGTTATTAATCTCCTGATACTCGTCTGGGCGAATGGGATGAGCCATCGGACCCGCATCCTCTGGAAATTGCAATTGACGTAGCAATCTCACGTCTTCGATACGTTTAACCGCCCTACCAGACTCAGTACCCATTTGATCTGCCGAGAACTCTTGATCTCTAAAGACAGTTAAGCCTTCTTTGAGGGAAAGTTGAAACCAGTCTTGGCAGGTCACCCGATTACCGGTCCAGTTATGAAAATACTCATGGGCTACAACGCTTTCAATATTGGCAAAGTCAGCGTCTGTTGCAGTTTCAGCTTGAGCTAGAACAAACTTGGTATTGAAGATATTCAAGCCCTTGTTCTCCATCGCACCCATATTGAAGTCACCTACTGCAACAATCATGAAACGCTCAAGATCTAACTCCAAACCAAAGCGCTTTTCATCCCAATGAATCGAGGCAATCAATGAATCCATTGCATGACGGGTCTTCTTCAGATCATGCGGTTCAACCCAGATCTGTAATAACTTTCTGGCACCACTGCTAGTAGTGATGGTTTCTTCGATGCACTCCAACTTGCCAGCAACTAAGGCAAATAAATAAGAGGGTTTTGGAAATGGATCTTCCCAGCTTGCGCTATGCCAACCGTTGGGTAACTTCTCTTCTTTTAATAAATTGCCATTTGAAAGGAGTACAGGGCATTCAGCTTCACGCGCTCGCAGAGTCACACGATAACGCGCCATCACATCAGGGCGATCTAAGAAATAAGTAATCTTCCGAAAGCCTTCTGCTTCACATTGCGTAAAGAAGTTCCCATTCGAAACATATAGTCCCATGAGGCTGGTGTTCTTATTGGGAACACACACTGAAATAATTTCAACAATGAATTTATCTTTACCTTCATTTGGCAAAGAATGAATGCTCAAAGTTTCTGGGGTGAGTTCAAAATGGCGATGCGCTGTGCCATTGATCCGCAAACTCACAAACTCCAACTCCTGACCAACCAACACTAAAGGTACGCCAGGTTCAAAACTTTTGCCTGGTAATACTTCGATTTTGCTTTTCACGATCGTGCGGGCGGGATCTAAAGCAATATCCAACTCAACTTGGTCAAAGGTATATACGGGGGGAAGATATTCGAGCCGACGAAAGCTCTGAGACAGATCAGTTTTCATCTGACTATTTTAAGTCGAGAGGCCCCCAATGTAGAGGATTAGCTTAACTCCATGCCAGAGTGGCCACACCAATAGCAATAAACGTGATTGCTGCAACAGCATGCACCCATTTGATTGGCATACGTTGGGTAAATTTCTGACCAATCCATACCGCTGGGGCATTAGCCAACATCATCCCCAATGTAGTGCCGATCGTTACCGAAACCACATCCTCATATCGAGCACCCAAAGCAATAGTTGCAATTTGCGTCTTATCTCCCATCTCAGCCAAGAAGAATAGGACAACCGTCAGCATCAATACCTGAAGCGCACGATCGGCCACTTTAGAATCTGCCGCATCATCAATATGATCGGGAACCAAAAGCCATAAACCAATCCCTAAAAAACTGGCGCCCAAAATCCAACGCATCACATCTGGAGAAACCAGAGTCATCAGCCAGTGTCCAAGTAAGGCAGCACAGGCATGGTTTGCAATCGTGGCAATACAAATACCTGCAATGATGGCTAGTGCTTGCCTAGGGTAGCGAGCAGCAAGCATTAAAGAAAGTAATTGGGTTTTGTCACCCATCTCCGCTAATGCAACTACACCAGCGGAGAGGGTTAAGGCTGAAACATCCATGGATCTTGTGGCTTTAATGAGTAAGTATCTAGCCAGTGTAAATCCTTCAGGTGACTAGACTACAAAGAGCTCCTCCGCAAGAGCAAAGTCAAGACCCTGAGCCTGTGCGACAGGCTGAGAAGTCAAAACACCTTTATGAACACTCAAGCCATTGCGTAGGTGATGGTCAATCGATAATGCCTTCACCACCCCACGATTAGCTAACGCCTCTACAAAAGGATAGGTTGCATTGGTTAATGCAAAGGTAGATGTCCTTGCGACTGCACCTGGCATATTGGCTACGCAGTAATGCAGTACTCCATCCACCAGGAAGGTCGGATCTGCATGAGTGGTCGGTTTCGATGTTTCAAAGCAACCGCCCTGGTCAATCGCAACATCCACAATCACCGCACCTGCTTTCATTTTCTTGACCATCTCTCGTGTCACCAGTTTAGGTGCAGCAGCACCTGGCAAAAGAACGGCGCCAATCACCACATCAGCCTCACACACTTCTTGTTCAATTAACAAACTATCAGAATAAAAAGTGCGTACGCGATTGCCATAGAACATATCAATCTGACGCAGGCGATCAATATCGCGATCGAAGATGCAGACATCTGCGCCCATACCTACTGCCATTTGTAAAGCATTGCGACCGACTACTCCACCACCCAAAATCACAATCTTAGCCGGCGAGACACCAGGTACACCTGCCATCAATACTCCCAAACCACCATGGGTTTTTTCTAAATGGGAAGCTGCAGCCTGAATCGACATTCGTCCTGCTACTTCACTCATGGGAGCAAGTAAAGGCAAAGCACCATTCATGGCGGTAACCGTCTCATAAGCAATACATGTCGCGCCGGATGCTAATAAGGCTTTGGTTTGGGCTGGATCTGGCGCGAGATGTAAATAGGTAAATAAAATTTGATCCTCACGCAGCATGGCACATTCTTGTGGCTGGGGCTCTTTCACCTTCACAATCATCTCTGCCTTCTGAAATACTTCTGCTGCACTGTTGATCAAAGTAGCACCTGCAATACGATAGGACTCATCACTCAAACCAATTTGCATCCCAGCACCTCTTTGAATCAATACCGAATGCCCTTGCTTACATAAGCCACTGACATTACCTGGTGTGAGGCCCACCCTAAATTCATTATTTTTTACTTCTTGTGGAACGCCAATAATCATTGTTATCTCCTGTTATTTAAATTGACGACTATTTTTTGTTTTACGGTGCAAGCCAACGATGTAAAACATCGCGAGATACACCCCTAATAGACATGGACCTAATATCAAGGCCATGCGCGCATCTTCATGAAAGCCCATCAGCACTACTACTAAGAAAATAAATGCCAGAGCAAACCATGAGGAATAAGGCCACCAAGGTGCGCGGTAACCCAATTCAGCTACTTGCGCTTTGCTTAAAGAGCGACGGAACTTCATTTGGGTAAACAAGATGGCAATCCATACCATCAAGCCCACAAAGGTGACCGCTGCCATGATGTATTGGAAGGCCTTATCAGGCACAAAGTAGTTCAGTACTACGCCTGACATACAAACTGCCACAGTTACTATCACCGCACGATGCGGCACACCATACTTTGAGAGCTTGGCAAAAGACGCTGGGGCATAGCCGTTTGAAGACAAAGCATACAAAAGGCGACCACCGCTGAAGATGCCAGCATTGCATGATGAGAGAGCCGCAGTGATCACTACGAAGTTGATCAATCCGGCTGCCTCGCGTAAGCCGATCCGCTCAAACATCACCACAAATGGACTGCCCTGCTGACCTACCTCATTCCATGGAAAGATCGCTAAGATAACCAAGATCGCACCCATATAGAAAATGAGGATGCGCCAAGCTAAAGAGTCAATCGCCATGGGTATCGTTTTCTTCGGATTCTCCGCCTCTCCAGCAGAAAGACCAATCATCTCGATGCCAACGTATGCAAATAAGACCATTTGCAAAGAGAGCAGCATACCGCTAATGCCATTAGGGAAGAAACCACCATGCTGCCAAAGATTACTCAGGCCGATTGGCTGCCAATCATTCGTAAAGCCAAAGAGAATGACTGATCCACCCAATGTGATCATCGCCACAATGGCTACCACCTTAATGAGCGCAAACCAAAACTCAAACTCACCAAATATTTTTACGGCAATGAGATTGATCAGACCCATCATGACGATCGACGATAACGCCCAAACCCATTGAGGTATCTCTGGAAACCAGATCCCCATATAGATCCCAACTGCTGTGACCTCGGCGATTCCGACCACAATCCAGTAGGTCCAATAACCCCAACCCACCATATACCCCGCTAGTGGTCCAACATAGTTATTGGCGTAAGCAGCAAAAGAGCCTGCCACAGGTTCATGCACCGCCATCTCACCCAGAGTGCGCAATACGATGAATGCCACGATTCCGGCAAGTAGATATCCCAAGAGAATGGAGGGTCCAGCGATTTGTATTGCACTCGCAGATCCCAGAAATAATCCAACGCCAATCGTTGAACCCAAGGCCATTAAACGAATGTGCCTTACTTTAAGGTGGCGTTTCAAGCCGGTTTGTTCAGTCTGCAAAAGAGACCTCCTTTCGATTTGTCGTTGGCGGTTTACCAACGAAGCAAAGTCTAGGGAGGACTTGTCATCTGCACTAGGGGATAAAAATAACTAAAGTGACTAAATGATCAAAAGTAAATACTCAGCAAATATAAATTGCTTTTAAATCATGAGGCATCAGATTCGTTTGCTGGATATGACTGCAACAGAATCAGTAATTTCCTACAGGGAATCCCCTTAAGGATTTATAGGAATTTTTCTGAACTAACTGGTCAATGCCATTAATTTTGATGTTGACCGATCAGATTTAGGATCTCTGCAGCGGCAGCTAAACCGCAAGCGGCCGTAACCATGACAGTTGAGCCGTAACCAGAACAAGCCAATCCGCCGGTACTAGCACCAGCACGAGGTTCATGAGAGTAGATGGCTCGAATACCAATCTGGTGTTTTAGGTTTCTAGAGAAACCATGGTCCTGCCGTAAGCCTTGGCGTACTTTGGCTAGCAAAGCATCTTGTTCAGTGCGGGATAAATCATCACAGCGTACCGAAGTAGGATCAGTTTTGCCGCCTGCTGCACCACACATGACTAAAGCGCGCTGATTTTTTCGAGCCCAAACTGAGAGTGCAATTTTGGTTTGCACTGAATCAGTAGCATCCAAAACATAAGCATTCAAAGGAATAATGCGGTCGAGATTCTCTGGCTCTAAAAATTCATCACAGGCAGTTAGTTGAATTTCAGGATTGATTTGCAAAATACGTTGGGTCATTGCTTCGACTTTAGCCTTGCCATACTGACCATCGAATGCATGTAACTGACGATTGGTATTACTCTCTGCAATATGATCAAAATCGACCAGTACTAAATGGCCAATGCCAGTTCGTGCCAGCGCTTCTGCGGCCCAAGATCCCACGCCACCAAGGCCCGCTACTACAACAGTGGCATTCTGAAAGCGGACACGCAACTCAGATCCATAGAGTCTAGAAACCCCTCCGAAGCGGCGCTCTTCAACACTACCTTCATCCACGTTTTCAATCTTGTCTTCTGCCATAGCTTCTCTTTATACTGAATAAATGGACTCTATTGCTCAACTCCGTAAAAACTACACCTTTGGTCAGCTTTCAGAATCTGAGGTTCCACGCAATCCTTTGCCGCTGTTTCAGCTTTGGTTTAACCAGGCCATCACAGCAGAGTGTCCTGAACCCAATTCCATGACCTTAGCTACCGCCGATAAAGCCGGAAATCCCTCTGCCCGTATTGTCTTACTAAAAGGTGCCGACGAAAATGGCTTTACCTTTTTTACTAATTATGAAAGCCAAAAGGGTAAAGAGCTTGCTGTACGCCCTCAAGCCGCACTCCTCTTTCATTGGCATGAGTTAGAACGCCAAGTCCGCATTCAGGGAGTTGTCGAGCGCGTTAGCCCAGAGGAAAGTGATCAGTATTTCCATTCTCGCCCTCCAGCATCTCGGATTGGTGCCTGGGCTTCCCCCCAAAGCACCGCTATTCCAAACCGAGAGTTTTTAGAAGAAGCTGAAAAACGCTTCAAGTCTGAATTTGGTGATAAACCTCCACGCCCTGAGCACTGGGGTGGTTATCGCCTAAACCCAACCGAGATTGAATTTTGGCAAGGGCGTCCTTCTAGGCTGCACGATCGCATTCATTACAAGCGCGATGGCAGCAATTGGAAAATCAATCGCCTTGCGCCTTAAGCACCTTAGCGATTAAGCATACTTTGGCGCAATCAGTGATTTAAATTTCGCTCTAAATTTCGCCAACTTTGGTGCAACCACAGCAGCACAATACCCTTGATGGGGATGTTGCTGGAAATAGTTCTGGTGATAATCTTCAGCCGGGTAAATTGTTGGCGCATCATCAATTTGCGTCACGACCGGATCCGCATAAACTTTAGAATTCTCCAACTCTTGCACGACCTCATGAGAAATCTTGGTCTGCTCGTCACTATGGGTAAAAATCACCGAACGATATTGCGTCCCACGATCATTACCTTGATAGTTCAAGGTGGTAGGGTCGTGAATCACAAAGAAGATTTCCAGTAGATCTCTGAAAGAGATTACCTGGGGATCAAATTGAATATCAACAATTTCTGCATGGCCTGTGACACCTGTGCAAATGGATTCATAAGAGGGGTTGGGTCTAGCGCCCCCAGCGTAGCCCGAGACGACACTGTTCACGCCTTGAATCTGCTGGTAAACAGCCTCAAGACACCAAAAACATCCTCCGCCCAGGGTTGCTCGCTCTAAGGAAGGTGGGTTTTTATCAGTAATTTCAGTCATGGCTTTATCCTAATACCTTATTTACATGTTTGCCAACTATTAATCCGCTATGAATCGCTTCACTATCCAGTTTGATGAAATCAAAGCAGCCTACGCAGCTGAACCTAACCCCACCCTAGAAGTGAGGCTCGAGCGCATTGGTCGAATTGAAAAAATGATTGCGGCCAATGAAGAAAAGCTATGCAAGGCCTTGATCGCTGATTTTGGCGTTCGCCATCCGATCGAAACTCGCCTAGCTGAATTTCAGATGGTGTATCAAGCCTGTAAATACAGTCGCAAGCATCTAAAACACTGGATGAGACCAGTACCCATGGAAACACCCTGGTATATGGGCTCTTCAGAGGCTTGGCTAGAAAACCAATCGATTGGCGTTGTTGGCATTATGAGCCCTTGGAACTACCCAATACAGTTAGCTCTTCTTCCCGCTATTGCTGCATTAGCTGCTGGTAATCGCGTTTGGCTAAAGCCCTCCGAACGGAGCTCACGTACCTCTGGATTTTTGGCAGGCTTAATTCAAGAATACTTTCACCCTAGTGAATTTTGCGTCAGCACTGGCGGTTCTGATGTAGCGGAACCATTTGCCGCTCTACCATTTGCCCATTTATTGTTTACCGGATCAGAGGCTATAGGCAAAAAAGTGATGCGCGCAGCTGCAGAAAACCTAACACCAGTGACACTAGAACTTGGCGGCAAGACTCCTGCCATTGTTGATACCTCTGCAAAACTTAAGGACACTGCTGCAGCGATTGCTTATGGCAAGTTGCTCAATAGCGGTCAAACTTGTATTGCGCCCGACTATGTTCTCATTGAAAGTAGCAGTCAGGCTGAGTTCATTCAAGAACTGCAAGCAGCAGCACAGACTCAATTTAGTAACCCAGAAGAGCTGACTGGCCCGATTGATGATGCCCAGCTAGAGCGTTGGCAGCACCTTGTTAGTGATGCCGTGGAGCGTGGCGCAAAAGTCATCCCGCTATTAAATAATCCCGCTGCAGGTGGAAGACGCTTTGAACCCCTTGCTTTAATTGATGTTCCTCATGATGCTCGGGTACTGCACGAAGAAATTTTTGGCCCGATTTTGCCAATCATCACTGTAGCCGATACTGTAGCAGCTATCGCTTATGTCAATAGCACACCGAACCCTTTAGCCTTGTACTGGTTTGGTAAAAACAAAAAGCATTTGCAGCAAATGATAGAGAATACGCGCTCTGGTGGCATCACTATTAACGATGTCTTCTTGCATGCCACCGTTGATTCCTTACCTTTTGGAGGCGTGGGGGCTAGCGGCATGGGCAGCTATCACGGTAAAGCAGGCTTTGATACCTTTAGTCACCAAAAACCAATTCTTCAAGTGCGTGGGCTGTTTGGCACAAGCCTCTTAAAAGGTACTCAAGCTGTGCGTCCGCCTCATGGAAAAAAAGTGGAGCAGTTGTTGCGTCGCTTAAAGTAGTCAGTCAACCATTAAACGAATTGCAAATCCAATAAATAGGATGCCTGCAAGCATCCATACTGCCGCAGTAAAGCGGTAGTGATGCTTGAAATACTTTGAGAAAAATTGCCCAATAAAGATCAGCCCTGTTAGATGGGTCATGCTCATCATCTGCAGAACCGTTGCAAGGTAAATAAAAGTCAGGGCTGGATGTGCAAAATCTGGCCGAATAAATTGCGAGAAGAAAGCGATAAAGAAAAAGATTGCTTTAGGGTTTGTTAAAGAAAGTGAGAGTGCAGCGAGTAGTGGATGTAATTGCATTAAGCGCGCTTGAATCTCAAATACTTTTGAATGCGATTGCGTCGTCCAGCGCTGTTGCCCGCTTCGTAGCAAACCTATTCCCAACCAAACCAAATAGATTGCCCCGATGATGCGTACACACTGAAACAGTAAAGGTGAAGACATCAAGAGTGAGGCGGCTCCTAGCGCCACAGCGCTCATCAACACCAAATCGCCGATGAATATTCCAAGCGCACCCCAAGCGCCAGCACGCCAACCCTTTTGCGTTGCAATCGTTAATACATAAAGCGAATTAGGGCCAGGTAGCAAGATGATGAGCAGTGTCCCAAGCAAATAACTTGAGAAGTCCACGATTCCTGCATTTGAGGGTGATAAGAGGCTTAATGCGAACCATTCCATCACAACATCATAATTAATTCGGGAAAACCCTTGTAATCACAGTCTCAAACTGCCATAATGAGAGGCTTTTTCAAGCAATATGATTCATCGCCCCCCAGCTCTATTTCAGCGTATCGTTTAGAAGTTATAAACACCGAAGTTAAAAAAACGCGCTGCCGCTTGTCTGATGGTCGATGCCTTTGACCATCGCACCCTATAAAAAACCATGGGTGCAACATACGGAGACATCCCTTTAAGGGGATGTGTAATAGCATGACTTTTTCTAAAGAAACTAAACCTGAGTCGAATGACTCAAAGAGCACTGGAACTGAATTCCAGAATTTCGCCTTAGCGGCGCCACTTCTTAAAAACGTTGCTGAACTGGGTTTCACCCAAGCTACTGCTGTGCAAGCTCAGGTTATCCCTGCTGCTTTAGCCGGTGGTGACTTATTGGTCAGCAGCCAAACCGGTAGCGGTAAAACCGCAGCCTTTTTATTGCCTTTAATTAATCAACTGATTGAAAGCAACCCAAATAATTCACCTGTACCCGGTCGTGCACAACCTAAAGTATTAGTGCTCTGCCCTACTCGTGAGTTAGCGCAACAGGTTGCCGCCGATGCAGTGAACTTAGTTCGTGGCATGAAAGGCATCCGCATCGCTACTGTCATGGGTGGTATGCCTTACGGCAAACAAATCCAAGCATTAAAAGGTGCATTGCTAGTTGTTGCAACCCCAGGTCGTTTGCTCGACTTGTGCGATAGCAAAGCAATTCGTTTAGATGATGTTAAGCAGCTCGTGATTGACGAAGCTGATCGCATGCTCGACATGGGATTTGCTGATGATCTAGAAGCGATTGATAAACGTTGTGCTGGTCGCAACCAAACCTTGATGTTCTCTGCAACTTTTGCGCCTAAGATTATGTCTTTAGCAAACGAGTTGACTACAGATGCTAAGCGTATCGAACTTGCTCACGCCGGTGAAAAGCACGCCAACATTGAGCAGAAGTTGCACTGGGCTGACAGCATGTCGCACAAGCACAAACTCCTTGAGCATATTTTAGCTGACGCCTCTTTGGATCAAGCGGTTGTGTTTGCAAGCACTCAAGTAGAAAGTGAAAAGATCGCTGATACCTTGCGCGCTAATGGCTACGAAGCTACAGCCCTGCACGGTGCAATGCCTCAAGCTGTGCGGATGCGTCGTCTCGAATCACTTCGTAAAGGTCATACCAAGATTTTGGTAGCAACCGACGTAGCGGCTCGTGGTATTGATGTGCCACGCATTAGTCACGTAATTAACTTTGGTCTGCCAATGAAGCCTGAAGACTATACACACCGCATTGGTCGTACAGGTCGCGCTGGTCGTAATGGCGTTGCAATCACTTTGGTTGAACATCGCGATCGCGCCAAGATTCGTAATATCGAACGCTTTACTCAACAAGATATTGTTGCTTCAGTCATCGCAGGTCTTGAGCCACAAGCCAAGCCTAGCTTTGGTGGTGGCGGTGGCCGCCCTGGTGGTAATCGCTCAGGCGGCGGCTTTGGCGGTAATCGCTCAGGCGGCGGTGGTCGCTATGGCTCCGGCGCTCGTTCTGAGTCACGCTTTGGTGGCGGTGGCGGCGGTAATACAAGTGGAAGCCGCTCAGGTGACTCCCGTCCAGCTCGCCCAGCGGATTCACGTCCTGCACGTGCTGCGGATTCCCGTCCTGCACGTCCGGCCGGCCCACGCTTTGCCAAACCAAAGTCTGGCGGCCAACGTCGTAACTTTAGCGGTAGCTAAATATGACTGACCGCAATCGTCTCCGTTCTGCATGGAATCGAGTCGGTTCCGGTCAAATTCATCGGGCGCCACGAAAGTGGCAACCATGGCTAAGGGACACTGGGTCTCTAACCCAAAAAATTGAGGATGCGATTGGTCAAAAACTGCAAGTTCAGGTTTTGCGTGATTGTCCTCAAACCTTAAATAGCGATGAGAGTCGCTATTTTCATTTCAAAATCAGACGCTGTCGCGTTCGTGAGGTTTTACTCTGCGTGAATAATATTCCTCTCGTCATGGCGCATAGCATCATCCCTACTTTCAGTGCGAGTGGTAGCAATCATGCAGTATTGCGCTTAGGAACAAAGCCATTAGGTGCAGTGCTCTTTGCGAAAACGCGCATGCACTCGAAAGTAAAGCCTGCTCGCGATATTGCTCGCTTAGATAAAAGCAGTGCTCTATGGAAAAAATGCTCGAAGAGTCATGTTGGTCTGAGCTCACCGTTGTGGGCACGGCGTACCCTTTATCGTTTAAAGGGTCACCCAATTTTGGTGAACGAAATTTTCTTACCAGCCCTGCTCAACTACTCAACTACGAAATCGTGATCCATGCTAATGTGGCCTTAATTAAGGCTTCATCGCCTGACTCGGTAGTTAACACTTCACCAAAGCCAATGGCTTTGGCTGCATCAGCGATATTGTGATGCGGACATAAGGCGCTAGCACTTTGCAAGCCCTGCACCAATTGATCCTTCATCACTTGGCCAAGATAACGTACTGCCTCAGATGAGGTTAACAGCCAAAGAGATTTAGAAACGTCCATTTGCTGTATGGCGTGCCATGCGGGATTATGAGTATCCAAGGGCACACGAGTGTATGTAGAGATGGCTTCTACTCTTGCGCCAGACTTTTTGAGGGTCTCTGCCAGCCAATCGCGGCCACCCTCACCCTTAAAAATCACAACCTTCTTGTTGGACCAATCCCACTGCAGCCCTTGCAGTTCTTGCCACAATCCTTCTGAATCCCATTGCTCATTATTTTTCGGCATCAACACAGGGGTCGGATTTGCTTCTGACCCAATGCCATGGTTCCTGAGGGCTAAAGCACTACTTCCACCCATGACGCCAATCGGAATAATCTTCTTAGAAAAGTCTTGCCAGTCCCGCTCAAGCAAACGCATGACAGATTCAACGGCATTAGGGCTAACAAAGATTGCCAAGTCAGCATCTTTTAAGGTGCTAGCGATGTGGTCAGCAAGCTGCTCATCATCCTTAGGAACAATCGTTAACAAAGGAAGTGCAACGATTTCTGGCAGACTTCGCTTAGCAATCCCGCTCTTCTCGATAGTTTGGGTGAGCACTTCGATCAACTGGCGAGCTTGACCGCTCGGCCTGGTGATCACAATCGTTTTTGTGCTCATCGCAACTATTGATCGAATTTTATTTTGGGATGTTTGGAATTAAATCAGCAGCGCCCTGAGCGAGTAAATCTTTTGCAACCGCAAGCCCCAAAGCTTCGGCATCTTCCACTGACTGAACCGATGCATTGCCATTGGCCAAACAAATTGCTTTGCCATCGGTGCTGGCGACAAAAGACCGAATTTGCATTTGGTTCTGATCCCATACGGCATGCGCTGCCAAGGGTACTTCACAAGAACCGCCTAACTGACGCGAGACCATGCGTTCTGCTGAGACAGCATATAGGGTTGGCAGGTCATTGAGTGGCGACAACCATTGCTTGATATTAGGATGACTACTTAGCGTCTCAATTCCTAAAGCACCTTGCCCAGCGGCTGGTGTGTAGGGATCGTACGGAAGACAAGCACGAATACGATTTTCTAGACCTAAGCGCTTTAATCCTGCTGCAGCCAAAATAATGGCTTGATACTCGCCACGATCCAACTTACTCATACGCGTATCTAAGTTGCCACGTAAAGGTTGAATTTCTAAATCAGGAAATTTAGCGCGGAGTACGGATTCGCGACGTAAACTCGAGGTGCCTACAACAGCACCTTTTGGAAGATCTTCCAGGCTTGCATAATCATTCGATACGAAGGCATCACGGGCATCTTCTCTAGCCATCACACAAGATAGATCGAATCCCTCAGGCATCACCATCGGTACATCTTTGAGGGAATGTACCGCTAAATCTGCTCTTCCATCTTCGAGGGCAGTTTCTAATTCTTTGACGAAAAGGCCCTTGCCACCCACTTTAGAGAGGGCTCGATCCAAAATTTGGTCTCCCCGAGTGGTCATCCCCAGAATCTGCACGTCGCAGCCAGGATAGAGCTTTTTGAGGCAATCTCGCACGTGTTCGGCTTGCCACATAGCCAGACGACTTTCACGGGAGGCGATAACTAGACGCTTTGGGGCTTCCAGAGCACTTGAAGGGGATACAGAATTTAAGTTTTGGGACATAACATTTAAAATAATTAAAGACCTACACCAATATACTGTGTTTATGAGCTCATCCAAAAATTCCCTAGCCAACAAAGCCCAAGCTTGGTCGGCCCGTTTTGCTGAACCGGTTGACGAACTTGTTCAACGTTATACAGCCTCTATTGGCTTTGATCAACGCTTTGCGATGGTCGATATCGCAGGTTCCTTGGCTCACGCCCAAATGCTAGCAGCCCAAAAGATCATCAGCGCCCAGGATTTAGCTGACATTCAAAAAGGGATGGCTCAGATTAAAAGTGAGATTGAGGCCGGTGAATTTCACTGGCAATTGGCCCTAGAAGATGTCCACCTTAATATTGAAGCCCGCCTAACGGAGCTTGTCGGTGATGCAGGTAAGCGCCTGCATACCGGTCGCTCGCGGAACGATCAAGTAGCTACTGATTTGCGCTTGTGGTTGCGTGGCAGTGTAGATGAGATTGCTGCCACTTTAAAAACCTTGCGTACCGCCCTATTGGATCTTGCAGAAAAGCATGCTGGCACCATCATGCCGGGTCATACTCATCTTCAAGTAGCCCAGCCCATTACCTTTGGTCATCACTTGATGGCTTATTACGAAATGTTTAGTCGTGATGCAAGTCGCCTGGCAGATTTACGCGCTCGCTTTAACCGCTTACCTCTCGGTGCCGCTGCATTAGCTGGCACTACCTATCCGATTGATCGCGAGCAAGTTGCCAAGACTCTCGGTTTTGACGGTATCTGCAATAACTCTTTAGATGCGGTGTCAGATCGTGACTTTGCGATTGAGTTCTGTGCTTTTGCATCTATTTTAATGATGCATGTTTCTCGCCTATCAGAGGAGCTTGTGCTTTGGCTGAGCCCACGCTTTGGCTTTATCGATTTACCAGATCGCTTCTGCACAGGAAGCTCAATCATGCCGCAAAAGAAAAACCCTGATGTTCCAGAATTAGCACGGGGTAAAACGGGTCGCGTCTATGGTGACTTGATTTCTTTATTGACGCTAATGAAGAGTCAGCCTTTGGCATATAACAAAGACAATCAGGAAGACAAAGAGCCTTTATTTGATGCAGTTGACACTGTGCAAGATACCTTACGCATCTTTGCTGATATGGTTCCCCATATTGAAGTCAAGGCTGATGTGATGAAAGCTGCTGCTGAAGAAGGTTTTGCAACTGCTACCGACTTAGCTGACTACTTGGTGAAGAAAGGCTTAGCCTTCCGCGATGCCCATGAAGCTGTTGCACACGCCGTGAAAGCTTGCGTTGGCAGAAACTGCATGCTGACTGATCTGAGCTTGTCTGAACTGCGCTTTGCTTGTGGCTTAGATAATCGCCCAGAGCTCATTGGCGATGATGTCTTTGCATTGCTCACTGTTGATGGCTCTGTGCAATCTCGCCAGCATGCTGGTGGTACGGCACCCACACAAGTACTCGCTGCCATTAAGCGAGGCCGTGCAGATCTCTAGATCACATGGGGTTTTGGTCCAAACTCTCTTCGGGTATTGATCGCGTTAATCAATTGCTAGGCAAGGCCGCTAGCATCATGATTCTATTGTCTTGTGTAGTCTCCGCGGCAAACGCATTACTCCGCTATGGTCTTGATATCAGCAATAACTGGCCACTCGAATTACAGTGGTACTTGTTTGCTGCTGCAGTCATGTTGGGTACTTCATACACCTTGAAGCGTAATGAGCATGTCCGGGTTGATCTGATTTACTCCCAACTCTCAGATCGGGGTCGACTCTGGGTAGATCTTTTTGGTTTGACGTTTTTTTTAATGCCTGCCTGCCTGCTATTTACTTGGCTCTCGTGGACTACCCTCTTCTATCCATCCTGGTTAGTGATGGAACATTCGATGAACTCCGGTGGTCTTGCGCGTTACCCCATTAAATTGATTGTGCCCTTTGGTTTTTTTATGTTGAGCCTGCAAGGCTTATCTGAAATGATCAAACGCATCGGTGCACTCAGGGGGAAGATGATCTTGCCAGTTGAAGATCTCCATTACGACAAGCCCATGCAATGATCTCCCTAGAATGGATGCCTCCCTTGATGTTTGGCGGTCTAGTCATCTTTATGTTGATTGGCTTTCCGGTGGCATTCTCATTAATGGCGGCTGGTTTATTCTTCTCCCTCATCGCCATGAGCGAAGGCTTTTTTGGTATGGCTTTTTTACAAGCTATTCCTCAGCGTATCTTCGGCAGTGTTCTAGCCAATGATCTTCTTCTAGCAATCCCCTTCTTTACCTTTATGGGTGCGATCCTTGAACGCTGTGGCCTCGCCGAAGAAATGCTGGACTCGATGGGGCAGCTCTTTGGCAGAGTACGTGGAGGCCTAGGATATTCCGTGATCATTGTCGGCTTTATTTTGGGAGCAATTACGGGCACTGTAGCGGCTCAGGTGATCGCTATGGCGATGATCTCTTTGCCAGTGATGATGCGTTACGGATACAACATGCGCTACGCTACGGGTGTTTTAGCGGCTTCTGGAACGATTACCCAACTTGTTCCCCCGTCGCTAGTTCTGATTGTTTTAGCCGATCAACTCAAAACCCAAAGCGGTAGTGCAGATGTGGGCAGTATGTATCTAGGTGCATGGGGGCCTTCGCTTTTACAAATTGCCTTATTTGCTCTTTACACTTTTTTCTTGGCACGCATTCGTCCAGGTGATTTGCCACCCGCCCCTGAGGGTGAGTTGACGCTTAAGGGCTGGTCTCTCTGGAAAAAATGCCTCTTGGGCATCATTCCTTCAGCAGTACTCATCTTCTTGGTGCTTGGCACCATCATGACTGGGATTGCTACTCCTACAGAATCAGGCGCTATGGGTGCGATGGGTGCATTGTTACTCGCCTGGATACGACGCGCAAATATTCCCAATCTCAAAGGGCTCATTCAAGAGGCCTATCAAAACACCATGCGGATTACAGCGATGGTGGTCTTCATTTTGATTGGCTCGACTTGTTTCTCAGTAGTCTTTCAAGGGGTCGATGGGGGTCGCTGGGTTGAGGAACTTTTTTCAAGTCTGCCCGGTGGCTGGATTGGCTTTCTGATTGTTGTAAACCTTTTTGTGTTTTTCTTAGCGTTCTTCCTAGACTTCTTCGAAATCGCCTTTATTGTGGTGCCCTTGCTTGCCCCGGTAGCAGTCAAGTTGCTCTCACCCGTATTGCTCGACTCAATGAATGGGAATCCACAAGCCGCAGCAAGTGCAGCTCTAGTTTGGTTTGGTGTGATGCTGTGCGTGAATATGCAAACTTCTTTTATGCACCCTCCTTTTGGCTTTGCGCTCTTCTATCTCAGAGGTGTAGCACCAAAAGAGGTAAAAAGTAGTGATATTTATTGGGGTGCATTGCCATGGGTGGGACTGCAACTCATGATGGTTGTCGTAGTGATGGCTTTCCCAGCGCTAGTCACTACTCTCTTAGATAAACCTGCCGCAATCGTACAAAGTCAGGATTTCAATTTCACTGGCGAAGAAAATAAATCAGATAACTCGACGAGCAAAGTCGATGAAGATGCGCCAGTAAGCTTCCAGCTAGATAAGTCAGTTAAATAAGAAGATCTCACAGAAGCAGGGCATGGCCCTTATCCTCAAGCAGACTTAAAGCGTGATATCGCGCTCTTGCCTGACGCAATCCACGTAGTATTCACTGCGTCCATCTAGATCAGCTTTCACTAAGCCATGGATATCAGTCTCAAAGCCTGGGAACTTTTCATTAAAGTCACGCGCAAAGTAGAGATAGTCCACGATTCGTTTGTTAAAGCGCTCACCTGGAATCAAGAGGGGAATGCCTGGCGGATATGGAGTAACTAACATCGCTGTGACACGACCATCTAATTTATCCAGTGGTACACGATCCACTTCTTTATGCGCCATCTTGGCCCAAGCTTCTGAAGGCATCATCGCTGGCTCCATATCAGAGGTATACATCTCTGTCGTCATACGCGCTACATTGCGACTCTTATAGAACTCATGAATCTGTTGGCAGATATCTTTTAGACCAACGCGCTCATAGCGTGGGTGTTTTGCTACAAACTCAGGCAAGACTTTCCAGAGAGGTGCATTTTTATCAAAATGATCTTTGAACTGCTGCAATTCGGTTACAAGCGTATTCCAACGCCCTTTAGTGATGCCGATGGTAAACATAATGAAGAAGGAGTAAAGGCCACACTTCTCCACGATCACACCATGCTCTGCAAGATATTTAGTCACGATGCTCGCTGGAATGCCCATAGAACCAAAGTTACCTTCGATATCCAAGCCAGGGGTCACAACAGTAGCCTTAATGGGATCAAGCATATTGAAGCCTTTAGCGAGTTTGCCAAAGTCATGCCAGCTTGCATTGGGCTCCAATACCCAGTCAGAGCGCTCGCCAATACCCTCTTCCGCCAAATGATCTGGGCCCCAAACCTTAAACCACCAATCAGCGCCAAATTTATCATCCACTTCACGCATCGCGCGACGGAAGTCCATGGCTTCTGCAATCGATTCCTCAACCAAGGTAGTGCCACCTGGAGATTCCATCATGGCAGCAGATACGTCACAAGACGCAATAATCGCATACTGTGGACTAGTGGAGGTGTGCATCAAGTAGGCTTCGTTGAAGCAATCACGGTCTAACTTCGTATCTTCTGCATCTTGGACCAAGACTTGCGAGGCCTGTGAGAGACCAGCCAATAACTTATGGGTTGATTGGGTGGCAAACATCAAACTCTTCTTGGTGCGCTTTCGATCAGAGCCAATCGCATGCATATCCTTATAGAAGGGATGGAAGGCAGCATGCGGCAACCAAGCTTCATCAAAGTGCAGTGAATCGACTTTACCGTCAAGCATCTCTTTGATCATCTCGACGTTATAGACAATGCCATCATAGGTGCTCTGAGTAAGCGTCATCACACGAGGGACAACATTCTTATTCTTAATGAATGGATTGGCATCAATTTTTTTCTTGATATTGGTCCACTCAAATTCTTCTTTTGGAATCGGTCCAATAATGCCTAAATGATTGCGCGTTGGCATTAAGAAAATTGGGATTGCACCCATCATCGTGATGGAGTGAATCACAGACTTATGGCAGTTACGGTCTACTAAGACGACATCGCCAGGAGCTACTGTCGAATGCCAAACAATCTTGTTAGATGTAGAGGTGCCATTAGTGACAAAGAACAAATGGTCAGCATTGAAAATGCGGGCTGCATTGCGCTCACTCTGCAAGACTGGTCCGGTATGGTCTAAGAGCTGACCTAATTCTTCTACGGCATTGCAAACGTCAGCACGCAGCATGTTCTCACCAAAGAATTGATGAAACATCCGGCCTACTGGGCTCTTAAGGAAAGCTACGCCACCTGAGTGCCCTGGGCAATGCCAGGAGTAAGAGCCTTCTGAAGCGTAGTTCGTGAGCGCGCGAAAGAAAGGGGGCGCTAAAGAATCAAGATAAACCTTAGCTTCACGAATAATGTGACGCGCCACGAATTCTGGGGTGTCTTCATTCATATGAATGAAACCATGAAGCTCACGCAGAATATCGTTAGGCATATGGCGTGAGGTACGAGTCTCGCCATATAAGAAGATCGGAATATCTTCGTTACGTTTACGGACCTCAGTAATAAATGCGCGGAGATTATTGAGCGCTGGAAGATCATGGTCTTCAGAATCAGAAACAAACTCTTCATCATCGATCGAGACGATAAATGAAGAAGCGCGGGAGGCTTGCTGAGCAAATGAAGTTAGGTCACCATAACTGGTTAAGCCAATAACCTCCATGCCTTCGCTTTCGATTGCCTCAGCAAGATCGCGAATACCAGAACCCGAAATATTTTCGGAACGAAAATCCTCATCAATAATGATGATTGGGAAACGAAATTTCATGGCAACCCTTTAGGTTTACGAACTCGAATTTATGACAGAAAAATTTAAGTCTTAGGCAGGGTCACGCCCCGCTGACCTTGATACTTACCACCGCGATCTTTATAAGATGTGCCACACACTTCATCACTCTCAAAGAAGAGCACTTGTGCACAACCTTCGCCTGCATAAATTTTGGCAGGTAATGGTGTGGTATTTGAAAACTCTAAAGTGACATAACCTTCCCACTCAGGTTCAAATGGTGTGACGTTCACGATGATGCCGCAACGTGCATAGGTGCTCTTACCTACGCAAACTGTTAAGACGCTACGCGGGATCTTGAAGTACTCCACCGTTCTTGCCAAAGCAAATGAATTGGGAGGAATGATGCAAACCTCACCCTTGAAATCTACGAACGATTGCTCATCGAAATTTTTGGGATCAACAATCGTGCTGTTGATGTTAGTAAAGATCTTAAATTCGTCTGCGCAACGAATGTCATAGCCATAACTTGATGTGCCATAACTAACGATTTTGTTGCCTGCAGCGTCTTGGCGGATCTGCCCAGGTTCAAATGGGCTGATCATGCCTTGCTCGCCCATGCGGCGGATCCAGTGGTCAGATTTAATAGTCATGGGCGAATTGTAAAACCTTCACCTCACCCGCCCAGCAATTTATTGGGGTTTTTGGGTAAAAACCACCCGCTCTGGGGCGTTGTAGATCTCGAAGTGTTTACCGGAACAGCGGGATAGGATGGTCAGATTGGTTTTGCGGGCCAGCTCTAAGCCCATGAGGGTGACCCCCGACCTTGTGAGCAAGAAAGGAACGCCCATTTGAGCGCCTTTAATCACCATTTCTGAGGTGAGGCGTCCCGTTGTAAAGAAGATCAAATCTTTGCCAGGTTTATTGGCCAACCACATTAAGCCAGAAATGGAGTCGACCGCATTGTGACGACCAACATCCTCAATAAAGTGGAGGAGTTTGACGCCTCCATCTTCCGCCCTCTCAAACACGGCGCAGGCATGGACTGAACCTGATTTTTTATAGATGGAATCATGTACTCGGATGTGATCCACCAATGTAACAATTGCTTCTTGGGACAAGTTGGGTCCATCGGGCAAGCGAATCTCTGACATCTCCTCCATAAGACCGCCAAACATAGTGCCCTGGCCACAACCCGTGGTCACTACGCGCTTGCTGGTGAGAGCATCAATATCCACCGTGCTTCGGCGTGTCTTGACTGCAGCAGAGTCTGTCTCCCAATCAACTTGGATGCTTTCGATGTCATCAGGTGACTCCACTAGGCGCTGGTTTCTTAGATAACCTAAAACTAGAGCCTCAGGGGCGCTACCCAAGGTCATCAAGGTGACCACCTCGCGTTTATCTAAGTAGATAGTCAGTGGGCGCTCCCCAGGGATATGAGCAAGCTTAGCCCGCCCCGCCTCATCCATGATCTCTACCTCGTGCACCAAAGGCACGGAGGCATTAGACATCTGAATGTTCGGTTTTGCTGCTACTACTGACATTGGGCGCCTTCTAAATAGGGTACAAACGTATTTTATCGAGACTAATCGGGGTTTTACTTTAACCGCAGACTAAAATTACTGCTCAAGCCCGCATAATTGTGGATTAAGCCCTAATTTAACCTTGTTACTTCTTATTTAAGACCGCTTTACATGAGCAGCCCCCAGCGTCGCCTTCTTGTCACTTCCGCCTTACCGTATGCCAATGGTCAGATCCATATCGGCCATTTGGTGGAATATATACAGACTGATATCTGGGTTCGCTTTCAACGGATGCGTGGTCACGAGGTTCATTACGTAGGGGCCGATGATACCCACGGCACCCCGATCATGTTGCGCGCTGAAAAAGAAGGTATCACGCCAAAAGAACTCATCGCCAATGTTTGGAAAGAACATAAGCGTGATTTCGATGACTTTTTAATTTCATTCGACAACTACTACACCACTGATAGCCCTGAGAATGAAAAGTTAGCGCAAAGCATTTATCTCAAGTTACGCGATGCAGGCTTCATTGAAAAGCGCGCCATTGAGCAAGCTTACGATCCTGTGAAAGAGATGTTTTTACCAGATCGCTTTATTAAAGGTGAGTGCCCCAAGTGCGGCGCCAAAGATCAGTATGGTGACAACTGTGAAAAATGTGGTGCCACCTATTCACCAACGGATTTAAAAAATCCGTTCTCAGTAGTGAGTGGTGCAACCCCAATCAAAAAGATTTCCGATCACTACTTCTTTAAGTTATCTGATCCACGTTGCGAAGCATTCTTACGCGAGTGGACCCAAGTTAAAACTCCGCTCCAAACTGAAGCTCGCAACAAGATGAAGGAATGGGTGGGTGAGCCTGGAGATAACAAGTTGGGTGACTGGGATATCTCCAGAGACGCCCCGTATTTCGGCTTTGAAATCCCTGATGCGCCTGGCAAATACTTCTATGTCTGGTTGGATGCCCCCATTGGCTACTACGCCAGCTTCCTCAATTACTGCCAAGCTAAAGGTCTCAATTTTGATGAATGGGTGAAGCCAGACACAACGACAGAGCAATACCATTTCATCGGCAAAGATATTCTGTATTTCCACACTTTATTTTGGCCAGCTACTTTGCAATTTGCAGGCTATCGCACGCCAACCAATGTATTTGCTCACGGCTTCTTAACCGTTGATGGCGAGAAGATGAGTAAGTCACGCGGCACATTGATTTCTGCAAGCAGTGTGATCGAGTGTGGCTTCAATCCTGAGTGGTTCCGCTATTACTTTGCTACTAAATTAAATGACAGCATGGAAGATTTGGATTTAAATCTTCAAGATTTCGTTGCACGTGTGAACAGCGATTTGTTAGGCAAGTACATCAATATTGCAAGTCGCAGTGCCGGCTTCTTAGTAAAACGATTTGGTGGCATCGTTTCTGATGAAGCCATGAGCAACCCATTACTGAAAGAAATTGCTGCGGCCAGTGAAAAAATTGCTGCGCTTTATGAAGCACGCGAATATGCAAAAGCCTTACGCACAATCATGGAGCTCGCAGATAAGGTCAACGGTTTCGTGGATGAAAATAAACCATGGGAAATCGCTAAAGCTCCAGAGCGTGAAGCAGATTTACAGCGTGTTTGTAGTGTGACCCTGGAAGCCTTCCGCATGCTGAGTCTTTATCTCAAACCTGTCATTCCGCAGGTAGCTATTGGAGTAGAAGAATTTCTCTCTCTAGCTCCGCAATCCTGGAGCGATATCAATACCCCGCTTTCCAGCAAGAACCCAATCAAGACCTATAAGCACCTCATGACTCGAGTTGAAGCCCCTCAAATTGAGGCTTTGCTGGCAGCAAACTTGTAAAACGGGGGCTAAAAAGCACCTATAATGGTGGTCGTAGTCCCCAGATAACTTTTGGAATTAAATACCATAAGTTATTGAATTTATTGAGTATTTTAGGAAATACGATGGCAAGATATCAATCTGAATTCACCCAGTTCTTAAGTGAACTCAAAACTGAGAAACCACACCTCGAGGCAGATCAGCAAGCTGGACGCGCCCTCTTGTGGGACAAAGAGCCACTTTCCGTTGAAGATCAGCGTCGCGCTAAAGTCGCCAAATTAAAACAACGCGCCTACGTTTACTCGAATGACTAATGCAGGCAATGAGCCAAGTACTCAGCCAATATCCGATTTACTAGATAGCACTCCATCAGTAACCGATGGAATGTCAGAAGCATTCGCCAAGCTTTATGGCGAGCCTCTATTTAAGCTCCCTACTGATCTTTATATTCCGCCAGATGCACTTGAAGTATTTCTAGAGGCATTTGAAGGGCCACTCGACCTTTTGCTGTATTTAATTCGTAAACAGAACTTCAACGTTCTCGATATTCCGATGGCGCAGGTTACTCAACAGTACCTGAGTTATATAGACCAAATTCGTCACCATAATCTTGAACTTGCTGCTGAGTATTTGTTAATGGCGGCGATGTTGATTGAAATTAAATCCCGCATGTTGCTGCCAATGAAGAAAGCAGATAGCGAAGAAGAGGTAGATGATCCCCGCGCAGAACTAGTACGCCGCCTCTTAGAATACGAGCGCATGAAACTGGCTGCACAAGAACTAGATCAGATTCCCCAGCAAGGTCGTGACTTCCAAGTAGCCCATGGCTTTGTTGACACTACTGTTGCCATCACATGGCCAGAAGTGAATTTAGAAGATTTACAAATGGCTTGGCGTGATGTTCTACACCGCGCAAAACTTAATCAGCATCACACGATTACTCGTGAAGAACTCTCTGTTCGCGACTTCATGACTCGCATTTTACGTCGCTTACAAAATACGAAATTTGTTGAGTTTGGTGAATTATTTGAAGACGCTATCAAATCTGGCAATGGCATTCCAATAGTGATTGTGAACTTTATTGCCATGCTGGAACTCTCTCGTGAAGCCTTAATTGAAATTACCCAAGCTGAGCCATACGCGCCAATCTATGTGCGCCTCGCCTATACGCCTGTTGCATGAAAATTATTAGTGACATTCAAGAGCTGCGCGATCACCTGCGCGGACAAAATCGTGCTTCTTTCGTACCAACCATGGGTAACCTGCATGAAGGCCACCTCTCGCTTATGCGCTTAGCTAGGCAACATGGGGATCCAGTAGTTGCCAGTATCTTTGTAAATCGCTTGCAGTTTGGGCCGAATGAGGATTTCGATAGCTATCCACGCACGATGCAAGCGGATATCGAAAAGCTTGAAAAAGAAGGTGTGTACATCCTATTTGCACCGACTGAGCGTGACCTCTACCCGCAACCCCAAGAGTACCGTGTTGATCCACCTCAACAACTCGGCGACATCCTCGAAGGCGAGTTCCGTCCTGGATTTTTTAAGGGTGTTTGTACGGTCGTACTCAAACTCTTTTCCTGTGTGCAACCTAAAGTAGCCGTGTTTGGAAAAAAAGATTATCAGCAACTGATGATTATTCGGCAAATGGCAAGGCAATTTGCTTTACCAGTTGAAATTGTTGCAGGGGAGACCATTCGTGCTGATGATGGTCTTGCTCTCTCCTCTCGTAATAGCTTCCTCTCCAAAGAAGAACGTGCAGAAGCGCCTGAATTACAAAGAGTACTCAAAGAAGTTCGCGAGCAAGTACTTCAATCGAAAGAACAGAACACCCATTCACTCTCCGAAATTGAAATGAAAGCTGTTGCCACTCTTACGGGGCGCGGCTGGAAACCAGATTACATCGCCATCCGCCAACAAAGTGATTTAGCACCCGCCTCCAATGAAAGTTTGCAAGCTGGTGAGCCACTCGTGATTCTCACGGCTGCTAAGCTTGGTAAAACCCGCTTGATTGATAATCTAGAGGTTTAATCTCTAGACTTGTCCGTGATTTACTCATCCCAGGGGAATCTTTCGCGAGATAACTCTTCCATGATTTCACGCTTACTAAGACCTGCCCTTCTTGCATTAGCAGATCTCTGATAGGTCGAATGTTCATGGTCAGCAAGATTCTCACCTTGCTCTTGCTTAATCACCCCTGACTTAGAGGGAGAAATTTGAGGGCTTACCTCTGCTGCAGACTCTATTGTTGATTCTTTGGTCATAACTTGATTAAGCAAGCGCTCAAGAAAAAGATTTAAAGCGTAAAGAACTGCCCTACTTGTAAATTTAACTCTTTAGCCAACTCGGCACCAGTGACTTTCCCTGCCGCACCCTTAGCTTTGAGCACTTCAATTTGTCCGCCATGACAGGCGACGAAGAAAGAATCTAAAGTGATTTGCGTTACTTCGCCAGGTTTTCCTTTGACGGCACTAAAAGTAGCCGCGACATGCTTGTGGCAATCGTAGAGCTGTACCTTTTGCTCACCAAACTTGGTCCATGCGCCAGGGGCTGGATTGCATGCCCGAATCAAGTTATAGATTTGACTAATATGTGTCGCCCAATGAATTTGGGCAGCATTGGCATCAAACCAACCTTCGTAGTTAGCGTGCGATTCATCTTGGACCAACTCTTGATGTTTGCCTGCAACTACCAAATCAGCCGTCTCTAGCAATGCCTTCACACCAATCGGGAAAAGATGGTCAAAGTAGATCTTACCTAATGTGTCATCAGGGCCGATAGGTACCTCTTTTTGCAGAATGACTTCACCTTCATCTAAACCATCGGATGGACGGAAAATGGTTAGACCAGTTTTTTCTTCGCCCAAAGCAATTGCCCAGTTAATAGCGCTTGGTCCACGATATTTTGGTAGAAGTGAGGGGTGGTATTGAATCGTGCCGTGCTTCGGAATCTTGCAAAGTTCTTGCGGCACAAACTGTAATACATAAGCCATGACACAGATATCAGCTTGACTATCAATCATGGCTTGAGCAGCCTCGGGACCTTTGAGAGAGGCGAATTGCAGGGGGCTCAAACCTCTTGCTAAGGCAGCCTCTTTAAGTACCTCTGGTTTAGTTGACTTGGGATTGTCGGGCGGACAAAAAACGGCAACAACCTCATCGCCACGATCTAAAAAAGCCTCTAAGGCAGCTTTACCAAAATCGGCACTCCCAATTAACGCAACCCGCATCTTAGATCACCTTATCGTGGCGTAATGAAATTAATTCATCAGTGGAATAACCTAATTCACTCAGAATCTCATCGGTATGCTCGCCCAATAAAGGTGAACGTGTAACTTCAGTTGGACTGTCCGACATCTTAATTGGGTTACCAACCGTGAGGTATTTGCCACGAATAGGATGATCAACTTCAACCACAGTACCAGTAGCACGTAGTGCAGGCTCTTCAGCGATTTCTTTCATAGACAAGATTGGACCGCATGGGATGTCGTATTGATTCAATACATCCATGACTTCAAATTTGGTCATAGTCATGGTCCACTTTTCAATCTCACCAAAGATCTCCATCAAATGGGGCAAGCGTGCCATTGGCGAAGCAAATCTCACATCGGTAATCCAATCTTCGCGACCAATGACTTTACAGACCGCCTCCCAAACTGGGGCTTGCACTATAACGTACATGTAAGCATTGGGATCAGTTTCCCAACCTTTACATTTCACAATCCAGCCTGGCTGACCACCACCAGAGGCATTACCAGCGCGAGGTACAGCATCGCCAAACTCACCGTTCGGGAATTGTGGATACTCTTGCATTAAACCCACTCGCTCGAGGCGCTGTTGATCACGCAACTTCACGCGGCACAGATTCAACACCGCATCTTGCATCGCTGCCAATACTTTTTGACCACGGCCAGAGTGAGTGCGCTGATAAAGGGCAGTCACAATACCTAAAGCTAAATGCAAACCCGTTCCGCTGTCACCAATTTGTGCGCCAGTCACCATAGGAGGGCCATCATCAAAACCGGTTGTCGATGCAGAACCGCCAGCACATTGCGCCACGTTTTCATAGACCTTGCAATCTTCGTATGGACCAGGACCAAAGCCTTTTACAGAAGCCATGATCATCATTGGATTGAGCTCTTGAATACGCTCCCAAGAAAAGCCCATGCGGTCGAGTGCACCTGGGGCAAAGTTCTCAACTAATACGTCACACTCTTTAATGAGGCGTTCAAGAATTTCTTTGCCCTTTAGGGTTTTTGTATTGACAGTGATCGAACGCTTATTGTGGTTGAGCATTGTGAAATACAAGCTATCCGCATCCGGAATATCACGTAGCTGACCGCGAGTAGCATCCCCTTCGCCTGATTTTTCTACCTTGATTACATCTGCACCAAACCAAGCCAGCAGCTGAGTGCAAGTTGGGCCCGATTGAACGTGCGTAAAGTCGAGGATTTTGACCCCTTCTAGTGCTTTTGCCATGATTTAAGTCCTAATAAGAATGAAAATTTTGAATTGACTCAATTTTACCAGCGAGAAATCAGGATGAATAATAGATGCCTAATTTTTAAGCAAATAGCACGACCAAGCCTTTATTAGGGGCATATGGAGCCATGGCAGTGAGTTTTCAAGCTCAAAAGGCGCTTTAACAGATCCTGCCTAGGGAATAAAAAAGGCGCTCACGAGGAGCGCCTTCAAATGAACAGCAATTGTGATTGTTATTAAACCGCTTTAGCTGCGTGCAACTTAGCGATGTCATCCGTACTGTAACCAAGGTCAGATAACACTTCATCAGTGTGCTCACCCAACACAGGAGATGGCTTCACTTCAATTTCCAAATCAGAGAACTTGATTGGGCTGCCGATAGTCAAATATTTACCACGTACTTTGTGGTCAACTTCAACGATCGAACCGCTCTTACGCAAGTCTGGTGATGCAGCCAATTCTTTCATGGAAAGCACTGGAGCACATGGAATATCGAACTTGCGGAGGATATCCACAGCTTCGTACTTAGTCTTGTCTTTGAGCCAATCTTCAATGGTTGCAAAGATATCAAAAATCTTGTCTTGACGAGCTTCGGCAGTCATGTATGCAGGATCAGTTGCCCACTCTGGTTTGCCCAAAGCTTTAGTAATTGGCTCCCAAGCATGACCTTGAATGGTGAAGTAGATGTATGCGTTTGGATCAGTCTCCCAGCCCTTACACTTCAACACCCAACCTGGCTGACCGCCACCACCAGCGTTACCGCCACGTGGCACTACGTCAGTGAATGAGCCGTGTGGGTACTGTGGATACTCTTCCAAGTAACCCACTTTGTCTAAACGCTGTTGATCGCGCAACTTCACGCGGCATAAGTTCAATACAGCGTCTTGCATTGAGCAAGAAACTTTTTGACCACGGCCTGTTTTTTCACGTTGCATCAAAGCAGTCAAAATACCAATTGCCAAGTGCATACCAGTATTAGAGTCACCTAATGCTGCTGCAGAAACTGTAGGAGGACCATCCCAGAAACCAGTAGTAGAAGCAGCGCCACCAGCACACTGAGCAACGTTCTCATACACTTTTAAGTCTTCGTATGAATGGCCATCGCTAAAGCCTTTTACAGAAGCCATGATCATCTTTGGGTTTAATTCTTGAATACGCTTCCAAGAAAATCCCATACGATCCAAAGCACCGGGACCGAAGTTCTCAACCATCACATCAGAAGTCTTGATCATTTTTTCCAACACTTCTTTACCCTCTTGGGTCTTCGTGTCGAGCGTCAAAGAACGCTTGTTACCGTTGAGCATCGTGAAGTACAAAGCATCTGCACCTGGAATGTCACGTAATTGGCTACGCGTTACGTCACCAGAGCCTGGACGCTCTACTTTGATAACGTCTGCACCATACCAAGCCAACAGCTGAGTACATGCAGGACCCGCTTGAACGTGGGTGAAGTCAATGATGCGAATACCGTCTAATGGTTTAGTCATGTTTGTTTCTCCTTAAATGTTTCTTGTTTACTTCTAAATTTAATCTCGAAATATTAACTTTTTATTACCGTGTTGAATTCCCAATCGAAGCTTATTTCTTAGCACTTGCTGTGGATGGGTTCAAGTTCGTTAAACGTCCACTCTCAGTACCTGCAGTTTCATCAATAACAGCATTGATGAGGGCTGGTTTACCGGCAGCAATCGCTTCCGTTAACGCTGCTTCTAATTCTGCTGGGGTGGTGACGTAGTAACCAACGCCACCAAATGCTTCAATCATCTTGTCGTAACGGGCATCTTTCACGAACACAGTTGGCGCCACATCAGCTCCGCCTGTTGGGTTTACATCAGTACCACGGTAAACACCGTTGTTATTAAATACAACCGTTGTGATTGGCAGGTTGTAACGGCAAACCGTTTCCAATTCCATACCGCTAAAACCAAACGCGCTATCACCTTCAATTGCAACCGTTGGCAAACCACTAGTAACTGCAGCGCCAATCGCATAGCCCATGCCAATACCCATAATGCCCCAAGTACCAGAGTCAAAACGTTTACGAGGTTTATACATATCCACAATCGCGCGGCAATAGTCGAGTGTGTTGGCACCTTCGTTTACCAAGTTCACATCTGGATTCTTCTTGATCACATCACGAATCACTCGCAATGCGCCGTGGAAGTTCATCGGCGTAGCTTCTTTGGCCAAAGTTTCAGCCATCTTTGCCATGTTCTTATCTTTTTTCTCATTGATGGCATTGATCCACTCAGCACTTGGCTTAGGTACTGAAGCAATACCCTTCAAAAGTTCACTGACGCACGAACCAATATCACCAATTAATGGCGCAGCGATTTGTACATTGCTATCCACTTCGTTCGCCTGAATATCGATTTGAATAAATTTCTTAGGATCTTTACCCCATGTCTTGCCTTTACCGTGGGCAAGCAACCAGTTCAAGCGTGCACCAACCAACATTACTGCATCAGCTTCAGCCAACACAAATGAACGTGCTGCAGATGCTGATTGTGGATGGTTATCTGGTAACAAGCCTTTCGCCATGGACATTGGCAAATAAGGGATGCCCGATTTTTCGATTAAGTCACGAATTTCTTTGTCAGCTTGTGCATATGCAGCGCCTTTGCCCAAGAGAATCAATGGACGCTTGGCACCTTTAAGAACATCTAATGCGCGCGCAACTGCATCAGCAGCTGGGATCTGACGTGGAACTGGATCGATTACTTTGAAGATCGATTTTTTAGCTTCTTCAACCGGCATGGTTTGAGCAAGCAACTGAGCTGGCAAATCTAAATACACGCCACCTGGACGACCAGAAACTGCTGCACGAATCGCGCGAGCAAAACCGATGCCGATATCTTCAATGTGATTAATACGATAAGCAGCCTTGCAATAAGGCTTAGCAGCATTGAGCTGATCCATCTCTTCGTAATCGCCTTGTTGCAAGTCAACGATTTCACGTTCGCTTGAACCAGAAATCAGAATCATTGGGAAGCAGTTCACAGTAGCGTTAGCCAATGCTGTTAAACCGTTCAAGAAACCTGGCGCAGAAACAGTCATGCAGATACCCGGCTTTTGCGTCATGTAACCTGCAATCGCTGCAGCATTACCAGCATGTTGCTCATGACGGAAGCCAATAAAACGTAAACCTTCAGCTTGAGCCAAACGACATAAGTCAGTAATTGGAATACCAACAAGACCAAAAATCGTATCGAGGTCGTTTGCTTTCAGTGCATCGATCACGAGGTGAAAGCCATCAGTTAATTGGGTGTTTTGGTTATCTGTTGTCATAGAATTTTTATGTGAATTACGGATAGCCCCGAATGAGAGCTAATGCAATCTAGCTTGCGCTACTGTCTCCAATAAAGTTATTAATCGCACCACGGGTATTGCCCCCGCTTAGGCTGAGGTGAATATTAGGCTTGGGGCGGGGGTTCATCATTGACTTCGGTCAATTTCCCCCTAAATCCTCAATATCCGAAGAGATGTGAGGCTTCAGAAGGCTTATATAAAAAGCTCTTTATGCTTAGTTTTGAGGCGACTCAAAGTCTCCGGGGAGAGATTCAGGTAGGCGGCCAGCTCTTTTTTGGGGAGAAGCTCAAAGAGATCTTCATATTTGCGTAAAAAGCGCTCTACTCGGCCAGGGGCATCGAGCATATGCAAGGTAATGGTATGAGCCATGATCTCACTCATCAAGCGCATGACCTCAAATTCAAAACTTTCCTTCAGCGACTTATGTTCATCTAGAAACTCAGCCCACTTTTTAAGGGGCATCCGAGCCACACGAGCCTTGGTTACACAGGCAATACTGTAGGGGGCTGCGGTCTTTAGGCGCCATGCTGCATAGCTCGTTTCAATATCTTTTTCAATCGCAAAACGCAAAATCATTTCCTTAGCATCTGCACTGGAAACAATCCGCTTGAGAATGCCATCCAGAACAAAATACTGCTCCATCTGGTGATCGCCTTGATGCAAGAGTATTTCTGATTTTTTGAGATCAGAGACCTCTAAATGGCGCTCTAATTCGGCCATCACAGTTTCATTGAGGCTTTTGAGAACTGAGTTTTGCCTCAGCTGAAGCCGAATCAAGTTTTTTTCGGGGTGCTTATCTAATACGGTCATGATTCCTTCATCCTGGGTCTCATATTGTAGGCTTTTTTATCCCAATAACTAGATAAAAACCCTAACCCAGCATCTAAGTAGGCTAGAATTGAACAGTCGTGGTGCTTTGTTGCAATGCAATAGAGTTAAACGGGAAACACTAAACGTGTGCTGCCCCCGCAACGGTAAGTAAATGTCTCCGAAATAATCATTTTGGAGGTCAGGAATCTGAAATACGCCACTGTGCGCGTCAATCGCATGGGAAGGCCAGATTCTGAGATTTACTAGCCCGGATACCGGCCAAGACAGGTGGAATTTCGCGGACGGGGACCTTCGCGCGCCGATGACAGCGCTCGGTCCAACCCTGCCGCCAAATTGACGCCAATCTCCTGCACGAGAAATTCTGTTCGACCCAGCTTACGGGGAAGTGAGCTAGGCAGTTGATAACAGAAAGTCAAAAATGACACAGCAGTTCAGTAGAAAAAAAGCGGCCCTACTTTGTGGTCTGGCTATTTTTATTAGCCCTAACGCATTTTCACAAGATAATGTTTCAGTTAACGCAACGCCCTCGACATTAAATCCGATCATTGTTACAGCCACAAGAACGCCCACAAAAGCTGAAGACGTTCTAGCAGACTTTGTTTACATTGGGCCTGAAGAAATTGCGCAAGCAGCCCAAACGAGTCTGGCTGACTTATTACAACAACAAAGAGGTATTCAAATCTCAGGCTATGGTGGCAATGGTAATTTAACCAATATCAATCTTCGTGGAACGAGCAATAGCCAAAGTTTATTGCTGATAGATGGGGTGCGCGTAGATTCATCAGCTGCAGGAGGACCAATACTCAATCAAATTCCTCTGGCCTTAATTGATCACATCGAAATTGTTTTTGGCGCCCAAAGCACGCTTTATGGCGCAAATGCGATTGGTGGTGTTATTCAAGTGTTTACCAAAAATGGTGGTGGCCCCACCCAATTTACCGCTTCCTCTGGTTATGGCTCTTACGGGACCAGCATCAACAATGCTGCGATTACAGGCTCGCTTGGGGATGCCAATAAGACAAAATATTCCCTTGGATTTAGTCAGGAGCATTCCGCTGGATTTAATACTGTTGCCAGCAATAATCCATGCTCCTCTCAAAATCAAGTATGGGGGTGTCTGTTTCCAATTAGTGCAACTGGTTATACCCGCCTAGGCACTACAGCGCAACTCTCACAAGAGTGGCAACCTGGACAAGAGCTTGGCATCAAAGTTTTTGCAACATCAAATAATTATCAATACCCTAACAGCACATCTCAATCTACATACCAGCAATATATTGGCGCTGGTTATGAGCCCTTCTATGGACAACAAGTAAATCGCTTCTCAACTATCACTGGCTATAGCAAAAATAAAATAAATGAAATTTGGGAAAGCAATTTTCAGATGAGTGCTATTTCTAATTCTCAGCAAGTGCTGTGGTCTAACGTTGGCCCAAATTCTGCAAATGACAAAATAGATATGCCTGAATATGATTTTCTATGGCAAAACAATATTAAGGTTGGAGCAGACACGCTGCAGATCCTAGTTGAACGTCGAAATCAGTATGTATATTCAAGCAACTCCTATAACATAACTGGCTGCGACAGCTCCACCACCAATTGCATAGTCAATCAAAAACGCTTTACCAATTCGATCGCTGGATCATACGATCTAAAGCGTGGCAATCATTTGGCAACCTTTTCTCTGCGTAACGATAGCATCACTGGCTTCAATCCGAAGACTACTGGTGGCGCAGCTTATGGATACTTTTTTACACCTCAGTGGCGTGGCAATTTGAACTACAGCACTGGTTATCGAGTACCGACCTTCAACGATATGTACTATCCAGGACAAGCAAATCCCAACTTAGTTCCCGAGACAAGTCAGAATGCAGAAGTTGGCTTAACTTATGAAACAAAAACGAGCAGCAACAAAATTGTTGCTTACCAAAATAAGATTACTAACTATATAGAACCCAATTTAAGCAATCCCGCTAATCCGTGTACATTAAGCTCCTGCATGCCAATCAATATTGGGTCCGCAATGATCAAGGGCTTATCAGGGGGCTCAACTAATTACATCGGTAACTTGATATTAAGAGGCACAGTAGACTATTTGCATGCGGTAGATCAAAACACTGATCTTTACTTGCCAAGACGGGCAAAATTAACTTCTAACCTGGCCCTTGAATATCGCATGGGAAAAGTAAATCTAGGAACAAATGTGACCTACACTGGTCAGACATATGACACTCTCTATAATTCTTCTTTGTACACAAACAGCCCATACACTTTGCTTAGCTTATATGGAAGCTATGAAATAGATCTGCACTGGAAAGCTTTTGCAAGATGGAATAACGTAACAAACGTTCAATATCAGACTGTTTATGGATATAACAATATGGGGTCGAATATTTTTGCCGGAGTTAGCTACTCGTACCGTTAGAAATATTAAATATTAAAGAAGTAATTATTGACTTAGCGGAAAGGGTTACCCTCCTTAGCGACCAAATGGCCTAAAAATAAGGTGTTGGGCTTTTGATCTAAGTCGAGGCTACAATGCCAATATGAACGAGCCTATCTCTCATTTCACTGGCGATGCAAATCTGGGTGCCCTGAGCGCATCCATTCAGCGCCTGTCTGAGAAGATTTCACTAATTCAAGAAGCTGTGCGCAATCTCAATCAAAGTCATGTGCTGCTTGAGGGCAAAATCGAGGATGCTCAAAAACGGGTACAGCGCATTTTGAGTCGCTTGCCAGAACAAAGTGATGGTCGTCAACTAAACTTACTTGGCGAAGCAATTCCACCAACCAATCCAGAGGACGACAGTGAGCCAACAACGCATTGAAGTAACTCTTGCCGGTCAAAAGATCACTCTAGCAACCAGCACTGAACACGAACCACTGCTTCGTGCCGCCTGCGTTTTGGTCGATGAACAAATTCAACTGGCCATTAGTGGTGGTAACCGCAGCATTGAACGAGCCAGCATGATGGCCGCACTCAAGATTGCAGGTGACTTCATTACATTGCAGAAAAATCAATCACAACAAAGCTCTTCTTCAAATGTGAGCTCTCATGAAGTAGCTCGTCTTCAAGCGGAAATTCGCGGACTTGAAGAACAAGTAGACACTTTGTTGCAAACCCTTTCCCTGCCTGGTTCGCCAAGGCCAATAGTTCCTTGAACCGATGCGCAAGCATCCGGAACGATCTTTACCTTGTGGGCGTGAGCGTTTTGCAAGTTCACAGTGCCAACTCAGACTTGGTCACTCCCTGAACCTCTTAATGCACCCGAAGCAGAGTAGCCGTTCCACCTTGAACCTTTGGGTTCAGGATGACGGCCTAGCGGCCAAGGCGGGGAATTCATGTTACTAAGCGATATCCTGATGCTGATACTGTGTGGCAGTATCTCTGGATTTTTAGCAGGACTTCTCGGAATTGGTGGCGGCATGATTTTGGTGCCGTTCATGATCTTAGTTTTTAATCACCTAGGCTTTAACCAAGAAGTGATTGTGCACATGGCCATCGCCACTGGCATGGCGACCATTCTATTTACCACCACATCAGCTATTTGGGCGCATCACAAACACGGTTCGATTGACTGGAAACTTGTTGCCGCCTTGAGCCCAGGTTTAGTGATTGGCAGTTTGATTGGCGGCAGTGAAATCTTTGAAGCACTCAACACCTCTTGGTTATCACTCTTCTTTGCCATCTTTATTGTGTATAGCTCTATTCAGATGATTCTGAATAAAAAACCAAGCGCAGGACGAGAGTTGCCAGGCAGTCTAGGTTTATTTTCTTTTGGGGCATTTGCGGGTAGCTTAGCCAGCTTAGTTGGTGCAGGAGGTGCATTTATCACCGTGCCATTTATGCTGTGGTGCAATGTTAAACCCCACACCGCTATGGCCACCTCTTCTGGCTTAGGATTTCCAATCGCTGCAGCCGCCACTATTGGCTATATGTATGGCAGCTGGGATCACCCTAACCTGCCCTCAGGATCTCTGGGTTTTGTATATGTCCCAGCAGTGGCCTGTATTGTGGCGATCAGTATTTTCACTGCTCCACTTGGAGCAAAGATGGCGCGTAAGTTGAATGTTGCTCAACTCAAACGCATCTTTGGTGTGATGCTATTAATGCTTGCAGTCTTCATGTTTAATGAAAGCCGCAAGGCATTTGGCTTTTAATTATGCAGTGTATTGCTGACGCAGAATATTCTTTTGCACTTTACCCATAGCGTTACGTGGCAAGTCAGAAACAATTTCTAAACGCTTTGGTATCTTGAAATTAGCAATTTGGGTTTTCAAGGTGGCAATCATCGCTTCAGCATTTAACTTAGCTCCAGGCTTGGCTACCACCACAGCCATGACAGCTTCACCAAAGTCAGGATGCGGAATACCAATCACTGCGCTCTCATCAACGCCATCCATATCATCTATAAAACTTTCGATCTCTTTTGGATAAACGTTATAGCCACCGGAAATAATCAAATCTTTGCTGCGGCCAACAATACATAAGTAATCCTTAGGTGCTTTACCGCCATTGGCATCACCACCCCAACGACCAACGTCACCAGTTTTGAACCAGCCATCCTTAGTAAATTCTTCGGCAGTTTTCTCAGGCATGCGCCAGTAACCCTTAAATACATTCGGACCTTTAACTTGAATGCTACCGATCTCATCAACACCACAAGATTTATTGTCTTCATTTACCACACGTACTTTAACGCCAGGCAATGGCAAACCAACAGAACCCCCTACGCGGGCACCTTTATATGGATTGGAAACCAACATCACGGTCTCACTCATGCCATAGCGCTCCAAGATAGGCTGGCCAATGACATCCTTGAAGGTATTAAATGTCTCCGTAAGCAATGGGGCGGAACCAGAAATAAATAAGCGCATATTGCGCGCCACTTTCTTGGTGAAGCCTTTATCAGCAAGCAAGCGTACATAGAAAGTCGGTACGCCCATCATCACAGTCGATTGAGGCATATGATGAATGAGCTGTGTAACATCCAAACGCGGCAACCAAATCATCTTGCTGCCATTAATTAATGCGCCATGAGCTGCTACAAACAAACCGTGCACATGGAAGATGGGTAATGCGTGCAAGAGTACGTCGCCTTTTACCCAACCCCAAAACTTTTGCAAGACCTGTGCATTGCTATATAAATTCTGATGGGTTAGCATCGCGCCCTTACTACGACCAGTAGTACCGGAGGTATACAAGATTGCAGCCAAATCATCATCTTTCGTGGCAACCGTCTTGAAGGTGTCGCTTAAGCTACCAGCACGCTCCAACAATGTTCCAGAACGATCTTCATTTAAAGTAAATACTTGTTTGGTTCCAGCCTTAAAAGCAACCTGAGATACCCAAGAGAAATTTTTTCCGCTGCAAACCACTACTGCAGGCTCAGCATTCTCAATGAAGTACTGCATCTCAGCAGCTTGATAAGCTGTATTCAGAGGCAAATACACATAACCGGCACGAATCGTAGCCAAATATAGAAAAAGTGCTTCAGGAGATTTTTCAACCTGAACTGCTATGCGCGAACCGGCTGGTAACTGCAAACTCTTCAGCAGATTAGCCATCTTCGCAGTAGCGCGCTCTAGGTCTCCCCAAGAGTAGTAAAGGCCATCATGCGTTTCGATAGCGCAGGCTTTTTTATCTTTTGGAAAACCTTTTTCCAATACTGAATACAAATTCATTAGAACCTCTGATCAAACAAACATTTTAGGGAAGCAGTCTTAATCCAATTTAGCGCCAGAAGCTTTAGCAACAGCTGCCCAACGCTTTATATCGGCATTAACAAATTTTCCAAAAGTATCGCCGGATAAATTAGGCGTATCAGAACCATTATTAGTCCAGATCGTCTTCATGTCCGGTGTATTAATAGCCTTTTGTACTTCTGCAATCATTTTGTCAACGATAGGCTGTGGCGTTCCCTTGGGAGCAAACAAACCATACCAAGTAGAAACCTCATAACCCACCAAGCCAGCTTCAGCTGCCGTAGGGATGGTTGGAAAGCCAGGTGCGCGCTTTTGTGATGCTACCGCTAAAGCCACAATCGAACCATTCTTGATCTGTGCAGCAGAAGAACCCAGTCCATCAAATTCAACATCCACTTGACCGGCAATCAGGTCTTGCATTGCTGGTCCAGCACCACGATAAGGAATATGGGTAATAAAAGTCTTGGTTAGCATTTTGAATTGCTCGCCAGCAAGGTGGTGTGAAGAGCCATTACCAGCACTCGCATAGTTAAACTTGCCAGGATTCTTTTTAAGAAGCGCAATGAACTCTTTAAGATCTTTCACTTGCACGTTCTTTGGGTTCACCACAATCACTTGTGGTGGATTTGCAACCATCGCTACTGGAATAAAGCTCTTTTCAATGTCGTAGTCTAGGTTGGGATACATTGCTGGAGCGATGGCGTGATGAGCAGCGCCCATAAAAAATGTGTAGCCATCTGGTGCCGCTTTTGCTGCAATGGATGCGCCCAATGTACCACCTGCGCCACCACGGTTATCAATCACGATTTGCTTGCCCAACTGCTTAGTAAGCTGAGCAGCCAAAGGTCTTGCAAATGCATCTGTTCCACCGCCGGCTGGAAATGGAACCACAAATGTAATGGGTTTATTAGGCCACTCTTGAGCCATTACAGCTAATGGTGCAAAACAAACGACAAATAGAGCTTTTCTGAAAAAACCCTTTAATGTTTGCTGAATCATCATGTCTCCTCCACAAGCCTATTTGGCTATTGTTTGTAAGTTATTTACGTCATTTATTCACTACTGAATGCTTTGCTGAGCCTTACTACTGTCCAGTTTCTTCCCATTCTAAAGGGAATGCTCGCTAAATTCTGCTTTAGAGCTTCTACTCCAAAATCCTGCATTTATCACTATCTAAGGCTGCATTAAACGACCTACTGCACGGGAGTAATCAATCTCACCCTGCGTAAATCGCTCATGATTCTCCTCAACTGAGGATAAATCGTACAAATAATTCACCATCAGGGCTGCTGACTGTCGTAATCCCTTACGAGAAAGATCAGCTGCCCAGTTAATTTGATGCAACTTCGCACCATTTCCCAAATGAAACTTGGCTACTGGGTTACCATTTCTGCCAGCAGACCCTAGGCCAAGATAAATACTTGCCAGACAAAGCAAGGCTGATTTTTCTTTTTCACTCGCATTATCGGGATGCCATCCCGCACCTAGTCGTTCAGTCCAAGACTGATTAGCAAGACCCATCGTATTCAGGGCTTGCTCCCGAGCAGTACGAATAGCTGGCTTTAATTGCACTCCTGTTTTGTCGCCACCGATATCTGCACCTGCAGCAACCCAATCAATAAATCCAGGAATGGGAGAGAGAGTCACAAAAGTCTTCAGACCAGGAAACTCTGCATGCAGCTGCTCAGCAACACGCTTGATCAAAAAGTTACCCATCGAAACGCCACGCAGGCCAGGCTCGCAGTTACTAATAGAATAAAACGCAGCGACTTTGTATTGGGAGTTTTGATGAACAGTCTCCGCCTTCTTATCAACTAGGGGAGTAATCACTGCGGGAATCTCAGGCAGCAAAGCTACTTCAACAAAAATCAGCGGCTCATTAGGTAATTGCGGATGAAAAAAGGCAAAGCAACGGCGATCAGGCTGCAAACGTCTACGTAGATCATCCCAACCATCAATGGCATGCACTGCTTCATGTTGAATTAATTTCTCCAAGACTTCAGCAGGTGATTTCCAATCCACTCGATGCATCTTCAAAAAGCCAGGATTGAACCAGGAAGACAGTAAGTGGCGTAAATCGAAATCAACTGCTGTGAGTTCAGGTTGCTTTTCTAGTAGCTGCAATAAATCACGCCGCATGCCTACCAATGCTGCAGTGCCATTGCTTGCGCGATTGAGGCGACGAAATAATTCTTGCCTTGGAGGCTCAGTAACACGCTGCAGTTTGATGTAATTACGCGCGCTAGCTTCAGCAGAAAAGTTTTGCGCTGCACTCATCACCGCAGCAGGATCTGGGTTGAGTTTTTCAAATAAGAAAGTGAAAAACTTCAAATGCTGATCTTTGGAAAGCTTTCGATAGTTATTGATGACATCATCCGCCATGCTTACAGCATTAGACTCGCCTCTCTCAGAAATGAGGCGGTTTACTGCGCCAGTGACACGCGAAAAATAACGCGCTTTTGCTAACTTTTCTAGCATGGGAGCCTATCTCTATTAAAACAGTGAATAAATCCAATAAACCATGTAGTACTACTTACTGGATGAATCAATTAAATCAACTGCATTTTCATTAAATTTCTAATAATGATAAAGGGATTCTTAATATGATGAAGCCTTTAAGAAATAAGGGGGGCCGAATGACGGCGCAGCAAGTAGGTGCCGAAGATCATCATTGGTATGCAGAGCCACTGACCCATCGATAGGCCAAGGCCCAAGAGCCCCAAGAAAGCATCGGGCTCACGAGCATACTCAGCCAAGAAACGACAGACTCCATAGCCTAGTAAAAATAATCCGGATATCTGTCCAATCCGGCGAGGCTTACTTGCATACATCCAAAGAATGATTCCGAGTAAAACACCTTCACCCAGCAATTGATAAATTTGTGATGGATGACGTGGAATGGAATCCACTAGGGGGAAAACCATTGCCCAAGGAAGATCGGTTGGCCTACCCCACAACTCGCCATTAATAAAATTACCTAAGCGCCCAAATGCCAATCCAAAGGGAACCAAAGGCGCCACCAAATCACTCACTACAAAAAAAGTCGTCTGGCGTTTCTTTGCAAACCACCATAGGGCCACCAGAACACCCAAGAGACCGCCATGGAAAGACATGCCACCTTCCCAGATTTTCAAAATACTCAATGGGTTGGCAAGGTAAAAGCTCGGCATGTAAAAAAGGGTATAACCCAAGCGACCTCCAAGCACTACACCCAATACACCTGCAAATAATAAATCTTCTAGGTCTTTATAGGTCCAGCCCAAAGCCTGATAACGAGGAGTACGAATGCGTAAACGACCTAGCAACAGAAATTGCGCAAAGGCCATGAGATACATCAAGCCATACCAGTGAATCGCAAAGGATCCAATACGCAGTGCTGCCGGATCAAACTGTGGATGGATCAACATGAAAAATGGAAATTAACTCTTGGATTGATCAAAGTTATGGAGCTCATGACCTAATTCACGATAGGCCTTGAAGCGCTCGCGCCCTGCTAAGCGCTCCGCTTCATTCACTGTTACGACTTCCACAATCCGCGGAAAGCGCTCTACTAAAGCCGGCACATCTTGCGGCATGCGCATACCCAAATGAATCATCACGTCAGCATGGGGAATAGTGCTTAGATAAGGTGAAGCAAAGTTATCTGTGAGAATGATGGGTGTCTCTGCCGCAGCTTCATCGTCAATATAACAATGCGGCATAAAGTCAGTACTACTGAAAGTCCAAAGCAAATCATCCAACTTCTGTAGATCCCCTTTTTCACCGACAATCACAATCTGTCGAACCGGCTGGCCCTCTGGTGTGGCGCTCCAGATTTTGCGGGTCAAGCGACAGGCATATTCCAGCTTGTCACTTACATTGCTATGAAAATCAATGCGCGCCATATAAATTGGCTAACTTACTTTTGCTCAAGCAAGAAATTCACCAAGAGAGGAACTGGACGACCGGTTGAACCTTTGGCAGCACCACTCTTCCATGCGGTTCCAGCGATATCCAAGTGAGCCCATTTGTACTTCTCAGTAAAGCGCGATAAGAAGCAGGCTGCGGTGACACTTCCTGCAGGGCGTCCACCAATATTAGCAACATCCGCAAAATTGGATTTGAGTTGCTCATGATAAGCAGCATCTAAAGGTAAGCGCCATACCGTATCTAAGGAATCTTTACCCGCTTTAGTCAGAGCATCTACCAAGACTTCATCATCAGAAAACACGCCGCTATGCACATGTCCCAACGCAATGACGCAGGCGCCTGTTAAGGTTGCTACATCAATTACAGCCTTAGGTTTAAAACGCTCCACATAAGTTAGTGCATCACACAATATCAAACGGCCTTCAGCATCAGTATTGAGAATCTCAATGGTTTGACCTGACATGCTCTTCACAATATCTCCTGGACGTGTTGCTCTACCGGATGGCATATTTTCACAGGTAGGCACTACGCCAATCACATTCTTCTTGAGCTTCATCAGTGCGGCGGAATACAAGGTGCCAATAACCGATGCGGCACCACACATGTCGTACTTCATCTCATCCATCGCTTCGCCAGGCTTCAGAGAAATGCCGCCCGTATCAAAGGTAATGCCTTTACCAACCAAGACAATTGGAGCCTCTCCAGTTTTGCCTCCTTGGTGACGCATCACGATAAATTGCGGCGGGGTTTCAGAACCCTTAGCAACAGATAAAAATGAACCCATGCCCAAAGCTTCAATTTGTTTGAGTCCTAACACTTCAACCTTCAGGGCGGTCTTTTTAGCCAAGCCCTGTGCAGTCTTACCTAAATAAGTTGGGGTGCAAATATTAGGAGGAAGGTTGCCCAAGTCCTTGGCGAGATTCATCCCCTCAACCATCGCACCACCCTGCTCAATCGCTAGTTTTAATTCTTTGGCGCAAGCATTGTTGCCTGCAAAGATCAAATGCTTAAAAGTATCAGCCTTATCTTTCGCCTTAAATTTCATCGCCGGTTGACGCACACCAAAACGATAAGCCTGATCGCCAGCATATTGAATAGTGAGCCGCACTTCTTGCGCAATCTTCTCAGATGTTTTAGATAGCGTAAAACTCGGAGCAAACCAAATTGCATTTTCAATTGAGCCACCGCTCAATGCCTTTAATCCTGCACGTGCCACTTTGGAATAAGCCGTCAAACTTTGATCGGCGGTTAAGCGCAGATCACCCATGCTGAGTAATAGCACCCGCTTAGCTTTGACTGCATTCGCAGACCAAGATTTATCCGCTCTCAATAAACAAACTGAGGCTTGTTTGCTATCTAAATCACCCAAAACGTTGGCGTGACTTACTGAACCGCCCAAGAGCAGATCTAACTCCGCCAAAACGCCGGCCTTAGTCTTGGCACCTTTACTACCCGCAAATCTTTCAAAGTCAGCTTTGGAATAACCCAAAACGAGGCAATCTGTAGTTTGAGCCAGCATTGTTTTGAGGCTCGGTTTGAGCAGTTTTGCACTCTGCAGGTCAGCTTGGGGGAAAATTTTGGTGCTAAATTGAATTGTCATAATCTATTGCAGTATTTTTAGGTCGATTCAAGGGCGAAAGATAGAAATCTAGGATGTTTATCCATTATCCTCCGACATGAGATTAACCTATTTTTCCCACATCAAAATAAGTCCTTTTGGCTTTTCATATACCCCCAGAACTACGTTCAGACCCATCCATCACCATTCATGATTTTTAAAGAAGCCCTTCGCCGCGAACTTAGCTTTACTACAGGCGGAGTCTTTTTGGTCTTGGTCACCATCATGGTCACCACTTTGGTGATTCGAATTTTGGGATATGCAGCCAATGGTTCCGTTAATCCTGAAGATGCCATCGTTCTCATTTCTTTGGCTACCCTAGGCTATCTTGCCGTTTTATTAACCGTATCACTCTTTGTTGCCATACTGATTGTTTTGGTGCGCTGGTACAAAGATTCTGAAATGATCGTTTGGTTTGCTAGTGGATTAAGCATCAGTAACTTGATCCGCCCTATTTTGCAATTTGCTACTCCACTCATCATCATTATTGCCTTGCTGGCTCTTTTTGTGTGGCCTTGGGCTAATCGAGAAACCACCCTTATTAGCCAGCGCTTTCAGCAACGTGATGATGTATCGATGGTGACTTCTGGCCAATTTAAAGAATCTGCCAGAGCAGAACGCGTCTTTTTTATTGAAGAGCTTGATGTTGATAAAAGTGAAGTGAAAAATATATTCGTAGCTGACCATAAAAATGGGCGCCTCAGTATTGCAGTCGCTTCCACTGGCTATATTCAAAACGCCGAAGGCGGAGAAAAATCCATTGTTTTACATAATGGGCGGCGCTATGAAGGGCAGCCTACTGCACCAGATTTTAGAATCCTAGAGTTCAATGATTACACCACTAAGATCCGAAGCAAAGAAGCATTGGCGCCAGCCCCACGTGATCGAGAAAAAACGGTTTCCGAGTTACTGAACGACAATAATCCAACAGCATTTAATGCCAATCGCGCAGAGCTCCTTTGGCGCCTAGGTTTGCCACTGATGGCTCTGGGCTTGGTTCTGATTGCCATCCCACTAGCGTATGTCAATCCCCGCTTAGGCAATTACACTGCGATGTTTTATGCGGTCCTTATTTATTTGATTTATAGCAACCTACTGAATCTCACGCAAAACTTTGTTGCCCAAGGGAAGTTCAGTGTGTTTGTCGGAATTTGGCCTATTCATCTTTTAGCATTTTTGATTGCATATGTACTGATACGTAATCGCATCAATCCATCCATTCGGTGGTGGCGTCGTCAACTTCCCGCATCCTTTTCTCACAAATGAAACTGCTCTTTCCGTATATTTATGAGCGTTATTTAGCTAAGCAGATCTATGCGGCCTTTGGCTTTATCTTGTTTGCCTTAGTTGCCCTCTTCTTATTCTTTGACATCTTGAGCGAGCTAGGCTCAGTGCAAGGTGGCTATACCCTACCAATCGCATTGCTCCATGTATTGCTGAAGGCGCCGAGCCGCATTTCTGAAATTATTCCAATTGCAGGTTTGATTGGCAGTATTTATGTATTTGCCATGCTAGCCAGTCAATCTGAGTTCACCATCTTGCGTATCGCAGGACTTGATGTCAAGCGTGGCCTCATTACGCTTACCAAAATTTCATTACCCCTGGTGCTCCTAACCCTCATCATGAGTGAGTGGGCCGGCCCTTATGCAGAAAGCAAGTCAGAACAAATTCGCATGAAGGCCTTAGGCACTAGCTACTCAGCGCAATTTAAGACTGGCGTTTGGGTGAAAGATCGCCTCAGAGATGAGGACGGTAGCGGTCCCGTTCGACCAGGTGTACGCTATGTGAATGTGGGTAAGGTCGATAAAGACAATGAGATTCGTGATATTCGAATGTATGAATTTAACGATAACTACAATCTGCTATCGATTCGGAGCGCCCCATCGGGTCATTTCGATGAAGCTGGAATTTGGGTATTAAAAGATGTGACCGAAACACGCTTCAAAGAAATCAAACAGACCGATCCACTCAACCCCGTTTTTTCCTCGAGGACATTTACCCATCCTACTCTGACCTTAGAGTCTGAAGTCACGCCACAAATTTTGAACGTACTCTTGATCAGCCCTGAAAAAATGTCGATTGTCAGTTTAGGTCGTTTCATTATTCATCTGCAAGATAACAAACAAGATATACAACGTCACGCCATTGCCTTTTGGAAAAAAGTGGTTTACCCATTCACCATTTTTGTGATGCTGGCTCTAGCCCTCCCGTTTGCTTACTTAAAAGTACGTGCAGGCAGCGTTGGTATTAAAGTGTTTGGTGGAATCATGCTGGGGATGAGCTTCCAGTTATTTAATTCTCTTTTCTCCAACGTCGGTTTGTTAAGCGCATGGCCGACCTTCTTGACGGCCTTAGTCCCACCGATGTTCTACTTTCTTTTAGCGCTCCTTGCTTTAGGTTGGGTTTCTAAAGCCTAAGACCAAAAATTCATATAGAATCAGATTCCTATATCTCTTTAGATATATAGATAGGAGTCTTATATGAACCTTCATCAATTTCGTTTTGTCCGCGAAGCGGTTAGGCAAAACTTCAATCTCACCACTGCTGCCAAAGCACTCTTCACTTCTCAGCCTGGCGTATCGAAGGCCATCATCGAACTAGAAGATGAATTGGGTGTGGAGATCTTTCGTCGCCACGGCAAGCGTATTCGCTCACTAACTGAGCCTGGCAAGCGTATTCTAAGCTCGGTAGAACGAATCCTCGATGAAGTTGAAACACTAAAGCGAGTTGGCGAGGATTTTGCCAGTCAAGACCAAGGTAACTTTGTGATTGCCACCACCCATACCCAGGCTCGTTATGCACTCCCTAAAGTGCTGACTGAATTTACTAAGCGCTTTCCAAAAGTACGCGTCAGTATTCAACAAGGTAGCCCTGGGCAGATTGCGGAGCTACTAAGTCATGACCGTGCTGATATCGCCATTGCTACTGAAGGAATAGCCAATACACCTGGCGTCCTCGCTCTACCGGGTTACCAATGGCAGCACGTCGTTATGGTGCCATTGAGTCACCCGCTACTAAATCAAGCAACAGTCACTTTAGAAGAGATTGCGAAATATCCGATCATTACTTACGACAAAGCATTTGCAGGTCGCAGCAAAATTGATGCGGCCTTTGCTCAACGCAGTATTACACCCGACATCATCTTAGAAGCAATTGATGCTGACGTGATTAAAACTTATGTTGAAGCCGGTATGGGTATTGGCATTGTTGCTGGTCATGCCTACGACTCTGAAAGAGATCGCAACCTCAAAGTGATTCCCGTAGGTCATTTGTTTGGCAACAACGTCACGCACATTGGAGTTAAACAAGGCGCATACCTAAGATCTTTTGTGTACACCTTCATTGAACTCTTCTCGCCCACGCTCACCAAGAAAATTGTTGAGCAAGCAATGAGCGAGAAAGCCGAAACTTACGAAATATAGTATTTGGAGAAATTTGACGGCTTGATTGACCGTTAAATGGTGCCTCGGGGCGGACTCGAACCGCCACGCCTTGCGGCACCGGATTTTGAGTCCGGCACGTCTACCAATTCCATCACCGAGGCAGGTGTTTGCAGTGGAAATTCTGCGCAATTTGATGCTTTGTTACTGCTAAGACATGAGAGTGTAACAAAAATTGCCTAGTTGCCGCCTACCTTGGGTATAGAACCCCTTAAAATAGAGACTTATAGCCAAATTATTAAAAGGAATTACCCGTATGGCCGGCCACTCGAAGTGGGCCAATATTCAGCACCGCAAAGGTCGTCAAGACGAAAAACGCGGCAAGATTTGGACCAAACTCATTAAGGAAATTACTGTTGCTGCCAAATTAGGCGGCGGCGATCTGACAGCTAACCCTCGCTTACGTTTAGCGATCGACAAGGCTAAAGATTCCAACATGCCGAATGACAATGTGCAACGAGCTATTCAGCGCGGCACCGGCTCTTTAGAGGGAGTGAGCTACGAAGAGATTCGTTATGAGGGTTACGGCATGAACGGCGCAGCAGTGATTGTTGATTGCCTCACCGATAACCGTACTCGCACCGTTGCTGAAGTGCGCCATGCTTTCAATAAAAATGGCGGCAATATGGGAACTGAAGGTTCAGTTGCCTTTCTATTTAAGCACTGCGGTCAAATGTTATTCGCCCCCGGCACTAGCGAAGATCAACTGATGGAAGTTGCCTTAGATGCGGGTGCTGATGATGTGATCACTCACGATGATGGATCACTTGAGGTATTAACTCCCGTGCCAGATTTTCCTAAAGTGCAAGATGCACTTTCTCAAGCAGGATTAAAAGCCGAATTAGCGACTGTTGCCATGAGACCAGAAACAGAGATTGCGCTTGAAGGTGATCAAGCGGAGAGCATGCAAAAATTGCTGGATGCACTTGAAAACTTAGATGACGTACAAGAAGTCTTTACCAACGCTGCTCTTTAAACTCTTACTAACTCTTCTATTATGAAAATTCTTCTCGTTGGATCTGGTGGACGCGAACACGCCTTAGCCTGGAAACTGGCGCAATCTCCTCGAGTGCAAAAAGTGTATGTGGCGCCAGGTAATGGTGGTACTGCAACCGCCAAGCAAACCGCTGTTGGCATTGAGAATTTACCGATTACCGGATTAGAAGAGCTGGCTGATTTTGCGAAACGTGAAAAGATTCACCTGACGGTTGTTGGCCCTGAAGCCCCATTAGCCGCAGGAATTGTGGATGTCTTCCGCAATCATGGCTTACGTATTTTTGGACCAACTCAACTGGCCGCTCAATTGGAATCCTCTAAAGACTTTTCTAAAGCATTCATGAAACGTCACGGCATTCCCACGGCTGATTACCAAACATTTTCTAGCACTCTAGAAGCTCATGCTTACATTGACGCTAAGGGTGCACCGATTGTGATTAAAGCTGATGGCTTGGCTGCTGGCAAAGGTGTTGTAGTAGCCATGAGCTTAGAAGAGGCTCATGCTGCAGTGGAGATGATGCTCGCCGATAACAAACTCGGCAATGCTGGTGCCCGCGTTGTCATTGAAGAATTCCTCACCGGTGAAGAAGCCAGCTTTATCGTTCTCGTAGATGGTAAACATGTTCTTGCGCTGGCAACCAGTCAAGATCACAAGCGCTTATTAGATGGTGACCAAGGCCCCAATACTGGCGGCATGGGTGCTTACTCTCCTGCGCCTGTTGTGACCCCAGAAATTCATGCACGGGCATTGCGTGAAGTGATCATGCCTACTGTTAAAGGTATGGAGGCGGATGGCTTGCCTTACACAGGCTTTCTTTATGCAGGCCTGATGATTACTCCAGATGGCAAAATCAAAACACTGGAATTCAATTGCCGCATGGGTGATCCAGAAACTCAACCCATCATGGCGCGCTTACGTAGTAATCTCGTAAATGCTCTTGATCACGCAGTAGATGGCAAGTTGAATGAAATCGAACTTGAGTGGGATCGTCGCACTGCTTTAGGGGTAGTGCTTGCTGCCCATAACTATCCAGACACGCCTCGTAACGGCGATGTCATTACCGGTATTCCGGTTGACACCGAAGATCAAATCACGTTCCACGCTGGCACCAAACTACAAGATGGCAAAGTAGTGACTTCTGGTGGACGGGTACTCTGCGTGGTCGGCTTGGCAGATACTGTTCGCGGCGCCCAACAAAAAGCTTACGATGCAATTAATCAAATCGAATTTGATGGCATGCAATATCGCAAAGATATTGGCTATCGCGCACTTAAATGAAAGTAAGAGCACCTTTGTCAACTCAACATACTCAAATTGATATCGCAGTCTTAAAAGATTATTTCTTAGGGCTACAAGATCGCATCACCAATGCCATGAGTGCATTAGATGGCAAAGCCTTCGCTGCAGACGAATGGCATAAACCTGAAGATAGCAAGCTCAAAGGTTATGGTCGCACCTGCACTCTAGATGGTGGCAATATCCTCGAAAAGGGTGGGGTTGGCTTCTCTCATGTTCGAGGTGATCAAATGCCACCCTCAGCTTCGCATCACCGTCCCGAAGTAGCCGGTCGTAGCTTTGAAGCGATGGGAGTATCAGTAGTCTTCCACCCTAATAATCCCAAAGTTCCGACTACCCATATGAATGTGCGCTGCTTTATTGCGCAAGCCCCAGATCAAGAACCCGTCTGGTGGTTTGGCGGCGGCTTTGATCTCACACCCTACTACGGCGTTGATGAGGATTGCAAACACTTTCATCAAACTGCAAAAGATGCTCTTGATCCATTCGGAGCAGAGCTCTACCCTCGCCTTAAAAAGTGGTGTGACGAGTATTTTTACTTGAAGCATCGTGAAGAACCCCGTGGCATTGGTGGCGTTTTCTTTGATGATTTCAACGAACTGGGCTTTGAGAAAAGTTTTGCAATGACCCGTGCAGTAGGTGATGCCTTTATTAATGCTTACCTGCCAATCGTTGAACGCCGCTATCAAGATACCTTTACCGCTGAAGAAAAAGCATTCCAAGAGTACCGACGTGGTCGCTATGTGGAATACAACCTCATCTTTGATCGCGGTACGATCTTTGGCTTGCACTCGGGTGGTCGCACCGAATCCATCTTGATGTCCATGCCCCCAGTAGTGCAGTGGTGGTACAACTATCAGCCCAAGCCCGGGACACCAGAAGCTAAGCTGTATGACTATTATCTCAAACCACGTGATTGGTTAGCTTGAGCGCTCGTAAAAAAATTGGCATCCTGGGTGGTACCTTTGATCCGCCCCATATAGGACATCTCAGATTAGCGAGTCATTTTGCAAACAAGTTGCACTTAGATGAGCTACTTCTCATACCCAGTGGTGAACCATGGCAGAAGGGCTCGAACATTACAGCCGCTGAAATTCGTTATCAACTCACTGAGGCTGCCGGTATTGATTTAGCCAGGGCACTTTCATATCTAAAGATACCCACACAAGTCGGTATTGATCGCATAGAGATTGAGCGTGCTGGTCCGAGTTACAGTATTGATACTGCTAAATCCTTACGTGAACGCTTTGGCTCCCAAGCTAGCTTAATTTGGTTGACTGGAGTGGACTCGTTGATTCACCTACCAACTTGGGTTGCTTGGCGCGAGTTGTTTCAGTACATGCATTTCGCAGTAGCCAGCCGACCAAACTATGATCTCATGGCTGAGATGAGCCCTGAAATTCAAGAATTACTCGATACCCGCCAAACTTTTGATCCAGCAGCTCTTGAAAATCAAGCGGCTGGCCTCATCTACATTGATGAAGGTCTTGCAGTAGACCTCTCCTCTACCGACCTCAGAAGTCGCCTTCAGTCACCTGCTCGAAGCTCTATTGAGTCTGAGCAAATTCCATCACAAACACTAGAAATCATTACAAATCTGGGCTTGTACCAGTAATCAAGCTAAGATCAAGCTCAACACTAAAAGATATTGCATAGACACCATGGACTTACGTAAATTACAACGCGTCATTATTGATGCCCTAGAAGATGTTAAGGCGCAGGATATTCGCGTTTATGACACCACCAAACTCAGCGAGTTATTCGATCGCGTGATTATTGCTACAGGGTCCAGCAATCGCCAAACACGGTCTTTAGCCATGTCTGTCAAAGAAGAGGTCAATGCCAAAGGTGGTGAAGTGATCTCTATCGAAGGCTTAGAGACTGGTGAATGGGTGCTCGTAGACTGCGGTGATATTGTGGTTCATATTTTGCAGCCGATGTTGCGCTCTTACTATCAACTGGAAGGTATGTGGGGTGCCAAACCGGTGCGCGTCAAATTGGCTGGTGCCAAAGGCCTAGCTAAAGCAAGCGAATCTGAAGACGACGAGTAATTTTTTTATTCACGCCATTTAGCCGATGCGCTTAACCATTGTTTCAGTTGGTCACAAGATGCCCGATTGGGTTGTAACAGCAACTCAAGACTACATCAAACGCATGCCAGCGGATTGCAGTATTGAGATTAAAGAAATCAAGCCTGATCTCACTCCAGCAAAAGAAGCAGTCAAAATCCTGGCAGCTATTCCAAAGGGCTCACGCGTCATTGCCCTAGATGAGCGCGGTAAAGATCAAACCACCCAGAATCTAGCTACTCAGCTAGCAAGCTGGCGTCAAGAAGGTTTTGACATTACCTTTTTAATTGGTGGAGCCGATGGTCTAGATGCCAAGCTCAAAACGCATGCACAAGCGATGTGGCGTCTCTCTAGCCTCACAATGCCACATGCGATGGCTAGAGTGTTACTGGTTGAGCAACTCTATCGCGCCTGGACTATTCTTCAAGGTCATCCCTATCACCGTGAGTAATGCTGTGTATTCTTTTGTTTATCTCGCCTCTCAAAGTCCACGCCGTCAAGAGCTCTTAAAACAAATAGGGGTGCACTTTGAAATGCTCCTTCCTCAAGTGGGTGAAGATGTTGAAAGCATTGAAATACCCCTCCCCCATGAAAAAGCACTTGCTTATGTAGAGCGAGTGACCTTAGCGAAAAGCGCTGTTGCACTAGAGCGCTGGAAAAAGAGTGGCTTACCTTGGGCGCCAATTTTGTGTGCAGACACCACGGTTAGTCTTCCCAATCATCCCGATGGTGAAATTCTCGGAAAACCCTCTGATGTTGCCGATGCTACTCGTATTCTGGGAATGTTGAGTGGTAAAACTCATGAGGTATTCACTGGGGTGGCACTGACGATCACGCCTGAAGAATCACCGGTATTTTTATTGCAAGTATCTGAGGTTCAGTTTGCCGTCCTGTCGGAATCACAAATCAACGCCTATATTGGAAGCGGAGAACCTTTTGGTAAGGCTGGCGCCTACGGTATTCAAGGTGGCGGAAGCGCCTTTATCCCCTCGATCAAGGGTAGCTATAGCGGTATCATGGGACTTCCCCTTTATGAAACTGCTCAACTACTCAAACGCGCTCAAATTAACTGTATATGAATGAAGAGATACTCATCAATATCACTCCGCAAGAGACGCGGGTTGCTTTAATACAGCAAGGTGCGGTTCAGGAACTGCAAATTGAGAGAACTCGTCAACGTGGAATTGTTGGAAATATCTACCTTGCAAAAGTTGTGCGCGTATTACCGGGTATGCAGTCTGCTTTCATTGAAATTGGTTTGGAGCGTACTGCGTTTATGCACGTTGCTGACATCACCCAAAGCAATCCGCAGCCCCAGATTGAAAAATTACTATTTGAAGGTCAGACTTTATTAGTCCAAGTCTTGAAGGACCCCTTAGGCACTAAGGGCGCACGTCTGACGACCCAACTCAGTATTGCAGGGCGTAACTTAGTTTACTTACCTCCCGCAGGAACCGATACCGCTACCGAAAAATATATCGGCGTCTCCCAACGAATTGATCAACCAGAAGAGCGTGAAGCAATTAAAACTCGTCTGGCTGGACTCATGGCTGAAGATGAAAAAGGCGGCATCATCGTGCGTACCAGCGCCCAAGATGCTTCAGATACCGAATTGCAACATGACATGCGCTATCTCAGAACGACTTGGGAAAGTATTCGTGAAGCAATGAAGCACAAAGCTGCGCCTAGCCTACTTTACCAAGACCTGAGCTTGGCTGAGCGAGTATTGCGCGATGTTGCTGGCGAAGAAACAATTCAAATTCGGGTCGACTCGGCAGAGAATTTTGAGAAGCTCAAAGGCTTCGCCAATCTATATATGCCTAACTTATTAGGCAAGCTCACTTTGCATCGTGGCGAACGTGCCCTATTTGATTTATTTGATGTCGATGCCGAAATTAATAAAGCCTTAGGTCGACGTGTTGATCTGAAATCCGGTGGCTACCTGATGATCGACCAAACAGAGTCAATGACAACGATTGATGTCAACACTGGTAGCTATGTAGGCGCCCGTAATTTGGATGACACGGTATTTAAAACTAATCTTGAGGCAGCTCAGGCCATTGCTCGGCAACTGCGCTTACGCAACCTAGGCGGCATCATCATTATTGATTTTATCGACATGATAGGCAAAGATCATCAAGAATCAGTATTGCATGAACTGAAGCGGAATTTGGAGCGTGATCACGCTCGTACATCTGTAAGTGAATTTTCAGCATTAGGCTTGGTAGAAATGACTCGCAAGCGCACTCGTGAATCGCTGGCTCATATTACTTGTGAGCCATGTACTACCTGTATGGGTAAAGGTGAAATCAAAACGGCACAAACGATTTGCTATGAGATCTTGCGTGAGATTGTGCGTGAGCATCGTCAATTTAATCCGCGAGAATTTCGGATCGTAGCGGCACCAGACGTGATTGACCTCTTTCTTGAGGAAGAAAATCAATTCTTGGCGCAGTTGGGCGATTTCATTGGCAAACCGATTACGCTCCAGGCAGAAGGTAGCTTCCGCCAAGAACAATACGATATCGTTCTGAGCTAAGGATCCAGACTATTTAAGCAAGATTACGCATTAGAGAATTGAATGCGATGTAAGTTGGCATACAGGCCATCTTGCTTGATCAACTCTTCATGTGAGCCGTTTTCCACAATCTTGCCGTGCTCTAAAACGACAATTCGGTCTGCATGTTCAATCGTGGAGAGACGATGCGCAATCACCAAGGTAGTTCTGCCAGCCATTAATCTTTCTAAAGCATCTTGCACTTGACGCTCTGATTCAGAATCCAAGGCGGAAGTAGCCTCGTCCAAAATCAGAATCGGCGCATTTTTATAGATAGCTCGAGCAATTGCCAAACGCTGACGTTGGCCGCCAGATAAGCGGTTGCCGTTATCACCCACCATCGAATCAATCCCCTCGGGAAGCTCACGAATCATGGCACTCAAGTTGGCCGCCTCTAAAGCCTCGATCACCCGACCACGATCAATACCCTCTTCACTGGCCGCGCCATACGCTACGTTGGCAGCAATCGTGTCATTAAATAAAATGACATCCTGACTTACAAAGGCAAGTTGCTTGCGAACATCCGCCAGCACAATATCTTCTAAGGGCAAGTCGTCTAAGTAAATATGGCCACTGGTTGGCTTAAAGAACCGGGGCAGTAAGTTGACTAAGGTTGACTTGCCACCACCAGAAGGTCCAACAAACGCAACAATTTCGCCAGGCTTGATCGTGAGATCAATATTGGTCAATGCATCTTTACGCCCCGCCTCTTGCTGGTATGAGAAACCCACCTTCTCAAATCGGATTGCACCTTTGGCTTTATCCAAAGGCTTCATGTTCTGTTTGCGATCTTCAGCCTCTTCAAAAGGCTGGTCCATTAAGCCAAAAATCATTTCTGCCGCAGTGAGACCGCGTTGTAAAGGCTGATTGATATCAGCTAAATGCTTTAAAGGAGAAATCACTAACATCATTGCGGTAATAAACGCCGCAAAACCGCCTACTGTAGTGCCTTCAGTAGAAGACTGCATCAATGCAATCACCAGCACAATCGATAGCGCCATTGAAGCAATTAACTGTGTAATGGGTTGATTTAAACCACCCGCTACGGCCGACTTCAAAGCAAATTGGCGTAAACGCTCTGCTTTTTGCAAAAAGCGATTCATTTCATATTCTTGGGCACCATGCACCTTCACAATCTTGTAGCCGGCAGCAGATTCCTCAACAATGTAGGCCAACTCACTCGTCAAGTTTTGTTGCTCGCGATTAAGCGACCTCAAGCGTCGATTAATTTTGCTCATGATCAAAGCAATGACCGGGAAAATGATGAGTACAACTAAGGTGAGTTTCCAATTGAGATAAATCAAGTAGCCCATCAATCCCAGCACAGTTAGTGAGTCGCGCACCAGGCTAATGAGCATGCCGCCCATAATTGACAGCACATTATTCACCTCAAAAACAACGGCATTAATTAAATTGGAGGCTGAGTTTTTTTGAAAGAAAGCAGTACTTGCATGCAATAAGGTTTGGAACATTTGCTCACGCAGTTTGAGAAGGACTGCATTGATGACTCGAGTAAGCAAATAATTCGATAGAAACTGAGCTAGGCTACGTACTAGCGCCAATCCAACCAAAAAGACGGGTATCTGCCATAGCTTGTCATTAAGCCCACCAGTAAAGCCGCGGTCCAATAAAGGCTTCATCAAAGCAGGAATCGAGGTCTCCGCTGCAGCCACAAAGGCCATGGCGACTAAAGAACCAATAATCAGCCCAATATGGGGCTTAAGATAGGTAATTAAGCGATTTAGAGCGGTCCGGTCTTGAGCATTCATATAATGAATTATGCCCACCTTATCAGTCATACTCATCACCCGCAATGAAGAGGCCAATTTAGACGACTGTCTGGCCTCTCTGGAAGGCATTGCCCAGCAGATTGTGGTGGTCGACACCAACAGCGCTGACCGCACCCTAGAAATCGCCCAAAAGTATGGCGCGACGATTGCTCAACCCTCAGATTGGCCCGGTTTTGGCCCCCAAAAGAACCACGCTTTGGACTTGGCCTCGGGTGACTGGGTTTTATCCCTAGACGCCGATGAAAGACTCACCCCTGCACTCAGGTCAGAAATTGTGACAGCAGTTCACCATAGCCCCCAGATCAATTGTTTTGCCATTCCCAGACTGTCTTGGTACTGCGGCCGCTTCATTCGCCACTCTGGGTGGAGCCCAGATTACGTAGACCGGCTCTTTAAGCGAGGCACTGCCCGCTTCTCAGATGATTTAGTTCATGAGCGACTCATTCCCAATGGCGCTGTCGCAAAGCTAGAAAACCCCATGCTGCACTACAGTTTCATGAACTACTCTCAGGTGCTGCAAAAACTGGATCGTTATTCCACAGCCTCTGCTGAGCAAGCGTTTGCCCAAGGCAAAACAAGTAGCCCCTTAAAAGCAGTTTTGCATGGTGTCTGGGCATTTATACGCACTTATATTATTCGCGCTGGATTTTTGGATGGGGGTCAAGGATTTGCCTTAGCCATCTCCAATGGTCAGGGAACATATTACCGCTACATCAAGCTCTGGCATCTCCATCAGGAAGCGCGTAAATGATTTCGATTTTGCTGGCTACATATAACTGGCCGCAAGCCCTGAAGCTCTGCCTGGAATCGCTAGCTACCCAAACAGACCATCATTTTGAAATCATCATCGCCGATGATGGGTCTACTGAGAGCACTAAACAAATCATTGGTGCCTTTCAATCAACACATTCACTTTCAATAACGCACCTTTGGCAAGAAGATCAAGGTTTCCGAAAAACCAAAATTCTCAACCAAGCAATTGAAGCAGCTAAAGGTGATTACCTCATCTTTTTAGACGGAGACTGCCTGGTTCAGCCGGATTTTGTTGCTCGCCATCGCGAGCTTGCACAAAAGGGCTTTCTCGTTACTGGCAGCCGAGTCCTACTCAATGAAAAACTAACACAAGAGTTGCTAGCCACTTCCCGCTGGGACTTTAAGCTATTTATCTCCAAGCTTTTGGAGTACCGCCTCAATGGTGGCATCAATAAATACTGGCCACTCAAAATCAAACTCGGCAATGGTTCTTGGCGCGACTATAAAAAATTTGTTTGGCGGCGTATTAAGGGTTGCAACATGGCTTGCTGGAAAACCGATGCGCAAGCAATTGATGGCTTTGACGAGACCATGACCGGCTGGGGTCACGAGGATGCTGACTTTGTCTTTCGTTTACAGCGGCATCATATCAAGCGCAAATCAGGATCATGGTCTACCGAAGTATTGCATCTCTTTCATCAAATTCATGATCAGAGCAATGCTGCTGAAAATGCGCGGCGTGTGCGTGAAAAGATTTTGGCAAAGGCAATGTAAGCGATCCACATATGACCAACTTCTCCACCCTAAAGCCCAAAAAAGTATTATTCATTGCGACTCGGCAAATTGGCGATGTACTGGTCACAACACCTTTAATTAGCAAAGCACGTGAACTGTGGCCCGATGCTGAATTTCATTTTCTGGGATACAAGGGCAAGCTCGATATGCTCAAGGGTAATCCAGATATTGACCAGATTATTGAAACCTCTGACCGACCTGGGTTTGGCGAATACCTCTCATTATTTAACCAACTCTTTCAACGCTATGACCTCGCCTTTGTGACTCAGCCAAGCGATCGTGCTTACTTATATGGCTTGGTTGCTGCATTTCATAGAGTAGGCGTTTTGGGTGGACATCCTCAAGGCAAGCAAAGTAATGCAAATAAGCAAAATGCTTGGAAAAAATTCATTTCAATGCATACCGTTGAGGTAGATTACTTTACACAGCATGTCATTACTGAAAAACTGCGCCTTCTGGAAGTATTCTTCAGAAACCCTAGCGATTTATTTGCAAACCCGATTAATGTCACACCACCTATTGGCGAGCCTTTGACACCAGTCATTGCCAGCGAACTGACTCATGCTTATGTCGTGATTCATCCAGGCCCTCTGACAGCCTACAAACGCTGGCCTCTTGGCCATTGGCAGAAGCTCATTACTTATATAGTTAATCGCGGCTTTCAGGTGGTGCTAAGCGCTTCACCAGCAAAACAAGACTTACAACTAAACCATGACATCCTATCCTTGTTAGAACCCAAGGTTCGCCAAAAGGTGATTGATACTGCGGGCAAGCTATCTATCCCTCAAGCAGGATCTTTATTGCGTGCAGCTAGTTTGTATATTGGAGTAGATACTTCCATCACCCATTTAGCAGCAGCCTGTAATACGCCAACCATTGCTTTATTTGGCGCTACACCGCCCACCAATTTTGGACCATGGCCAAATGGTTTTATTGGTGCGCAACCTTATCAATTACGTGCTCGCACACAAACGGTTGGCAACATCACTATCTTGCAAGGTCCCGGGGAATGCGTACCCTGTCGTAAGGCTGGTTGTTTAGATAGAGCAGATAGCAATAGCGAATGCTTGGACCTACTAGAACCCGCTCAAGTCATTGAGGCAGTAGAAAAGATCTTAGAAAGAAAATAAAGGCTAGTGGTACTGAACTTGCACAGGATCTTTTTGTTTTGAAGTCAGCAATTGATTGAGACTATGCAAGCAGGCGTCATCCGGATAAATGCGCATCTCTTCTGGGAACTGCATTAAGCAAGCACCGCCACTTGTAGTCACAGCTGCCGTCAACATCAAACCTTTTACTCCATCATTTGTATTGGGGCTTGGCACAGGCGCACCAAGCTTCGGGTCTCGGGTGCGATTGGCCATGAGGTAAGGTCCAATTTGACTACGCAGCATTCTGATGTCTACCGCTGAATCCAGGTATACATGCACATTGCGCGCAAAGCGCATCCGCGCCCCAGTAATATCCATGACCGCCTCAGACACAATTCGCATGCCACCAGAGAACTTATCTGGCGTCACATTTACTTTAGCAATCAGGAGCTCATCTTCTTTTAGCCAGGAACGATTGGGCTCATAGACCTCGCTATACAAAGTGACCTCTAGCGCGGCAGTACCATCATCAATCGTCGCAATCATCATGCGGCCGCGTTGACCTGTCAACATGCGTGCTGATGTCACAATGCCGGCAATCAGTTGATCTTTGCCTTCGGTAATTTTCGCTAATGGTTGGCGAATGAAATGAGAGGTCTCTTCGCGGTAGGCATCAAACATATGACCAGTCAAACACAGTCCTAAAGCCGTTTTTTCTTCTTGGAGACGTTTTTTCTCAGACCAAATAGGCTCGCGTACCAGCTCAGGCTGATGTTGATGATCCTCACCAGCAACCTCAAATAAGCTTACCTGATGAATCGAAGCTTCTGCCTGTTCAGCCGCTTCAATCGCTCTTGCCAAAGAAGCCAACAAGGTAGAGCGAACATCATAGAGATTGCCGCCAGCTGCTTGGGAGTCCTTATAGAGGCTATCAAACGCACCTGCACGCATCAGTGCTTCTATGGCACGCCGATTCACTTGTCTGCGATCTACGCGAGCGCAGAAATCAAACAGGTCCTTGAATGGTCCATCGGATTCGCGTGCTTTGACAATGGCTTCAATCGCTGCCTCACCAGTACCCCTAACCGCTCCTAAGCCATAACGAATATGACTGATCGGCGCATCAGGCTCAGCATCGGGTGCTCGCAAGGGCGTGAACTCATAGACACCCGTATTGATATCGGGCGAGAACACCCGAATTTGGTTTGCCAAACAATCGTCATACAAAATCTTCACCTTATCGGTGTCATCCATCGCGAGCGATAAGTTGGCCGCCATGAATTCAGCAGGGTAATAGGCTTTGAGCCAAGCAGTTTGATAAGCTAAGAGAGCATAGGCAGCAGCATGAGATTTATTAAATCCATACCCTGCAAAACGCTCCATCAAGTCATAGATCTCGTTGGCCTTTCCCTCGGAGATACCGCCTGCTTTTGCACCATCACTAAAAATTTTGCGATGCTGTGCCATTTCTTCTGGCTTTTTCTTGCCCATGGCACGGCGAAGCATATCGGCACCACCAAGTGAGTAGCCGCCGATCATCTGTGCCATCTGCATCACCTGCTCTTGATACACCATGATGCCGTAGGTTTCACGCAGAACGGGTTCAATACGCGGATCTGGATACTCTACTTTTTGACGACCGTGCTTACGCTCAATAAAGTCTGGAATCAAATCCATCGGACCAGGACGATATAGGGCCACTAGCGCGATAATGTCTTCAAAGCGGTCAGGCTTAGCATCGCGCAGCATGCCTTGCATGCCGCGACTTTCTAGCTGGAATACGGCAACCGTATTTGCCCGCTTCAATACGTCGAAAGCTCGCTCATCATCGAGTTGAATATCGCTAATACTCCAATCCTTACGATCAGCATGCAGCGCTTTAATCCAGCGCTCTGCTGCTGCCAAGATAGTGAGCGTCGTAAGACCTAAGAAGTCAAACTTCACCAAGCCAATGGCCTCAACATCGTCTTTATCAAATTGGCTAATCACAGAGCTACTATCTTGATCTTTGCTCTCTTGGGTATAGAGCGGACAAAAATCTGTCAGTCGACCTGGGGCAATCAAAACACCACCAGCATGCATGCCAACGTTACGCGTCATACCCTCGAGTTGCTGCGCCAATGAGAGTAATTGACGGACCTCGTCTTCATTCTTTTCACGCTCGGCTAATTGCTTCTCTTCCTTTTTCGCTATTTCAATGGTCATGTATTGACCTGGCTTATTGGGAACAAGCTTCGCAATCCCGTCAACAAAGTTATAGCCCTGCTCTAAAACCCGGCCCACGTCACGAATCGCTGCTCTGGCAGCCATCGTGCCAAAAGTCGCAATTTGGCTGACAGCATCCTTACCGTATTTATCTTTCACGTACTGAATCACACGGTCACGACCGTGCTGACAAAAGTCGATATCAAAGTCGGGCATCGATACCCGCTCTGGGTTCAAGAAACGCTCAAAGAGTAAGTTGTAACGGAGTGGATCGAGATCGGTAATGCCGAGAGAGTAAGCCACTAAAGAACCGGCACCTGAGCCGCGACCTGGACCTACAGGGACGCCATTGTTTTTAGCCCAGTTAATAAAGTCTGCAACAATCAAGAAGTAACCAGGAAAGCCCATTTGAGAAATCGTCTTGACCTCAAACACTAAGCGCTCGTGATAACGAGACATCTCCTTAGTGCGCTCTTCTGGGTCTGGAAAGTTGCGCTCCATATGACGCTTGAGACCAACTTCAGATTGCGCTAAAAGATACTCATCCAACGTGATGCCTGGTGGCGTCGGAAAATCTGGCAAGCGTGGCTGACCTAGAACCAGAGATAAGTTGCAACGCTTCGCAATCTCAACTGAGTTCGCCAAAGCTGCTGGTAAATCTGCGAAGCGCTTTTCCATCTCTGCTTGCGTCAAAAAATACTGCTGATCGTTAAATTTCTTTTGACGCCGCGGGTTACCCAGCAGTTCACCCTCAGCAATACAAACGCGCGCCTCATGCGCCGTAAAGTCGCTCTTTTGCATAAACTGCACTGGGTGTGTCGCTACTACTGGTAGATCTAACTCACTAGCTAAATGACATGCTAGCTGAAGCTGCTTTTCATCTTGCGGATGACCACCGCGTTGCACTTCAATGTAAAACGATTGGGGGAAGAGTTTTTCATAACGTCTCGCCACGCTTTGAGCTTGATCTTCTTGGCCTGCTAACAATGCGGCACCAAGCTCACCCATACGCGCACCTGACAGCGCAATTAATCCGTAAGAGAGTGTTCTATTGGCTTTCTTATCTTCCGCTTTTGCAGCAGGCTCGCTAAACCAAGCTGAATCGACTTCAGCACGACCACGTGATTGATTATCCAAAGAGGCTCTACTGAGTAACTCACAAAGATTGAGGTAGCCAGAATGGTTTTGTACTAGCAATAACAGTCGATGAGGCTGATCGGGGTCTTGGGAATTGCTCACCCAAACATCTGCGCCGGCAATCGGCTTAATACCACCAGAGCGAGCGGCTGTATAAAACCGCACTAGGCCAAATAAATTACTTAAATCGGTGAGAGCCAAGGCACCCATTTCATCTTTGGCAGCTGCAGCTACTGCATCATCAATGCGCACGACTCCATCCGTAATCGAAAACTCGGAATGAATGCGGAGATGTACAAAACGGGGTAAAGCCATGAGATGATTTTAGCTGTGTCCAAGCTCAAAAACCCTTCATCCCCAGCCGACGGCTATCGCGGGCGATTTGCCCCCTCGCCTACTGGACCACTCCATGCGGGATCGCTGGTTGCGGCCCTAGGAAGCTGGTTAGATGCCCGTAAAAATGGTGGTAAATGGCTGCTCAGGATAGAAGACTTGGATACCCCTAGATGCATCCTTGGGGCTGATCAGCTCATTCAGTCCCAATTGCTCGCATGTGGCCTTTTCTGGGATGAAGCCCCCACCTTTCAGTCAAAACATCAGGATCGCTACCAAAAAGCTTTAGAACGCCTCAATGAGCTTAAATGCCTCTATTCCTGCATCTGTTCTCGGCAAACAATTACCAACACCCTAGCAGAGCTTGGAGTTCAAACGCCACGCAATCAAGAGATGGTTTATCCGGGAACGTGCAGACCAAGTCAACTAGAGAGCCATACAAGTTCTGAAATTTCAGACCTGAAGGCGGCTTGGCGAGTTGCGCTATCCCCAAATTGCCAGATTGATTTTGAGGATTTAGCCCTCGGCACTCAAAGTCAGAATCTCAATCATCAAGTCGGGGATTTTATCCTGCGCAGAAATGATGGTCTCTTTACTTACCAACTCGCCGTAGTTGTAGACGATGCAGAGCAAGGTATTACCCATATCGTGCGTGGCGAAGATTTGCTAAGCAACACCGCTAGGCAAATATATTTACAAACTCTTTTGGGATACACAACGCCGCATTACAAACATCTCCCCTTGGTATTAGATGAACACGGCGCAAAATTGAGTAAGCAAACCTTAGCAACCCAAATTAATACACAAGATCAAACACATTCTCTTGCAGAGCTTCGCAAGGCTGCAACACATTTAGGATTGGTTGGGTTACCTGATGGTGAGAGGATCACCATTGCAGAGTGGCTCTTGGCAGCTACTCATGCCTGGAGCTAATTACTTCTTTTTGAAACCGCCCAATAAGGCGCCAACTGCTGGCTTAGCGGCCACAATACCCACTTTTTTCACTTCTGGCTTTACTACATCGGATGACTGTGGTGCGGCGCTAGGCTCATAAGGTTTATAGAAAAATGGGTCTGACATTTTTGCTGGGGCACTACTACTAGTAGATGGCTTGGCATAAGCAGGAGTACCCTCAGGCAAAGGCTGGATATCTAACTTACGCTTCATTAGCTTTTCAATATCGTCTAATAAACGCTTTTCACTGGCATCTACTAAAGCAATCGCATCCCCTGTACTACCAGCACGACCTGTTCGACCGATGCGGTGAATAAAGTCTTCAGCGTTATAAGGCAACTCATGATTAATCACGCAAGGCATATCTGGAATATCCAAACCCCGCGCTGCCACATCAGTCGCCACCAACACTTCAATCGCGCCAGACTTGAATGCATCCAAAGTTAAGGTACGCTCACCCTGACTCTTATCGCCATGAATCGCACCTGCTTTAATACCATCACGCTCTAAGGCCCGTGCTAACTTGGCACAACCTAAACGACTATTGGTGAAGATGATGCACTGACGCGATAAACCTTGACGCGTACGGTTTTCTAAGACTTGGACAATTGCACGCTGCTTATCGCTTGCTGACACCATATGAATGACTTGCTTAACCGTGTCGGCCGCAGCATTTTGACGAGCTACTTCTACCGTTACCGGTGTACGCAAATAACTCTGCGCGAGCTTCTTAATCTCTGGTGAGAAGGTTGCCGAAAACAACAGGGTCTGTCTTTGCGCAGGAATCAAATTAATGATGCGTTGTAGATCAGGTAAGAAACCCATATCGAGCATACGATCGGCTTCATCTAGCACCAGAATCTCGACCTGAGACAAATTAGCTACTTTAGACCCAATGTGATCAAGTAAGCGACCTGGTGTGGCAATCAAGATCTCAATACCGTTACGCAAGATAGCAACTTGCTCTTTCATATCCACGCCACCATAGACCACAGCAGCACGCAGATCAGTATGCTTCGAGTAGTTTGCTGCATTCTCAGCTACCTGCACCGCCAACTCTCTGGTTGGAGTTAAGACTAAGGCGCGAATCGGATGACGTGCGGGTGAGGCGCTATTGCTAGCATGGCGCAAAATCTTTTGAATGATTGGCAACACAAAGGCTGCTGTTTTACCAGTGCCAGTTTGTGCAGCACCCATTAAATCGCTCCCTGCTAAAACATGCGGAATTGATTGCGCTTGAATCGGAGTAGGAGTGTTATAGCCTTGTTCAGCAACCGCTTTTTGAATCAGCGGGTCTAAACCAAAATCAGCAAAAGTAATTGTTGCTGGAGGGGTGATACTAGGGGCGGCGCTAGGAACGACTGAGTCGCCAAGCCCTGTAGGTGAATTTATTTCAGTAGCAGTATTGATCAAGGTAACTTACAGGATGGCCGCAATGCCGGCCTTAGCGGTTTCGGCATCCTCGGTCGATTTAACGCCGGAAACGCCGACTGCGCCGATGGTAAACCCATTTACCTCGATATTGACCCCACCCTCTAACATGCCCGAAATATGTGGGGCAGATAAAAAAGAGGTGCGACCATTATTAATAATTTCTTCATATACGCGGCTTTCACGTTTACCCATGGCAGCAGTGCGTGCTTTTTCTTGAGCAATGTAAGCAGATACTGGTGCGCATCCGTCACGACGGGTCAAACCTAGTACATGTCCACCATCATCACAAACAGCGATCGTGACTGCCCAATTATTTTCAGCGGCATGCTTGTTGGCTGCATCCAGAATCTTTTGAGCATCCGCTTGAGTTAAATAAGGTTTAGTTGCCAACATGTTGAATCCTTTTTAAATACTATTGTCTCGAATATGTTTTATGTGATGAAAGTACCATCAATACAAGTGCCTGAATTATAAAGGCTGCAGCCAGGCTCAGCCCTTTAAGTCTGACCCCGGACGATCTGCACCCTGCCTTTGCCCTATACGCAACCGAAAGGGTCTAAATGGTGATTATTTGAGGAATTCTTGAGCAGCTACTACACCGCTAGCCCTAGGCGTAAAGCCCATAGCACCCAAGCTCATTTCAACCCCACTTAAAGCAGCCATCAAATTGAGCTCATTACAGTCACCCAAATGACCAATGCGGAATGCTTTGCCCTTAATTTTTCCAAGGCCCGTTCCCAAGGAGAGATTGAATTTCTCCAAAGCATGTTTGCGTAATTTGTCAGCATCCATACCTTCAGGTGTAGCGATACAAGTTAACACTGGAGAGTAGCAATCCTTATCCTGACATTGAATTTCAAGCCCCCAAGCATGAACAGCTTCACGACAAGCGGCAGCCAAACGCTGATGACGCGCAAAGATTGTGTCTAAACCTTCAGCCATCATCATGTCCATCGCTTCATGCAAACCGTACATTAAATTCGTGCTAGGTGTAGTTGGCCAGTAACCATTTTTATTGGACTCCAATATTTCATCCCATGCCCAATACGCTTTATGCATTTTGTTTTGCTTGCTCACTTCAATGGCTCTTGCTGACAAGGCATTAAAGCCAATACCTGGAGGCAACATCAAACCTTTTTGCGAACCAGAAATAGTCACGTCCGCGCCCCACTTGTCATGCTCGTAGTCTGCAGATCCAAGGCCAGAGACGCTATCAACCAACAACAAAGCGGGGTGCTTTAAGGAGTCGATCGCTTTACGTACTGCGGCGATGTTTGAAGTAACGCCAGTCGATGTTTCGTTATGCACTACGCATACAGCTTTGATTTCATGCTGAGTGTCTTTACGCAAACGCTCTTCAATCACTGCAGCATCTACACCCCAACGCCAAGAATCTTGTCCAGATTTACCAACGACCTCGACCTTCAGACCGAGGCGTTGTCCAAGTGCGCGCCATAAATTGGCGAACTGACCAGTTTCATAAAACAAGACTGTGTCGCCAGGATTGAGCACATTCACTAAAGCGCCTTCCCATGATCCCGTTCCGGAAGCGGAATAAATGATCACCGGCTGCTCTGTTTTGAAAATCTTCTTGATACCATCCAAAACCTTTAAGCCAAACGCACCAAACTCAGGACCACGATGATCAATAGTTTGATAACTAATGGCGCGTAATACGCGAGGAGGTACTGGGCTTGGGCCAGGAATATGTAAAAAATGGCGTCCTGATGCGTGGTTATCAAGTTTCAACATGCTTTGTCTCGCTATGGATGGGTTTAGGTAATTAAATGGGGGTGAATTCTGGGAACTCGTTTCAGCCGCTAGTGTATGACAAATTTTGGCAATTTTCCATTTTGTATACAATTTATTTTCATTTAATCTAAAAATAAACCTTAATTTAAGCATTTAAAGCCATAATTTATGCTTTATCATGGCTTATTGATATTTTTGTATACAAATTATAGGTTCTCAATATGACGGTCACAGAGCAGCCAAATTCCCAGAATCTGCATGAGGCAATCTTCCAAAAACTCAGATCACTCTTAGTAGAGGGAAAGATTGCACCAGGCAGCAAACTGAATGAGCGTGAATTAGCTGAAAGCCTGAACGTTTCTCGCACACCGATTCGGGAAGCGATTCGTCGCTTGGCTGCCGATGGCCTAGTAGAGTTGATCGCCAATCGTGGAGCGATTGCTGTGCAATTGAGTTTGGAAGATGTCATTCACACCTTTGATGTGATTGCCGACTTAGAGGGCCTCTCTGGAGAGCTGGCTGCAAATCATATTAATGATGCCAGCCTCTCTGAATTAGAGGCACTCCAGTATGAAATGATGGCTTCGTATGCGCGTCGTGATTTATCGAGTTATTACAAACTTAATCTACGTATCCATCATTTAATTAATCAAGCGGCGAACAACCCTGTACTCTCTCGCCTCTTTACTCAAGTAAATACGCGTATCGAGGCGCTACGCTTTCGCTCCAACCAAGACGGCGTCAAATGGGAAAAGGCAGTTGAAGAACATCAAGAGATGCTCGATGCCTTAAAAGCACGTGATAGCCAGAGAATGCGCAAGATCATGATTCAGCACGTACAGAACAAGCGCGATGTTGTCGTGCAACTTCTGAAAGCAGAAACAAGCAGCCTGGAGATGGCTAAATGAATAAGCCCTTAGACCTCAAAGAAGTCATGATTGATCAAGCGACCTTAGCAAAGCGCCTACGCCAAGAAACGTCTGGCGAAGTGATGACCGATAGCGCAAGTCGTGGTCGCTACGCTACCGATGCCTCTATTTATCAAGCCATGCCAGTGGCAGTGTTTGTCCCCAAGACCGCAGAAGATATTGCTACAGCCATTCAGATTGCGGCTGAGCTTGGTGTACCAGTATTACCAAGGGGTGGTGGCACCAGTCAGTGTGGCCAGACTACTGGCGCTGCACTAGTGATTGATAACAGCAAATACTTCAGAAATGTTCTTGATCTCAATCTCAATCAAGGCTACGTGGAAGTTGAGCCAGGTATTGTGCTGGACCATCTCAATGGCTCCCTCAAGCAACATGGTCTTTGGTATCCAGTAGATGTATCCACTGCTGGGCAGGCCACGATTGGCGGCATGGCAGGTAATAACTCTTGTGGAAGCCGCTCTATTGCTTACGGCAATATGGTGCATAACGTCTTGGGTATCAATGCTTGGCTGGCGAATGGTCAAATTGCCGAGTTTGGTAATTACGCCAATAGCTCTGGTGTTGCTAAGCAGTTAGGTGACTTTGTAAAAGGTTTAGCAAACACACTTCAACCAGAGATCGAAGCTCACTTTCCGAAAGTACTCAGACGAGTCGCTGGTTACAACCTCGATATCTTTCACCCTCAAAGTGAACTACCTTATACGCAAGATGGCAGCGTGAATCTCTCACATCTTTTAGTGGGTAGCGAAGGTACGCTGGCTTACTTTAAATCTCTCAAACTCAAACTTGCACCACTACCGAAACATAAGGTGCTTGGCATTGTGAACTTTGCGAGCTTTTACAAAGCCATGGATAGTGCTCAACACATTGTGAAACTTGGACCTACTGCAGTAGAGTTAGTCGATCGCACCATGATTGATCTAGCACGCAGTAATCCCAGTTTTAAGAAGACGATTGAGACTGCACTGATTGACCATACTGCGCAAACTCCAGAAGCGATTCTGTTGGTAGAGTTTTCAGGGGAAGCGCATGCTCCCTTGCTTGAAAAAATCATGGCATTACAAGAGCTCATGGGTGACTTAGGCTTACCCGGTTCAGTGGTATCTATGCCAGACGCTTCCTTGCAAAAGAATTTATGGGAGGTGCGTAAAGCGGGGCTAAATATCATGATGAGCTTAAAAGGTGATGGCAAGCCAGTGAGCTTTATTGAGGACTGCGCAGTTCCGCTAGAGAGTCTGGCAGATTACACCCAAGCCTTAACGGATGTCTTTTCTAAATACGGTTCACGCGGCACTTGGTATGCCCATGCTTCAGTTGGTACTTTGCATGTCCGACCCATTCTTGATATGCGCAGAGATGGCGCCCAAAAGATGCGTGCTGTTGCCGAAGAAGCATCTGCCTTGGTACGTAAATACAAAGGTGCTTACAGTGGTGAACATGGTGATGGCCTGTGTCGTGGTGAATGGATCTCATGGCAATTTGGCCCCAAGATCACTGAAGCCCTTGCAGAAATCAAGCATGCCTTTGATCCTCAGGGACTATTTAATCCAGGCAAGATTATTAATCCACCAAAGATGGATGATGCGAGTAACTTTCGATTTTCGCCAAGTTATCAAGTGATTCCATTACAGCCTGCATTAGATTGGTCAGCCTGGAACGTACAAAATAATCCTGTTACTGAAGAAACTACCGCGCCCGGCACGGGTGGTGATCCTGCAATGGGCTTAGCTAAAGCGGTAGAGATGTGCAATAACAATGGCCACTGCCGTAAGTTTGATGCGGAGGTGATGTGTCCCAGTTATCGTGTGACTCGGGATGAGAAACACCTGACCCGCGGCAGAGCAAATACCTTACGCTTAGCACTCTCCAATCAACTCGATATCAAAGACGAGACTTCACCACTTGGCAGCGATGCCATTAAAGAGGTGATGGAATTGTGTGTGAGTTGCAAAGCCTGTCGGCGTGAATGTCCTACTGGCGTTGATATGGCCAAGATGAAAATTGAGTTTCTATCAGCCTATAAGAAACGGGTTGGCCATTCTTTACGTGATCTAGCAGTGGCGTATCTTCCCAAGTATGCCGGCACGATTAGCAGTATTCCACTCTTGCCAGTGATCCTCAATCTGCGCAATCACATTGCACCGATTGCCAAGCTACAAGAATGGATCATGGGTATCTCCGCCCAAAGAAGTTTGCCAATTTGGAAAGGTAATACTTTCTGGAGTAAGCCAAAAGCAATCGCACCCTATCAATTTAGTCCTGAGGCCTTATCAAATCAACCAGGGGTAGTGCTATTAGCCGATACCTTTAATGCTTACTTCGAAGATGAAAATCTGCAGGCGGCAATAACCGTTCTTACTGCTGCTGGCTATCGTATTCATATTCCGCACAAGAGTCAGCACAAGGCTAAAAATAAAGAACAAAACACTTGCTCCAAAGAATTTTGCTGCGGCAGAACTTACCTTGCAGCTGGCATGGTGGATAAAGCCAAGGAAACACTCGGTGAACTCATCGATCATCTCGCGCCCTACGCGCAAAAGAATATTCCAATTATTGGTCTTGAGCCCTCTTGTCTCTTTACCCTAAAAGATGAGGCTTTAGTGATGGGTTTTGGTGAGCGGGCCGTGACCGTATCGCAGCAAGCGCAACTCTTAGAAGAGTTTTTAGCCAGCAAAGCGAAAGCAGGCAAACTCAACCTGCAACTCAAAGCCGCCAGTAAGCCGGTCCTTTTTCATGGACATTGCCATCAGAAGTCCTTTGCAGCTGTGACACCCGCCATGGAACTACTTAAACTCATTCCTAACGCAGAGCCTCAGTTAATTGAATCATCTTGCTGCGGCATGGCCGGTAGCTTTGGCTATGAAGCCGAGCATATCGAGGTATCTAAGCAAATGGCTGAAGCGAGCCTATTACCGAGCATTCGTAAATCACCCGATAGTTGGGTAGTAGCGGATGGCACTAGTTGCCGTCATCAAATTGCTGACGGCACGCAACGTGAAGCGGTACATATCGCCAGAATATTAGCGGCACATCTTTCAGTTGAATGAAAAGCTTAGCGAATCACGCCATACCCCACCATCAGCAAGGTTCCAGTCAATAAGGCTGGAACCAAACGCTTAGAAGGTTTAGAAACCATCACGCCAATCGCTAAGGCACAAATCAAAATCCGAATCCACAAAGGCACGGTAGCCATTAAACCCAAAGGCATGACGATCAGGCGAATCGTCAAGGCAGCAACCATGGTGTAGGTCACCGCCGCTAACCAACGAAAGATTTCGCTTTCTTGATTAATGCTTTGAGAAAGCATGACACCAATCGCTCTGCAGAAATAAGTACCAATACAGGCGCCTACTAGAGCAATCCACAAACCCCATCCCGAGAGCGCGTTTGTCATCGTATCCATTGGACTCATTACCCTACCACTCCGGCTTTCTTACGCAAGAACTTGCGATCAATAAAGTAAGCCAGAGTCCCACCTACAAGACCTGCTGTCAGTAAGCTGGTATCGCGATCAATTAGAAAGAAGATAGGGCCAAAAATACAACCCATGCAAAGAGCAATGCGATTAACCCAAGGCTTGACTTCAGTAAACGTTAATAAGAAGAAGAGTGGATTAATAAATACCAGCCCCAGCGTTACAGCAGGCGGCACCATGCCAGCCAAATAGAAACCCAAGATCGTTCCAGGAATCGAAATTAACCAACAGAGTAAACCAAGGCCTACAAAATAGGCCAAGCGGTGCTTGGTCTCTATCGCATGAAACTCACGCATCGAAATTGCCCATGCCGTCATGGCCAATAAATGAACGGAAGCATATAAGCTCCGATTGCGATCCTTCTGATGAAACTGCGGAAAGAGTGTCAACGTCATCGTGATGAAGCGGGTCGAGGTTAAAGTCACTGCCAAAGCAATTGCGATGACGGATGAACCAGTGATTGCCATTTCTAATAAGACCACCTGCCCTGGCAAGGCAAACATAAAAAATGTAGTAGAGGTCGTGATCCAAACATCAAAGCCATTGGTTTTGCCCATGGCTCCAAAACCCACCATGCCAGCAAAGAGCACCATGGCAGGCGCTCCAGCTGCATCACGCATCCCCACCCAGAATGCATCGCGAGGGCTTTTAAAGCGCTCCGCTGCCGAACCCTCTAATGCAATTTCGCTAGGATCAATATAAGGTTGGTCGGCTGATGACATAGGCTAATTGTAAGAGCTAGGCTCCATTATTGTCTAAGCTTGCCTAAGGAATGGGATTGAGAGCCCACTCAATATGTTCCGCAACGAGTGCATCTGCTGATGAGAGACCTTCACTCAAGGCTTTTTGAATGGCTTCCTTATCTGCATTAGCTACTACTGGATTGGCTAGGGCATTACCCATTGCGACCGCGAGATTACGGCGCCAGCGGCTATAACCAATGCGTCGAATCGCACTGCCTTCATGGCGCTCTTCAAACTCTGCTTCAGTCCATGACCACAAATGCAAAAGACTAGCCTGTCCCAAACCATGACGCTGTGCAAAGTCTGGCAACTGTGTGCGCTTAGCAAACTTATTCCATGGACAAATCAACTGACAATCATCGCAACCATAAACGCGATTACCCATTGCTCTGCGAAACTCCATTGGAATCGCCTGAGGGTTCTCAATGGTGAGATAGGAGATACAGCGGCGTGCATCTAATTGATATGGCGCAGTAATGGCTTGTGTTGGACAAACATCGATACACGACTGACAAGTGCCACAATGTTCGTCTTGTGCTTCATCGATTGGGAGTGGTACATCGACCAAGATCTCACCCAAGAAAAAGGTAGAGCCAGATTCACGATTGAGTAAGAGCGTATGTTTTCCACGCCAACCTAAACCTGCTTTACGAGCAAGCTCAACTTCCATTAAAGGGGCTGAATCCGTAAATACACGATATCCAAAAGTGCCAATTTTTTCTTCGATGGCGTTGGCAAATTCTTGCAAGCGATGACGCAAAACCTTGTGATAGTCGCGACCTCTGGCATACATTGAGACCACTGCTTGAGAGGGATCCTCTAAGCGTTGCCACTCTGTATCAAGATTGATATCGGGTGGCAGATAGTTCATGATGACGCAAATGACGCGTACAGTACCTGGCACTAATCGCTGTGGATCAGCACGCAGATCCGCATGGCGTTGCATGTATTCCATCTGGCCATGACGCCCATCTGCCAACCACTCCTGCAAACGCTTGCTTGCCAAGCCCAGGTGGGTATCAGTAATGCGCAAACCATCGAATCCCAACTCTATAGCCTTTTCTCCAAGCCAAGCACGTAACTTAGACTCGTCTAGAGCAGAGGAATGGGCAGATAAAGGCATATGAATAGAGAATGTAGCGCAATAATTGAATAAACTAGAACAATGGCTCAAACCCCAGAAACACCATTAGCAATAATCAAGCAACATTGTAGGCAGGAAGCAGATACCGCTAGCCTAGCCAGACAACTTGCCGTCAGCATTACTGGTTTTATGGAACAAAATCCACAGGGACACCTCAATATCTCCCTAGTTGGCAATTTAGGGGCAGGCAAGACCACCTTCGCACGATATTTGATCCAATCAATGGCTTATGCGGGCAAGGTCAAAAGTCCAACCTATACCTTGTGCGAGCCTTACACACTCAAAACCAATAGCGGTGAATTTACCGCGCATCATTTTGACCTCTACCGAATGCGTGATCCTCTGGAATGGCAAGAAGCTGGTTTTGGAGAATATTTTGACATTCCTGGCTTTTGTTTAATTGAGTGGCCAGAAAAAGCTGTAGGCACTCTACCACCATTCGATCTACAAATTGAATTACTCCCGGGCGTAGATGAGAATGAGAGATCAGTGACGATAACAGCACTCCTGAATGATGGCCACCATGTTCTGAATCATGTAATACAGAATTTAAGCAAGTAAATGGGTATTAAAAAAACTATTCGACAAACGAATCTTGCGCGAAGGCAGCATCTCAAAACTTCAGCCAAGTTCTTGAGCTTTGCACTGCTTTTTACAGAAGTGGAGATTGCTTGGGGCGCCAAGATATTGGGTGTACGTGTCTGGCCATCAGAGGACTACACCCGCATCACTCTGGAATCCGATACACCATTGCCTATTAGCCAGCAGATCCTCACCAATCCTGATCGCCTGGTAGTTGATGTGCAAGGCTTGGAGCTCAACCCCACTTTGAGAGATTTAGTAGCCAAGGTCAAGCCTAATGATCCTTATATTGCGCAAGTAAGAGTAGGTCAGTTTCAGCCAGGAGTAGTGCGCTTGGTATTCGACTTAAAAGAACCGATCAAACCTCAACTCTTCACATTAGACCCCGTCGGTGAATACAACTACCGCATGGTCTTTGATTTGTACCCTACCACTCCACCTGATCCCTTGATGGAGTTAGTAAAAAGCAGCGCTCGTAAAGAAAGTGCTCTAGCTAAATCAAATGAAGAAGTAGATTTTATTGCGCAGTTTGCTACTAAAAAGGAAGCGCCAAAGTCGCCAGTGGCACAAGCCATACCAGAGGCTAAAGAAGCTCCGGCAGCTGCTAAGTACAAACGCCTGATCACCATTGCCATTGATCCTGGTCATGGTGGCGAAGATCCGGGTGCAATCGGTTCATTAGGTTCTAGAGAAAAGCATGTAGCTCTCTCGATTGCAAAGCGACTCAAAGACAAGATAGAGGGTGAAGCCTATATGCGCCCTTTTTTAACTAGAGATGGTGATTATTTTGTACCTCTGCATGTGAGAGTACAAAAAGCCAGACGAGTTGAGGCGGATCTTTTTGTTTCTATTCATGCGGATGCATTTATTCAGCCACACGCCAAAGGTGCTTCCGTATTTGCACTTTCGCAAATGGGTGCTAGTAGCTCAATGGCACGCTGGATGGCCAATAAAGAAAATGCTTCAGACTTGATTGGTGGCATCAATATCAAGACCCAAGATCGACAGGTAGCTAATCTACTCCTAGATATGTCAACCACTGCTCAGATTAAAGACTCGCTGCAGGTTGGAAACTCTATTCTGAAGCAAATTAGTGGTTTTGCGCCCTTACATAAAGGAAAGGTAGAGCAAGCCAGCTTTGCTGTTTTAAAGGCACCAGACATCCCTTCTATCTTGGTAGAAACTGCCTTTATTAGTAATCCTCAAGAAGAAGTCAGACTGAATGATGATGGCTACCAGGACCGCATTGCTGAGGCTATTCTGAAGGGGATTAAGGATTATTTTTCCAAAAATCCACCAGTCGCCAGAAGAGCGAACTCATAAGCTACTTGTAACTACAAGGGCTTACGGGCAGACACCGCAGACCAAGGGATCGCCTACAAACTTCTTGCTATAATTTATGGCTTAACTGGGTCGGTAGCTCAGTCGGTAGAGCAGCGGACTTTTAATCCGTTGGTCGCGAGTTCGAATCTCGCCCGACCCACCAAGCATTACTATGCCTCGCTCTGCGGGGCTTTTTCATTTTCCACTTAGGCAGCGACTGATAAGCCGTTGACCTTATGCTTTTTAATGAAAGAGGCAATTAAGCCGGATTGTTTAGCATCTTGCACAAATCTAGATAAGAACTCAATCGACTGAAGATTTTCTTTGGCCGTTGCTACACCTTGTTGCACGGCCATGAATTGCCCATCCAATACTGCAGATCCAGGCAATCTTTTGGAATCCTTAATTAAACCCGTCTTAAGCCCTGCCAGCGCATCAAGCTTTTCATTAAAAAATAAATCTACACTTGCCTCTAGGGTATCGGCATGAACTAAGGATGCATTTTTAATATTACGAACGAGCCACAGGTCATAGGCGCTCTTCTTAAATGAGGCGATGCGGACCCCAGGTGTATCAACGTCCTCAATTGCATTAAGTGGCGAGTTGGGCGGAACCAAATAAGTGGCCTCAATCTCAACATAAGCTGGTGCGAAAGTAATCTTTTGTGCGCGATCAGGATCAGATCCTACTAAACCAATCCCACAAATTCCTTTTGCTACTGCTTCGACTAACTCACCTTGAGTATCAAAAGGTATCAATTGAATTTTCACATTCAATGATTTAGCAATTGCATACGCTAAGTCAGGTGAAACGCCTTCTGGATTTCCCTGATTATCTTTACTGGTCACAAGTAAAAAATTACCCAAATAAATACCCGCTTTTAAGGCTCCATTGGGGGCAAGCTGGTTAATGACTTCGTTATTCATGTGGCCTATCAATCAGATAATTCGCTCACTAAATTTTTTCATTGCAGCCTCAGATAGGGTCAAACCCAATCCAGGCTGCTCTTTTAATTGCATCACGCCATTTTTAATCACTGGCGGCTCTTCAAATAACTCTGCCTGTAATGGATCACGCTCCGGATCAGTAAAGGCTTCAACGATGCAGCCTGCTGGACTGCCCGCAACAATATGTGCATGTATGAAGCAATCATGATGTGGTGCAACTTGAACATGATTTAACTCGCACAGACCAGCCATTTTGCGTCCTTCAGTAAAGCCTCCAAACATGGTGCAATCAAATTGTAGTATCTGAATTGCTTGCTCTTCAATCATCGCACGGCAACCATAGCTAGTGACTTCACTCTCCCCACCAGACAGGGGAATACGTGTTTTATTGGATAGGAGTTTCAGAGCCCTACGATCATCTTCCCATCTCACTGGCTCTTCTAGCCATCGAGGGTTTAGAGGCTCCAGTAATTGGGCGCCTTTAATTGCAGTCTCTAAATCCCAGGCGCGATTTACGTCAATCATGAGGTCTTTTTTATCTCCAATGACCTCTCTAATGAGCGCCATACGCTCAATGTCTCTTTCTAGCGGCAAGCCACCAACCTTTGCCTTAAACCCAGTATGGCCCTGCTCAACTAGTTTTTGTATCTCATCGCGTAGCTCAGCATCATCTTTTCCATCGCGATAATAACCACAGGTGACATAGGCGGGTACTTCACTACGAAAGCCGCCAAAAATTCTATACAAAGGCAAACCCGCAGTCTTGCCAACAATATCCCAAAGTGCAATATCAATTGCTGAGGAAATTCTGATGACCGCCTCCCTAGACCAGCCCTTTTCACTTGCCATTCTGCTTGTAGTTAAAGAAAATAATTTTTTGTAAACACGCTCGGGCGCTAAGGGATCTTCGCCAATAATTAAATCTCCAATACCAGACTTAAATGCTTTGACGGCAAAATCAATGGGGGTATAGCTTGTAGCCAACCCAAAGCCATCAATACCCTCATCCGTATAAATACGCACTAGGATTTCATTGGCAGTTGGAACGATAAAGTGACTTACCCAATGCGGTCTACCTGATTGAGGGGCTTTAAGAGTGAAGACTTCAAGACGTGTAATTTTCATAATCAAATTTTTAATTAAAGAGAAGCATTATTCATCAATAGAAGCGCCAGATTCGGCGATAATTTTTTTCCAGCGCACAGATTCTGCGGCTATCATTTTGGTAAATTCTGCAGGTGATGCGGTCGGTGCAATGTCCAGACCTTTCTCAGTCATATTGTCACGAAAATCTTTACTATTGAGCGCCTTTTGAATGTCGCTATGCAACTTAGTAATAACATCTTTAGGCGTTCCAGCTGGAGCCAAAATTCCAACCCACATATCAGGATTGAACCCCGGCACAGTATCAGCAATAGGAGGAATTTCTGGAGCTAGTGGAGATCTTGTTACAGAAGTAATTCCAAGAGCGCGTAATCTGCCATCCTTAATCAGGGGTAATGCCAGCGGCAGACTTGAAAAATTCATTGGTACTTGGCCCGATACTGTATCCATTGCTGAGGCAGCCGCCCCCTTGTAAGGGACATGAACAATATTTGTCTTGGTGAGGTACTTAAACAAGTCAAACAATAAATGGTTAGGCGTGCCATTTCCAGCTGACCCATAAAAAAGCTCACCAGGTCTGGCCTGAGCATAGGTAATTAACTCTTTAACTGTTTTGGGTGGGAACAATGGATTGGTAACCAGAACATATGGGGCCCTTACTATGGGCGCTACCGGCTCAAAATCTTTTTGTGCATCAAATCCAGTATTTTTATAAAGATATGGATTAATAACGATGGTATTTCCTAAAGCAAGCAAAAGTGTGTAGCCGTCTTTAGGTGCCTTAGCAACATATTGGGCTGCAATATTTCCGCCGGCGCCAGGTCGGTTGTCAACAATGAAGGGAACCTTAAGCATATCGGTCAATTTCTGCGCAATTGCCCTCCCAGTGATATCGTTAGCTCCGCCTGGAGCCTGGGTCAAAATGAAGGTAACTTGTTTGTTAGGGTAACTACTTGCTGATTGAGCGTAAACGTTAAAACTCAATAACAATGAGGTTGAGACACACAATAATAGTCGTAACATGTAGGCTCCAGTATCTAAATGATTGCTCTAGATTATGAGCCATAAATCGAAAATTTCAATCTTTACAAGTCAACATCGGGCTCAGGATAGTTTTGTCGGTTTACCCAACAAAACAGTGTTGATACGACCCAAAATCCACCTCACCCCAATCGACATCACAGAATCTACTGCTTATCTCACGCCACTTTCTGGGTAGTTTTAGACCAATGTCTAAATTACTGTTTTAGAGAAATTTCACGTTTTTTAATTCGTTGGTTACGAGTAAGCGCCTATCTCACCCGATCGTTAAGAAAAACATTATTATCATTACTAAAATTTTAGATAGTTTGATACTCTTTAATACATGTGGAGACTTAGGATATGAGTAATCAATTGGATACCATTGCACCCTTACGAGAATTCGTCGTTAGCATGACGAATTTGGTTTCTCATGAGCATGAGGAGCAAAAGCTGATTAACCAGGGTTCTGAATTGCTCAAATTATTGATTCAAACTGATGCTTGGCTTCCAGAATTTTGTACTGTTCCCCACCCTGATTTTTATCAGCAGTATTTACTACACGCGGACCCATTGGGAAGATTTTCTGTAGTGAGTTTTGTATGGGGTCCGGGTCAAAAGACACCAATACATGATCACTGCATCTGGGGTCTGATTGGCATGCTTAGAGGAATGGAAAAAGGTCAGCGCTACAAGCAATTACCATCAGGTGAATTAGTGATTGATGGTGCTGAAACTCTTTTGCACCAAGGCGATATTGAGGCGGTTAGCCCTGCTATTGGCGATATTCATGTAGTGAGTAATGCTGTTGCTGATAAAACATCGATCAGCATTCATGTATATGGCGCTAATATTGGTGCAGTCAAACGTCACACCTATGATCCTGCCACCGGCAGTCCTAAGAATTTCGTTTCTGGCTACTCCTCAAAGCAAGTTCCCAATCTATGGGATCGCTCTGCTGAAATTCGAGCAAGCCTTTAATCTAATAAGATCACTGAGCGGATTTCTTTGCCTTGCTTTAGACGAGCGAGCCCCTCATTCACATCTGCCAAACCTATTCTGCTGGTAATGTACTGATCGAGCAGTAATTTTCCTGAGAAATAGGCTTCCGCCAAAAAAGGGAAATCAATTTCTGGTCTAGTACCGCCATAACTAGAGCGATGAATGCGCTTTTCACCCATGAGGGAGCCCCAACGAAATGAGACTTTTTGATTGACCGGTACTTTGCCCAACCAAACTGTTTTCCCACCTGGCCTGACGATCTCTACACTTAGCTGAAATGCTGCTTCATTACCTGCAGATTCGACAACACAGTCAAATCCAATTTGATGGGTCATCTGCATACAAGCTTGAATTACGTTTTCATCGGCAAGTAAGATATCAGTAGCGCCAAACTGTTTGGCTATTTGTAGCTTTACCGGATCCCGATCAATCGCCAAGATCTTTCCGGCATTTGCCAGCTTAGCCCCTTGGATTGCAGATAGTCCAACTGCTCCACATCCAATGACTGCCACGGTTCCACCTTGCTCTAGCTCGGCAATGTTAAGAACAGCTCCAACCCCAGTCATGACCCCGCAGCCAATCAAGCAAGCAACCTCAAAAGGCAATTCTTTGGGCACTTTCACTGCACACTCTTCGGTCACTACAACAACCTCAGAAAAACTCCCTGCATACATCAACTGATGAACGGGCTTATCCTTTGCGTAAATTCTAGGTGCGCCATCAAAATGAAATGACTTAGTAGCGTTGGCGCGATACTGACTACAAATGATTCTTTGTTTACGTTGGCAAAAGTAACAAGTGCCACAATAAGGGTTCCAAGAGATAACAACATGATCCCCTGGTTTGAGATGCGCAACGTCTTTGCCTATGGATTCAACAATACCAGCAGCTTCATGACCAGGAATAAATGGAACCGGCGTTCCCAGGGCACCCTCTACCGCTTCAAGATCCGTGTGACACAGGCTAGTGGCCTTAATTCTGACAACCACATCTTTAGCCAATAGACCCTTTAGAGACAAAGTCTCAATTTGCAAGGGGCGGCCAAGCTCTCTGAGTACCGCTCCGGAAAAATTCATGCAGAGCGCACCCTTGGATCAGCTAATGAGGCGTCGTAACTCTCAACCTTAGTACCCTTATAAAGAATCTTTGCACTTTTCTCTGTGATCTCTTGATGCAGCTTCACAAAATCAGGCTCCATCTCTTGACTAGGTCTGGGTTCATGAGCAAAGGTTTTAAATGTATCCTCACCTCTTACTAGCGTTGCGGAATCATCGCCCTCAATTTGTTTTACATGGGTTGGGATGTAACGAATTGCAAACCCAATCCGTCTTGAATTTGAATTGTTAGGAGGTGATCCATGAATGATACGTACATGATGTAAAGACATCTCACCAGGCTCTAGTTCTAAAGTCACACCCTTACTCTCATCAACCTCAACAGCAACTTCTTGCCCGCGGGTGAGTAGATTATTTTTAGAGTAAGTATCTCGATGTGGGATTTGCTCCATCGCATGGGTACCCGGAATCACCGCCATAGCCCCATTACTTGTATTACTAGAAGATAAGGCAATCCATGCAGTCACAACATCAGGTGATGACAAGCCCCAGTATGTAGAATCCTGATGCCACGATACAAATCCAGGATCATGCGCTTCTTTAATAAAGAAATTACTTGTCCAACACAAAATATTGTTACCGTACAAATCTTCGATTGCATCCACAATTTTGGTATCTCGGACTAAATCATTTAACCAAGGAAATAATAAGTGCGTTTTATGTCTTTGAGAACCATGCAAAGGAGACCCTTGGCGCCGTTCAAAATCTTCTAATAGATCTCGAATAGCCTGCGTCTGCTGAGCATTCATTACCCTAAGTTTGGAAACATAGCCCAAATCCTTAAATTGCTGGACCTGAGCTTCCGTTAAAAACTTAGGCATTTTTGTCTCGCTTTCATTCGATTGATCAACTAATATATAAGTTGTACATTACAGAAAACTTTATTGAAGGATGCTCGCCGTGTCAATAGATATAAGCTCTCTAAATACTCATCCAGCCCTACAAGGCGATTGGATTGATGCGCCGCATCATTTATTGAGCATCGGGGACCTTTCTCTCGAATTGGGTGAGCAAATCAAAAATTGCCTAGTCAGCTATGTAGTTCATGGTGAACTTGGTGATCATTCAAAGCCACTAGTCATTTTCTTATGCGCCATTGGCAGCATTCATCATCGTCTTGATTTTTTAATCAATCAATCTCACACACTGGATATCAAAAATACTCGCATCATTGCGATTGATGCACTTGGGAATGGTTTCAGCAGCTCTCCATCCAATTCAAAAGAACAGCCTTACTTTCAGTTTCCTAAATTTACAATTCGAGATATGGTTGAAAGCCAGAAGAAGTTGCTTGATCAACTGGGTATTACTCATGTCAATGCGATCATTGGGGCCTCTATGGGTGGCATGCAAGCCCTGCAATGGGCTGTCTCCTACCCAGACTTCATGGACTACATCATTGCACTGACACCCATGTCTAAAACGACTGCATGGGCATCATCAATGACCAGGGCAGCTCGCGAGTGTCTAGCCTCCCATATCGAGATGAATGGCTCGTATGACCCTGATAAAGCTTGGTTAGCATGGTTGCCAATAATGCAGATGCTGGCAATGCGTACACCCAATCAGTGTGATGAACAATTTATAGATGTTACCCAAATACAAGACTGGTATGAACAAAGGCTGCAATGGTGGAAGGGGATGAATTTCCACCCCCTAGACTGGATTTACCAATCAATCGCATACGATGCACATGATGTGAGTCAGACAGCTTCGTTTAATGGTGACTTAGCAAAAGCTCTTAGATCCATTAGAGCTAAATGCCTCATCAGCGTTCCCAGTCTTGACCTATTTAATCCAATTGAACAGGCTATTCATTCAGCAAGTTTGATTCCCAATTGTTTATTGGTGAAACTAGATACAAACTGGGGGCATATGGCTACTAGCGCTCTTGATGCCTCGTCTACTGAAGCCATTTCAAAGGCGATTGATAGTTTGACTGGACTCTAATTCTTAGCGGCGATAGATAGTTGGGATTGAGCAACCCGCTTAGCTTCTTCAACTGAGCCAGAAAAAATAATCTCTCCACGCTCAATGATATAAACCCGATCTGCATAGTCTGGAATATGGAAGGCATTTGACTCTGCCATCAAAATAGCTCTGCCGAGACCTCGTATCGAAGATAAGCCATCACTAATCACCGGAATAATAGCTGGAGAAAGTCCTTCAAATGGTTCATCTAAGATCAGCATCTCAGGATCTAAGGCAAGTGCTCTAGCAATCGAGAGCATTTTGCGCTCACCACCAGATAAATGGTGACCGCCCCTATCTCGATAGCGCTCTAACTTAGGAAAGATTTTGTAAGCTAACGCAATGCGCTCATCTTTGGATAGTTTGGTTTGAATGGTCCAAGTCGGCATCTCAATATTTTCAGCCACAGTTAGATCACCAAACACTTCACTCTCTTCTGGGGAGAACCCAATACCTGCTCTAGCAATATCGAAAGTCTTCATACCAACTAAAGACTTGCCTTTCCACAGAATATCGCCACCCTTAGGTTTCAAATACCCCATGAGACTTTTTAAAGTCGTTGTTTTGCCAGCGCCATTTCTACCAACAAGACATACCAACTCACCAGGGTTCACATCGATATTAATGTTGCGCAATATCGGGCTATTCTGAATATCAACTGCCAAAGATTTAATCTCAAGCATGAGAAACCCGCTTTCCAATAATCTGCGCTTCTAGTTCAGCATTGGCAAAGAACTCTTTTGGCGGTAAATCAGCCAATAACTGCCCTTCAGCCAACGCAACAATGCGCGTTGAATACTCAGCCACTAATTCCATATCGTGCTCAACTAGCAAGATAGTCTTGATGCCTGAGATCTTTGCAGCCTCCATCAAGGTATCCATAATGCCGCGCTTATCTGCGGTAGAGATGCCGCTAGTAGGCTCATCGAGCAAGATTACCTTAGGATCTAGTGCAAATGCACTAGCAATATCGAGAAGCTTCTTTTCGCCTTGAGAAAGATATGAAGCTTGCCAGGACATTTTTTTATCGAGATTAAATATTTTGGCAACCTCATAAGCCTTATCTATTAAACGTTTTTGTGCAGATGCACTAGACCAGAAATTATATTGAGAGCCAGTTTGCGAAATGACTGCAGAAATAATCGTTTCTTGTACTGTCATTAGCGGAAAAATTTGTACCAGCTGAAAAGCTCTGGCCATTCCGTACTGAGAAAGCTTAACGGGACCCACTCCTGCAATAGACTTACCATAAAAATCGACATCACCATCAGTAGGCTTTAATAAACCAGTAAGCACATTAACAAAAGTAGTCTTACCAGCACCATTTGGTCCAACGATAGAGATCGTCTCTCCCTCGAAGAATTTCAAGCTCACATTTTTTAAAGCTTGATAGACACCATAGTTTTTAGAAACATTTTTGGCCTCAAGTATTGGGGTCATTGTGCTTTCTCCTGAGAAACCATTCTTTTTCTAGCTTGTAATAAGCCCATAATTCCATTAGGTAATAACAAGACCAGTAAGACTAAGACTACGCCCAACGCAAAGCGCCAATATTGTGTTAAGCCAACGAGCTGATCTTTGAGGCCAATAAAAGCAAAGGCGCCTACGATTGGGCCAAAGAAATTATTAAAGCCACCCAAGATCGTCATGAATACAATATTTCCTGAATGCGTCCAGTAGGCAAGCTCTGGATCAGCAAGACCCACAGGCACAACTAATAGAGCTCCACCAATGGCGCCATAGACTGCAGAAATAACAAATGCTATCAAACGAAAGCGATGCACCTGGATACCGAGATACTCAGCTTTTCTAGGATTGTCACGAATGGCACGAAAGTGCATGCCCATAGGAGAATGCACAATTCGCCACATCAGCGCTCCCAGTAGAATCAAAATAATGATGGAGTAATAGAAAAATGGTCCAACTAAAAAGCTCGTTTTATCCATGCTACTCAAGTCTTGACCAAATAAGAATGGTCTTACTACCTGAATACCAGAATCTCCGCCCGATAAATCATAAAACTTAAACAAGATGGAATGAAACAGCATTCCAAATGCAAGGGTTAACATACCAAAGAAAATGCGTACATATCGAACGCAGATCAGGCCGACCGGTACAGCAACCACAACACTTGCAGCAATAGCACATAAAAATATGATTTCCATATTTTTAATACCTAATCGACTTGTCAGAATAGCTACTGTATAGGCTCCAACCGCCACAAACAATGCATGGCCAAATGAAAGCAGCCCCGTATAGCCAAATAGAAGATTGAACCCGAGCAAAATAATGCTATAGGCAATTGCTGGTAGCAATAAAGTCGTGTGATAAGGACTCAGGAAGAATGGAGCAGCACATAAGATGGCCAAGCAAACCAGTAGGGTTAGTTTGGTACGCAGATTCATGACTCCACCGCCTTACCAAATAATCCAGCCGGCTTGAAGATTAAGATTGCAATCACAATCAAATAAATTAAGAGAAGATCTATCTCTGCGTAGATTGAAACGGCAAAGGCTCGCATAATACCAACAATCAGCGCTCCAACTAATGCGCCACGCATACTACCGAGACCACCAATCACCACTACCGCAAAAGCCTCAACAACCACCTCGGAAATCATTTCCAAAGATGCCGCAGCAGTTGGAACAACTAAGGCTCCGCCAATCGTTCCCAAAATGGTTCCCATAGTAAAAATTGCTACATTAATCCATACCACATTGACACCCATCGCCTCACTCATGCGACGGTTTTCTGCAGTAGCTCTAACAATCCGTCCAAAATCTGTCTTTTGCAGCATCCAACCCAAACCAAGCGCCAAGATAATGCTCGCACCAATCACCAAAATCTTATAAGTTGGGATCGAAGTGGATGCGAAATTGAGTTGACCATAGGTCATCGATAAATTACCTAGAGTCATTGGGGTTGCACCCCAGATCATTCTGATCAGATCCTCTAAGAGCAACATAATGGCAAAGGTAAGCAAAAGCTGAAAGCCCTCTTCGCGGTCATACACCAAGCGTAATAAGCGCTCAATGATCGGGCCGACCAGACCCATCAGTAGTCCTGCAACAATGAGTACCAAAATCAAGCTATAGGCAGGTATGCCAAATTTAATAGCTAATGAAACGAGGGTAATTCCGAAATAAGCACCTAGGGCATAGAAAGCACCGCAAGCTAAATTCACAATTTTTTGAACGCCAAAGACAAGCTGCAAACCGCCAGCTAGTAAAAATAAAACTGCAGCATGAAAAAGCCCGCTAAGAATAATGTCAATAAATGCTGTCATTTTTCACATTCAAAAAAGCTGAGCAGCCCAAAGGCTGCTCAGCGGCACTAACTATTAAAGAGTGATATTGGCTGTGTCAATCCACTGCCAGAAATCCATTCCTGGAGGTTTTTGGAGTTGATCACTAAACTTTTTATCTACTGGATTAATTGTGACAAAGTCATACTTATTCTTATGCGTTGTCAGACCCTGATAGAAAGTTTGCTCAGCAATATGATCTTTACGCATCATGCCTGGACCACCCAATGATTGGACTTGAACGCCTTCCATGGCGGAAGCAATTTGATCTTTATCCGGCCACTTACCACCATTGGCTTTAAGTGCCTTTTCAATGCCAGCCTTATAGACCTGCATTGCAAAGTATGCTCTGTCGGCTTCCCAGTTTGGATAGTCTTTATATTTATCGTAGTAGAGCGCTACGAATTCTTTTTGCAAAGGAGTAGCATTTGGTAAATCAAAGTACATCGTGTTGTGCCCAAATACCATACCCTCTGGTGTGAACTCTTTCTTCATTAGTGTGTGCTGAAAGCCGGCAGCTGGCAGAACAAATTTCACATCGCCATTACCTAATCCAGCTGCACTAGCGTTCTGCATAAACACTGGTAAATCAGCAAACAAGAGCGAAGAGAAGATGAGATCAGGTTTGGCGGCTTTTAAAGCAGCAATTTGTCCTGATAGCTCCATAGTGCCAACTTTAGGCCACTGCTCTGCAACAACTTTGTGCTCAATATTGAAACGTTTTAAGAGCGCCTGGAATGCTGCCCAGTTATTTCTACCATAGGAATAGTCTGGATTGATTCCGGCAATGGTTGCAAACTTACCTTTGTATTGCTTAATTGCAATCAGTGAGGCCATCACTGCTTCACACTCGTTATCTGTTGAGCGGAAAAGATATTTCGGCTTTGGAATTGTTTCTTTCACGCCATCTTGCGTAGTACCGTCCCAATAAATGGTGACTGTTTGCATCTCTTCAACTGTAGGTCCAAGAGCCAAGGAAACGCCAGAGGATACTAAGCCCTGAACACAATCTACTTTGTCCTGGAGAACTAGCTTGCGATAACGCTCAGTTGTATCTTTGGCATTAGTCTCTTCTTCAATGACTAGTTCAACTTTACGACCGCCGATACCACCCGTCTTATTTATTTTATCAGCTGCAAACATTGCGCCACGCAGACCGCATTCACCGATCGTGCCAGCAATACCAGCTCGAGGCGCCAAGATGCCGATCTTAATTGGGGTGTTTTGTGCAATCGCTGGGAATCCCCAGCCACTGGCCGCTAGCGCTGAAAGGGCCCCTATTCCCTTAATTACTTCACGACGACCATGATTATTTATTTTCTGCTTTTTCATTTCAGTCTCCTATAAATCTCAATTTAACAAGACATCAACTACAACTAACACCATTACTCATTTGACATTACTGTCTTACGGGTAAATTCTTCTATGTAATCAAGCAACTTATCTACCGCTAAACCAGCTTCTTTTTCATTGCCTTCACAAATAGCATCCGCTATATCAGCATGCAGCATAGCCGCAACTGTAATATCCCCGATCTGATGAAAATTACCAAACCAAAATCTTCTGGACATACCATGCAACATTGATAGCGCCTTTGATGCATATTCATTTTTAGATGCGATGATGGTTAAATCATTTAATTCTTTATCCACCTTCAGAAAAAGCTTTTCATTTTTCTCTTTTGCAGCTTTTTTAAAGTCTTTGGCCATTCTCTCAAACTGTTTGCGCTCTTCTAGATTGCATCTCTTTGCTGACTTTTTGCAAATCAATCTCTCCAACTCACGACGAGTCTCTAATACTTTGAGTTGTTTTTGTGGATTGAGATCAGAAATAAAAATACCCCGTTTAGGCATGACAGATACAAGGTGTTCATGACTCAAACGCTGAATAGCTTCTCTTATAGGAGTTCTACCGATGCCAAGCATGGTGGAGAGTTGACTTTCTGAGACTGGGGTACCGGGAGCCAACTTCATCGTAACGATAAGCTCTTCCAATTGCTCATAAGCTTTATCTGATAGGGATACTAATTCAACGGGAACAACGATTGAGGCTTTAGTAGTTTTTTTGGTTGCCATGTTCTTTAAGCAAAAACGCTGGGTGCTTGCGCTCGATCAAACATTCCATAATCCCGCTGAACTTCGTAGAAACCAAAATCAAATGACTTCTGAACAGCTAAAGAGTCCTTTGCTTTTAAGGCACTGTCAAAATCACAATCGAATAAAGCAATACCTCGCGCTGGATTGATTACACCCTTAAATAATCTTGCAGCATTCACAAAGGATTTTGTGGCACTCTCAGTAGCTGTCTGTACAGCAGAAAAATCACCGACTAAAGCTAGGATGCAAGATTTATCTGAGCTACTACTTTGCTCACTACCCACCCTCAATCGATAATCTTCCAAGACTAAATTTCTGCCACAAACTTGGGCGCCATGATGATCATGTTGACAGCGCCATGAGCCTAGCGCATTCTCATCCACCCACTGCGAATAGGATAGATACCAGCCAGCTTGGCCTAAATTTTCAAAGCGCTCCACTGAAATAAATCCAGGATTCTTTTCTACAATAGGCTTTAAGCCAGCCGCCATTCCAAAATAGGCGTCTGTAAAACCTTTTTTTGGCAGAACATCAAAGAAAACAGCGTAGGTCATGAGATAAGTAGTGTTATCAATTATTTCTCTAAGGCTTTTGCTTCTTCAGAAGTCAAAATTGGACCTTCGAGAGTGACTTTTTCTTCTTGTATCTTACCGTTCTTAAACTTCTCAATAATAGGCTTTAAATCAGGGTCTACATGTACCTGATTAAATCCATTCAATAAGGTTCCTAATAAGCCACGTTTTAAATCAGATGTGCCCATAACCCAATCTGCTAGCGGAAAGCTCAGATTCATATTTTTATGCATCATGATGCCAAGGTTGTGATGTGCTGCATGGTGACGTCTAATCGTATTTACAAATGGCATATTTCGAACGAACCAATTCTCTTTAATATGACAGCAATAGTGAAAGGTTTCATAAATCAAGTAGTGCCCAACCATGGTCATAAATACAAAATACCCAACATTAGGATTGAAGATTTGGCTGGCTACATAACCCAAGAGCGTTCCAAATACACCTAAGACAATCAGTACGCGCCAAGGGAAGAAAACAATTCTAAATTCCTTGGTGGTATCAATCGTGTAGTCAGTATCGGTGAAGTATTGATGATGCTGGCGTGTATGGCGATCATAGATTGCGCGCAGCGCAAAGACATCAATTAAACGGTGCATGACATATTTATGCATCGCCCACTCAACAAAATTTCCAGCAATGGCTACAGGAATGATTACCATCCACTCCCAAGTAACGTCATGTAGATTAGAAGCGCAATAATAAATGAGACTAATTCCAACCGCATACATCACACCAATGTGCACAAGGCCATTATAAAAAGGGCTTATTTCGTTAACATATTTGTTACGAAACTTCTTTTGTCGCTCCGTCATCACCATTTCTTGGAATGCAATACTCATAGCCATCTCCTGCTTAAATAAAGCCTTTGTGAAACATATATGTCACTAATATACTAGAGAAATGTCAGACTTTATCGAGAGCAAATGATGGGGGTTTCCCTAATTCCAAGCGCTCAAGCCTCGAGTTCACGAAAAACCCAGCTTTGAAGACCTTGGGGGGTACGAAAATCAAAGACTGAGCGTGCTGAAATCGCAGGATAAATCCCTGAAATCATCTTAGACAGGCTACCTCCAGGGCCCAACTCCAGTACAACAGACACCCCAGAATCTACCAGGGTCTGCATACATTGCTGCCACTGGACAGGTTCTGAAACAGCTCTAGCCATAGAATCTACTCCTGAGGTCAAGTCATTGGTAATCAAACCATTAATCCCTTGAACCACTGGAATACTCATCTTTTGATCACCCAAATTTAGAGCAGCTACTTCCATCCGGAGTTGCGCCGTAGCTTTTAGCATGTGTGGTGTATGGGAAGGTATTGAAACAAGGAGCCTTTTAACCCAGACCCCAGACTCTCCTAGCAATTTCTCATAGAACTCCATCTCCTTAAAGGATCCAGCGATAACAAAGTGATCATCCTCGTTATAAATTGCAATATAAGAATTTGAGTTGTTAAGATGCTTCAACAATGCTAATTTTGAGATTCCTCTCACAGCCAACATTCCACTATCAACAGGAGCAAAGTTTTGCATTGCTTCACAACGTAATCTACATAGCTTTGCTACGGACTTAAGATCAATTGCCCCGGAACAACCTAAGGCGCTTACCTCTCCAGCACTATAGCCGGCAACATAACTTGGCCTAGGTAGACCATCTCTAATTGCCTCCCAATTGGCCAAGGCTGTAGCGATCGTCAGAGGTTGTGAAAATTGATTCGATGTTAAGTTCAATTTGCCATCCTCTATAGAGAGCATGTCCCAATGAAATTCATTAGAGAAGGCATCAATGACCTCATCAACCTGAGGAGCTTGTCTAGAAAATGCAAACACTCCTGAATCTAAAGAACCTTGGCCAGAGCAAACGATGGCAAACTTATTCATCGGCTTCAATGTTATGAATAAAGAGGCAGGCACTTAATAAATCTGCACTACCGCCTGGGCTTAAATTTAATTCTATCAATTTTTGATGGACGCTCAATGCCCTCATATCCCAGTCATTCGCATAGATACCACCGATATCCAAGAAGGCCTCAGATAAGTCTTGGGCTTTTTTTAAGCCATCCCATCCACCCCTATGAAGTAGGTTAGTATCTTGCACGTTCGCAAGGAGCGTAAAGAAAGTTTGTATGCAAGCTAGTTCGTGACTTGAAGTCTGCGCAAGAATATTGCGATATACAGGCAGGCCTAACTGATAGACTGATGGGTAGCCAGATAACGCTTCCTCAATTGCACCACCAACGTGATACATTGATGCCACTCTGTCCCCATGACTACCTGCCTTACGATGATGCAAGGCAAGCTCCTTACCCCAAGTTTGCACTGTAATTTCACCTAAGCTACGGCACGTATCGGAATACATATATCGATATGCAGCTGCTGCAGCCAGCATTCCTAAATTAAAGATTGCTCCGCGATGGGTATTCACTCCACCAGTTGCATCCAACATCCTAGATTCAGCAGCCAAACCAGATGAACGCAGTAATTCAAAATTGGCGCCCTCCAAACCCAGGCTGGCGATATGGAAAAAATAATGGCGTAAAGACACGATGCTCGAATAAAAAGTACTCGCATCCATATCTTGGTGGCTACCAGAATCCACCAAACTAACAAGGCCAGGTTTAGGATAAGTAATCAGCTCATACCATAGTGATTTCACTGCACAGTTACGAATTCTTCTAAGAAAATGCAAAGTATCCTGCTCTGAGGGTAGCCGTTTGCTTTCAATAAGACTATCAACATTACTAGAGAACATTGAATTCCTCCATCATCCGATGTCTAGCCATGAGTTTGGGACCTGAGTCTGTTTTCACAAGCAACTCAGTTGCCTTGCTCGCAAACTCTCGCCAGCTTACAGAATTTCCATTAATGAATTCGAACTCACCATCCAAACGTAAGTCAATTTCATTAGATAGGTGACATAATGTTTTTGATAATGTAGAGAGATTACAGTTTTGAGTAAATGAAATTAAGAGATCAATATCTGAATTTTCAGTCATGTAATTCTGCTTACCTTCGTAACTCCAAAATACAGAACCAAATACCTTAATCTGAATTGGGTAGTCTGCCAACCCACTAAGCATACTATTTACCTTTACCGCGATATTTAATGGAAGGGCCTCCATTACCGTTTTAATGCTTAAGGGTTCATCCACTTTTAGAATCAATGAGGAATCTATCTGAAGATTAAGACGCTTTTTTGATGATCCCGCAAGATGCAGCATTAAGCCCAGCGGTAAGAGATTTTTACCAGTCTCATCACAGGGGTTTATAGCCCTTCCTACTAAAGGCTTGCCAGATATGATCCAGTTCTCAAGAAATTGACGCTCATCGATAGGAAGTTCACTAAGACCCCTGATTGAACCGATGCTACTAGGCTCAACCCAAATTCGACGATGCCGCCAGCGTATGAGCTTATTCATTCCAACCGAGCATCAAGTCTGAATGATTGATTCAATCACGGTATAGGCCTTATTTCTTCCGCCTCTTTCATGCCCCAGTTTAGCTCTGTCATCAGAGTTCGATTGATTGCTGATTGCAACCTCAATTAAAGATGCCAAATGGGCATCGTCAATCTTCTCAAGAGCTCCCAGTGCAACATAGTTTTCAACACCAGGGCCAAAAATAGAGGAGCTTTTACACAACTCCTCCAATCTCTCCAAAGGAATTTGCGTAATCCGCGACATTGCTGGTAACGCCATCACCCGAATCTGAGCATCCGAGAGTGCAAAGGACTGATCAGCAATCATTCCTAGCGCAAGATACCCCCCGCTAACCGCCTCGTTGTAGATAATACTAATGATTCTATGGCTGCGATCTCTTGCTACCTCAAAACATTTTGAAAGATGAGAAAGATACCCAGCATTACCAAGCAATTCATCGCGTCGCGACAATTTCTGCCCTTGAGTATCTACCAAAATAATGATGGGCATTCTGGGGTGGTGCTTAACTACATCCAAGACTTTGCCTGCTAATTCAAAAGCTAAATCAACCCCTATGGCCGCCTGATTTAAGGTTCCAATGAGTGCAACCTCTTCCTTGGATGTATTGGCTCTGCCCGATACCAAGTCGCCATGGATAGAGATCTTATAACCCAAAGGAAATACTTTGCTACAAACTTGATCGATCTTATCCATTTTCTCGCACTTGATTTGCAATTTTCATAAAAGCATCAAAATCCAAAGAAGGAATACTCGCAGGATTGGCGATACCCATATCTTTCCAAATATCTAGGGCATCATTGGCCTTGCCATATTTTCTTAAGCGCTCACCTAACTGTTGATGCTCATCTATCACAGAGTCAAGATTGATTGGAATAGGCTTCTTAAAATATGGCAACAAAGCATTCCGAATATCCTCAACACTATCCTTTACAAAAGTTTGCGCCTCATCTATTAGATAGCGGTGTTTACCACCCATAGTCCGCCAAACTAGCGCACGGTCTCTAGCGTCAAACTCTTCCACACCTTTTTGCGACTCAATCACTTCAGGGCCAGAAACAGAGAGACGCCCCTCTTCGGTTATCACAATATAGTCACAACAGCGAGAAATAATCCCAATGCCACCGTATACACCATTTGCTCCAGCTGAAACAACAATCAGGGGCACTCCGGCTTTACGAGCATTAAACATCGCTCTTTGAATTTCAGAAATCGCTATCAATCCTGCATTCGCCTCATGTAAACGCACGCCGCCTGTATCAAATAGCAATACAACAGCAGCTGGCTTCCGAATTGCAGATCTCTCAAGCAACCCCGTTAACTTGGCGCCATGTACTTCGCCCACTGCACCACCCATAAAACCTGGCTCTTGGGCGGCAATATAGATAGTTTGACCGCCAATAGTCCCCTCTCCAATGATGACTCCATCATCAAATGAAACTGGCATACCCAAACTCTTTAAGTGCGGACTAAATACCCTGTCGGATGGAGGTAAATACTCTTTGAATGTATCGTTATCTAATATTGAAAGTACTCGCTGACGAGCAGTGGATTCCCTGATACCAATAGTATTTTCAATCTTCATAATGGCTTCTCCACTGCTGTGCTGCTTGCATCAATCTCAGCTGAACTACCGCCGGTGTTGCGCCACCATCATTAATCGTGATTAAAGTATTGGAGAATTGATATTGATTTGTAAAATCCCGTAGGACAGCTTGCCATGTTTCAGAAAATCCATTGACTGAGGTTTCAACACAAACCTTACTTTTTCCATTGATTTCGGCAACCTCCAATAAAACCTCTAAGTTGCCTGACCCTACAACGCCAACAATAATTGAGGTCTTATTTTTTGGGGTTCTAACGATCTCCCAGGGGCCAAATTCATAATTTAATAGTTCCATATTTACCAATTCCTAAATCGTTTAGGGGGTCTATAGAGGCCGTCAGACCAATTCACCAAATCTTTAATTGAACGAGCAGCTAATAAATTTCGAGTAGCCATGCGTGGATCAATTCCTAACTCTTGAGGGCGCTGAATAATGCCTCTGGCAATCAATGCCCCTACTTGGCTTTCATTGCGCTTTAAACCAACTGGAGTGTATCCAGCGACACCCCGAATTGCCTGCTCTCTTTCTTGCAGATTTTTACACTTATGAAGATGTGCAATACCCTCCTCGGTCACGAGATGTGTAATGTCATCACCATAAACCATAACAGGCGGCAAGTCTAATTGAAAATCATCCATGAGCTGCCAAGCATCTAGTCGCTCTACAAAAGTAGGTTGCATTTTTTCTTTGAATGTCTCCACGATTTGCACTACTAATTTCCTACCACGAGGCATCGTTGAGTTCTCTGGCTTCATACTTTCTTTACCGGCCATTAACCAGGCTTTACTAGAATGTCGCCTTGCTCTTGAATCGGAGCCAAAATTAGGAGCGCCTCCAAAACCAGCAATTCGATTCAATGTTGCAGTGGATGAATTACCTTCTACATCAATCTGTAAGGTTGAGCCAATAAATAAATCGGCATAGTGACCTGCCAGCTGACAAAAAGCTCGGTTCGATCGCATTGAACCATCGGGACCGTTAAAGAAAATGTCGGGACGAGCTGTAATGTAATCTTCCATCCCCAATTCCGAGCCAGCACAATGTATATTCTTAACGAATCCTGACTCAATAGCCGGAATTAAGGTGGGGCAAGGATTCACGCTCATATACTCACAAATCTTACCTCTAAGACCAAGTGATTCACCATAAGTTGGCAGTATCAGTTCAATTGCTGCAGTATCAAAACCAATGCCATGATTTAGGCGATTAATTCCATAGGGCTCATAGATGCCTTTGATAACCATCATAGCCATCAGAATTTGAACCTCGGTAATCAAAGCAGGATCCCGGGTGAATATTGGTTCTATATAGTGAGGTCTAGGCGCCTTAACAACAAAAGAAATCCAATCACTTGGAATATCAATCCTCGGAACTTCTTCAACTAGCTCATTTACTTGAACAATCACTAGCCCATTTTTAAAAGCTGTTGCTTCAACAATAGGGGGCGTATCCTCAGTATTAAATCCAGTGTATACATTGCCATGCTTATCAGCACTTTGTGCCGCAATCATTGAAACCCTAGGTGTAAGGTCTACGAAATATCGGCTATACAACTCAAGATATGTATGAATTGCACCTACCTCAACGATATGCTCCTTGATAAGTCTGCCAAGTCGGACACCCTGCTCACCTGAATAGCAAAAATCTAATTTTTTTGCTATTCCTTTTTCAAAAATATCCAAGTGAGAAGATAGTGCAATATTAGATTGCACTATATGTAAGCCATTGATCTTCTTTGGATCGATGAGAGTAAGCTGTTCAGAGAGAAAATCAGCATGCTTTTGATTATTCCCTTCAATGCAAATCTTATCTCCCGACTCAATTACGGCCTCAAATAAACGTACTATGTCAACATGAGGAATAATTTTTGATGAGGTAATATGACTTGCGCGTTCGAGTCGACTACGCTTATTTCGTAGGAGTATGTCCCATAACTTCTCCTCTACTGACATTTTAGCTATCCAACGTTATCTTAGCTTCACGAATCAATGCTCCCCACTTGCGGTAATCATCTTGAATGAGCGTCAAAATTTCTGTAGGTGTTTTGTACATAATTTCGTCATTACCAAGTTTTTTCAGCTCGGTGACTACAGTTGAATCGCTAATGACTGTTTTATAGTCTGCCTGTAATTTGCTTGTAATCGCAGGCGGCATCTTGGCGGGACCCATTACCATGAATCGGAGTACTGCCTCATAACCTTTCAAGCCCTGCTCAGCAATTGTTGGCACATTTGGTATTGATGCTGAACGCGTTATTGAAGTAACCCCCAATGGACGCGCTTTTCCTGCAGCAATCATCTGCAATGCTGGTCCAATCGTCGCAAACATAATCGGCACCTGCCCGCCAATTAAGTCAGTCATTGCTGGTCCAGCACCTTTATATGGAACATGCAAAAGTGATATCCCAGCTTTAAACTTAAATAGCTCGCCAGCAAGGTGATGTACTGAGGCTACCCCTGAGCTAGCATAGCTTAATTGACCTGGCTTAGCTTTGGCTAAAACAATGAGTTCCTGAACGTTTTTCACATCTAAGTCTGGATTAACAATTAATACTAAGCCCGTAGTACAAACATAAGATAAGGGCGTGAAATCAGTTAGTGGGTCATAAGCGACTTTACGTAAATTTGGCGCAATACAAAGAGGACCCGTATCCTCCAATCCAATCGTATACCCATCCGGTGAAGCTTTAGCAACATACTCCGCTCCAATTGATGCGCCTGCGCCAGGCTTGTAATCAATAATGACAGATTGCTTAATCAATTGCTCAAGCGGCCTGCCAATAATTCTAGCTGTTGCATCGCTAGAGCCCCCAGTCGTATACCCCAAAATAAACTTTATTGAGCGATCCGGCCAAACCTGACTCCAAGATGGCAAAGAACTAAACCCTGCTAGAAAGCCCAATATAAGCTTAAGCGCACCTCGTCTTTTTATTGCCATTACTATCTCCATATTTTTTATCTGATATGTTTCTAATATACAAGAAAAATGACAGGCCACCAGTCTATTTGCCAAGTCCTCTTAGGAAGAAAATTTGGATGTCCATAAGCCCTCAATCTAAAAGGGACCATCAATTAAAGCCCCATTTATGAGGCACTCAATCACTCAACCCATAAAGAATAAACGAGCCAAAAATGGAAACAATTACAAGAGCAAAAGATGATTTCAGTCTTAACCAACCGGCTATCCAAATCCACAGTTAGCGCATCGGCTCCAGGATTTCCCATTAAATTTAGCAACACTCCTAGTAATTACGATTCGCCCTCACCAATTGCTGGTGAACATACTGAAGTTATATTAGGTTCACTAGCTAAGCTTTCCAAAGAGGAGTTTTTCTACTACTTATCTCACGTCACTTTCTAGGTAGGTTTAGACCAATGTCTAAATTACTGTTTTAGAGCGATTTCACGTCTTTAAATCCGTTAGGCGCGAGTTTGAAAACGAATTTTTGGCGCAGTCAATATCGCCCGACCCACCAAGATGTAGAGGGCTTTAAAGGCGAAATACTTTTGAAGCCTTTCTCTTTTTAGCTCTTGTTTGGCACGGGGCTAGCATTTTAGATAAGCAATAACTATTTCCATCATTAATAATGTGGCTCAAATAAAAAACCACCTTAAGTTTTCACTCAAAGTGGTTAAACCCGTAAGGATCGGGTATGCCGAATTATTATTTTTTTCTTAAAAAGACGGGAATATCGCCTTCATAAACATTGGCGTTTACTTTTGCTTGCTCAACACAAGGTTGCTCCTTGTAATCACTCAATTCAATATCTAAGGCTTTAGCATAAATTTGGGCGTTGGATAAGGTATTCTCTGGCACTTGCTGGTACCCCAACAGTTCTCCATTTTCTATGCGAACGATCTCAAAAATTTTTAATCCACAAGTGCTGGCCGCTGCAGACAATGTCAGGCCCCGTATCTCCCGTACACTGCGAAGATGCCTGCCAATCTGCTTAAAGGATTGAATTTCTGCTAAGTTCATAAAAACCCATACAAATGTAGGCTCTTATGTTCGCCCTCGCTGTAGTCCTAGTCAATTAGCCCTGAGGCTAATGAGAGAGAGGTAGCTCCACAATGAATCGTGCGCCGCTACCAAAGGCATCCTCATAATGAATAGAACCTCGATATCTAGTGATAATGTGCTTGCAAAGCCATAGGCCTAGACCCATTCCAGTCTGCTTGGTGGTACTTAACAGCTCAAATAGTTGAGGTTTAAATTCAGTAGGTACGCCCCCGCCATTATCAGAAATGCTTAATTTGACGGAATGGCCAGATCTCATGGCCTCTATAGCAATACGACGCTGGAGTGTTCCTGAATTAGCCAAAGCCTGCGTGGCATTGTTCACAAGATTCAATATCACTTGCTCAATTTCAGCTGGGTTAACCTTCACTGCTAAGTCATCATCTACCTTTAACTGAATTTGGATATTCTTTGACTTTAGCTCTGGCCTCACAATATCTAGTACCTTAGAAATGGAATCGCCTAATTGAACATCCTGAGCATTCAAATCACCCTCAGTAAATATTGACCTTAAAGATTTGACAATCGTAGCGGCTCGCTTGTTATCCTCTTCCAAGGAATCTAAAATTTCTTTACCCAACTCCGGATTGAGGACTCCTTTTTCTAATTTCATTTTGAGAAACTGGATATTCAGATTAGATGCTGCAAGAGGTTGATTGAGTTCATGAGCAATTGATGCCGATAAGGCACCAGTAGCGGCCGTTTTATTGGCTTTCATCAACCCATAAATCAAACGCTCTTTTTCTTTTAAGAGCTCGATGATTTTCTCGTTTTCTTCTCTTGTTTTCTCAAGCGTATTAGCAATTTGATTTTCTTTTGTGATTTGTTTTTCTAAATAAAAACTGCCTAGAGCCACATATACCAATATCGTACTGCCATAGCCAATCCATAAAAGCGTTAAAGCCACTGCATCTTGGGCATATAAAAAGAAATTGGTATGAGTACTACCAATTAATACCCAAAGAGTTCTGACAATTTCTCCGAATAAGGTTAATACTGATAAAAAAATAAGCCACTTTACAACCACTGTTCGGTCTTTTTTGTAATACTCCCTCAACTCCCATATTTGCCAGATTAAAAATAGCTCTTGAGTAATAGTAATTAAGGCAACGCGATGCTTAAAGGTATCTGGAATTACCCGCAAGTAATCATAGAAAAAGAAAATAAAGATCGAAATAATTGATACAAGCAAAGCTTGAAACTTAGTAAAAGGCCGTTTATTCCATGAACGATATAAAAATATCAGGAGGAGAACTGAAACAATAAATGAGCTATTTGCAATTGTGAGAAAAAACTGATGAAACCACAAGGCAATTCCAAAACAAAAGGAAGAGAGTGAAAAAAGGCCGACACTCATTGGCCAATAGATGCTGAAATCACCTTTTTCATTGGCACGATATTGATACAAGGCGCTTAAAAATAATCCCAGGCCAATGAGCGAAAAAACAATAAAAAAGATTTGATTAGCGACTTCCATCACTGAATATTACAGATAGCAGACTGAAATGTCGCTTAAAAAGGGGCCCCGCTTGAGGATCCTTGCAATGAAGGGCTGTTGTAACAAAGGCATAGAAGATGAGATCTGATTAGCTATAGGGCTAATATCCTCAGCCTATACTTTGATTTAAATTGACCTAATTAGCTAAATATAAACCCTCTCTTTATGACTAAATCTGGCCACATTTTCATAATCGATGACGATGACTCAATGCGCATTTCACTCTCCAGAATGTTGAGCGAGGTAGGCTACACCGTAGATCATTACCAATCTGGCATCAATTTTTTAAAAGAATCTCTCCCAATCTCTCCAGCAGTGATTCTTTTGGATATGCAAATGCCTGATATGTCTGGAGTTGAACTGCAGCAGCAATTGTTAGCCCTGGGTCGCAGAACACCTATTATTTTTATTAGCGGACAAAGTCATCCCCATCAAATTGTTTCTAGTCTTAAAAATGGTGCGATAGATTTTTTATTTAAACCAGTCAAACTCGAAGATCTATTAATTGCCTTGAGCAAGGCGCTTGAGCTAGATAAGCAACAACTGGTTCAATTATCCAAAGAGTTAGATATCAAACAATGTTTTCTCACTCTAACGCCAAGGGAAAAAGAGGTTTGCTCTTTATTGGTTAGAGGCTTATTAAACAAAGAAATTGCTGTTGAGCTAGGCACGGTTGATGCCACGATCAAAGTGCACAAGGCAAGAGTGATGGAGAAAATGCATGCGGACTCTATACAAGCCCTAGTGAGAATGTATCTTGAGGCAGATTTAGTTAATGCTTAGATAAAAAATCTGGCAAGAGTAAAAAAAGTCATTCCCAATAATATGGTTGCCAAGATGCTGTTGGTTACTAAAAACCCAATCACTCCGCCAATTGCACCAAATAGTTGGGGTGAATACAGGTTTAATTCAAATAGTTGGGTTGCCGGATCTTTTGCAAATAGCACATCTGGAAGAACAATGGCAATGAGAGCTGCAGTAGGTGCATAGCGCAAAAACTCATGAATACTTCTGGGAATGGGAAATTTTGAGCCCACTAAAAGAATAGAGCCCCTACTCAGTATGCTCACTAGCATCAAGCCAAAAAAAGCAATCCATAAGTCCACTGTATTCATACATTCCTCTTTTGAGATTGTTTGTCTACCAATACCGCAGCCATCACACCAGCAATCACTGAGCAAACAATCGTTAAGCGATACGGCAGATTGATAGTTAAGATACAAGTGCCAGCAGCTGCTAATGCTGAGATAACAGCAGTTTTATGTTTAATGGCAGGAATGATCAAGGCTAGCAATGCTAGCGGTCCAGCAAAGCCAAGGCCCCAAGAGATCGGAATATAAGACCCAAAAAAAATGGCAATTAATGCACCTATCTGCCAAAAAAACCAATGCGCTAGGACCATTCCCATGAAATAGAGCAGCTCAACTTGGCTCCCTTGAAGGTTATCTGGCGAAGGAAACTTTTCTACAAATTTTGCGAAACTCATATCGGTGTTTAAGCTCCCAATACCCAGTCTTTGCCAGAAAGAATAATGTTTAAAGTGAGGTTGAAGGACTGCGCTAAAAATAACAAAACGCGACATCACAATCAATGCAGTCAGCCAAACAGTCCAAAAGGGATAATCTCCAGCGATCAATGGCATCACCGCCAATTGCGAAGATCCTGCATAGACGAGGATGTTGAACCAAAATGTATTTACCGGGCTCAGTCCCGCGCCCAGCAAACTAATGCTCGTGACCAAGGACCAAGCAATAATCCCCGGAGATGATTCGAGCATCACTTTTAAACCCTGAACAAAAGGGGGTCGTTGGAAAAATTTCAAGGAAGTTAAATACTGTATTTAGCGGATTGGATAGTGACTCAATCGTGAGTTTCTATTCCCACTCAATCGTTGCCGGTGGTTTGCCGCTGATATCGTAGACAACGCGATTGATGCCACGCACTTCATTGATGATGCGATTGGAAACTTTGCCTAGTAACTCATGTGGCAAGTGAGCCCAATGGGCCGTCATAAAGTCTTGCGTTTGCACTGCTCGAAGTGCCACAACATATTCATAAGTTCTGCCATCACCCATGACACCAACCGATTTCACCGGCAAGAAGACGGCGAAAGCCTGGCTGGTCAGGTCATACCAGGACTTCTGGCTAGCTTCATCAATCGTGCTGCGCAATTCTTCTATGAAGATCGCATCAGCGCGTTGCAGCAAGTCTGCAAACTCTGCTTTGACTTCACCCAAAATGCGCACACCCAAACCTGGTCCCGGGAAAGGGTGACGATAGACCATCTCACGTGGCAGACCTAAAGCAACGCCCAGCTCTCGTACCTCATCTTTAAATAACTCACGCAATGGCTCTAGTAATTTGAGATGCATATCTTCAGGCAGGCCGCCAACGTTATGGTGACTCTTAATCGTATGCGCGCCCTTCTTACCTTTACCGGCAGACTCAATCACGTCCGGATAAATAGTTCCCTGAGCTAACCACTGAGCATTTTTGATCTTGCCGGACTCAGTCTGGAAGATTTCAACGAATTCTTTACCGATGATTTTTCGCTTCGCTTCTGGATCAGAAACACCTGCTAACTTAGCCATAAAAGTATTTTTTGCATCGACACGAATGACTTTAACACCCAGGTTACGCGCAAACATTTCCATGACCATGTCACCTTCGTTCAAACGAAGCAGGCCGTGATCAACAAACACGCAAGTCAGTTGATCGCCAATAGCACGATGGATTAAAGCGGCAGCAACACTCGAGTCAACACCACCAGACAGACCGAGGATAACTTCTTCATTACCCACTTGCTTGCGAATATTCTCAACCGCCTCGGCAATATAGTCACCCATGACCCAATCAGGCTTGCACTGGCAGATCTCATGCACGAAGCGCTCAAGAATAGCGGCACCTTGAATGGTATGGGTCACTTCTGGGTGAAACTGAAATGCATAGAAGCGGCGCTCTTCATCAGCCATGCCCGCAATCGGGCAAGATTCAGTGGAAGCCATCAATTGAAAAGATGGCGGCATGTTGGTTACTGAATCACCATGACTCATCCACACCTTGAGAATGCCATGGCCTTCACTGGTAGAAAAATCCTGAATGCCCTTGAGTAAGTTAGTGTGGCCATGAGCGCGCACTTCTGAGTAACCAAACTCACGTGCCTTACCCAATGACTCAGCTGAAGCAACTGCACCTCCCAATTGGGTTGCCATGGTCTGCATGCCATAGCAAATCCCTAAAACGGGAACGCCTAATTCAAATACGATTTGTGGAGCACGCGGACTACCATCTTCGGTCACTGAGCTAGGACCGCCAGAGAGAATGATGCCTTTGCCACCCTGCTCTTGAATAAATTTGCGAATGAATTCTGGATCGCAATCGTAGGGGTGAATCTCTGAATACACGCGGGCATCACGCACACGCCTAGCAATTAATTGAGTTACTTGTGAACCAAAGTCGAGAATCAGTATTTTGTCGTGCACGAAAGAATCAGTCTTTAATTCAGCCTTAATTTCAGCTTTTATTTAGTTATTAATCAATGTGGTAATTTGGTGCTTCCTTGGTGATCTTCACATCATGTACGTGTGACTCGCGCACACCAGCTGATGTAATTTCCACAAAATTGGCTTTTTCATGAAGCTCGGCAATCGTCTTGCACCCAAGGTAACCCATGGAAGAACGAATACCGCCAGTGAGCTGATGCAAGATTGCAAGCACACTCCCCTTATACGGCACTTGGCCTTCAATACCTTCAGGTACGAGCTTCTCAGCATTGGCAACAATATCACTCTGGAAGTATCGATCAGCAGAGCCATCGGCCATTGCACCCAAAGAACCCATGCCACGATAACTCTTGTAGGAACGTCCTTGGTACAGAAATACTTCGCCAGGAGCTTCTTCAGTACCGGCAAACATACCGCCCATCATCACAGAACTGGCGCCAGCTGCTAACGCTTTAGCCACATCACCAGAGTAACGGACGCCGCCGTCAGCAATCAAAGGAATGCCCGTACCTTTTAATGCAGTAGCCACATTCACAATCGCTGTAATTTGAGGAACGCCTACACCCGCAACAATCCGTGTCGTACAAATGGAGCCAGGACCAATACCAACTTTCACGCCATCAGCACCATGATCGGCCAATGCTTTAGCAGCTTCACCGGTAGCAATATTGCCGCCGATTACTTGTACATGGGGGTAATTTTTCTTAACCCATTTGACACGATCCAAAACACCTTGGCTATGGCCATGAGCAGTATCCACCACAATGACATCGACACCAGCGCGCACTAAGAGCTCAATACGCTCGTCGTTATCAGGACCTACCCCTACGGCTGCACCAACCCGCAACTTACCCTCGCCATCCTTACACGCATTAGGATGCTCGGTGGCTTTCAAAATATCTTTCACTGTGATCAAGCCGCGTAATTCAAATTGATCATTGACTACTAAAACACGCTCTAGGCGATGCTGACTCATCAAGCGCTTAGCTTCTTCGAGTGTGCAACCTTCTTTAACAGTCACCAAACGCTCACGCGGAGTCATCTTGGTTTTGACAGGGGCATCCAAATCTTCTTCAAACCGTAAGTCGCGGTTGGTAATGATTCCAACCACTTCTTTACCGGTCAAGACAGGAAATCCAGAGAAACCATGTTCGCGTGAAAGCTGAATCACTTGACGCAGAGTGACATCAGGACCAATCGTGATGGGATCCCGAAGAACACCAGATTCATAGCGCTTCACTTTTGCCACTTCACGCGCCTGTTCTGCAGGCTTGAGGTTTTTATGAATAATGCCGATACCACCTTCACTGGCCATGGCAATCGCTAAACGACCTTCTGTGACGGTATCCATCGCAGCGGACACCAATGGTGTATTAAGTGAAATATCCCGAGTTAACTTGCTTGCCAAGCTGGCATCTCGAGGGAGCACCGCAGAATAGGCCGGTACGAGGAGCACATCGTCAAAAGTGAGTGCTTTTTGAATGAGTCGCATGCAAAACCCCTAGTCACAAAAACAGATTATAGCCTCCTAGCCTTCCTTTTGGCTGCCGCTGCCTGGAATTTGGCGTCCTGGTTCTGGTTTGCCTTTTTGCGCCGGACCGCCTTAGGGTCAATTAATAAGGGGGAGTAGAGCTCTAAGCGATCTCCGGCATAAATTGGGCTATCCCACTCCTTACGTTTTCCAAAAACGCCGTAACAGCCCTTTCTAGCAAAAGCCGGGTCTGCTTGATCCACCACTAAGCCAGCTTTTAGGAGTGCCAAGCCCACTGTCGGGGTTTCAGTAGGGGTGAGGACCAGTTGAAAAGGACTGAGTATCGGATTGCCTTGCCTAGCATCACAAATCCAGATCTCCATCGTGCGATTAGCCATACAGCTCTTCTGCGCGCTTTACAAAACAATCCACAAATGTCCCTGCAATGTGTCCAAACACAGGTCCAATGATCTTATCCAGAATCACGCTCTTAAATTCCCAATGGAGCTTAAATTCCACCTTACAAGCATCTTCTCGCAAAGGAATGAAATTCCACTGTCCTGAAAAATGTTTGAATGGCCCATCCACAAAAACCATATCAATGGTCTCGGGGCGATGGTTCACATTGCGAGTATGAAAGTACTGATTAATGCCCTTGAAATTGATATTGATTTTGGCATCCAAAACAGTTTCGGTTTGCTCAAAAATTTCTACCCCACCACACCAAGGTAAAAACTCTGGGTAACGCGCTACATCAGTCACCAAACCATACATTCGGTCGGCTGATTGGCCAATTAAAACGGTCTTGTAGACGTCTGCCATAATCGATCTTGGAAGCTAAATAAATATGAGTATCGTCGATAACAAAAAAGCCTTCTTTGATTATTTTATCGAGGAGCGCTTTGAGGCAGGGCTAGTGCTAGAGGGCTGGGAAGTAAAAGCCATCCGAGCTGGTCGCGTGCACGTCAAAGAAGCCTATGTCGTCATTCGCAAGGCGGAGCTTTTTCTGATTGGTTGCCACATTACCCCCCTGCTATCAGCCTCTACCCATATCGTTCCAGACAGCACCCGCACCCGAAAGCTTCTGCTAAATGCCATTGAGATCCGCAAATTGATCGGTAAGGTTGAGCAAAAGGGTTATACCCTCGTACCACTCAATCTGCACTTTTCCAAAGGCAATGTGAAGTGCGAAATCGGTCTGGCTAGGGGTAAAAAGCAACATGACAAGCGTGCTGCTACCAAGGAACGAGAGTGGGAAGTTCAAAAAGGCCGAATCGCGAGAGGCGATTTAAACGCTTAAAAGCCCAAAAACTGGGGTAGAACGGCCTCAAGGCAAATATCCGCGCTTTCATGCACTTATATAGTGCAATACAGCACCAAGCTGCTTCAAACCCCAAAGCTTATAACTCTTAAAGGCATTAGTTTGGTAACTATGAAATTGCCTTTTGACGAAATGCTGGATGCCGCAGGCAAAGCACGGCCTCACTACCAAGTTTTTCATAACTGGTTAAAGCAACAGAGCGACACGCTCATGGGTCTTAAGCGTGCTGAAGCTGACCTGATCTTTAGGCGCGTGGGCATCACATTCGCCGTCTACGGAGATGATCTAGGTTCTGAAAGAACCATTCCATTTGATCAAATCCCCCGAATTTTCACTGCCAAAGAATGGCATCAGCTTGAGGCAGGTTTACGTCAACGCGTCAAAGCGCTCAATCGCTTTATTTATGACGTCTATCACGATGAAGACATCATCAAAGCTGGCATCGTTCCCGCTGAGCAAATTTTTAATAATGCGCAATATCGCCCAGAGATGCGTAACGTCAGTGTGCCACGGGATATCTATGCACAAATTGCTGGTATTGATATCGTGCGCGCAGGCGAAGGTGAGTTCTACGTTTTAGAAGATAACTTGCGCGTGCCTTCTGGCGTTTCTTATATGGTTGAAGATCGCAAGATGATGATGCGTCTTTTCCCGGACCTATTCCAAAAATATCGTATTGCTCCCGTAGAGCACTACCCCGACCTCTTATTGGAATGCCTCAAGTCTGTTAAGCCGGATGATGTTAAGAAACCAAATGTCGTGCTACTAACCCCTGGCATGTATAACTCTGCTTACTTTGAGCATAGCTATCTCGCCCAACAAATGGGGGTAGAACTCGTCGAAGGTAAGGACCTGTTTGTGAAGAATGAGCAAGTCTTCATGCGCACCACTCAAGGACCTGAGCGGGTAGATGTGATCTATCGGCGCGTTGATGATGACTTCTTAGATCCATTAGCCTTCCGCTCAGATTCGACCCTTGGGGTTGCAGGATTACTGTCTGCGTACCGCGCTGGCAATGTCACTTTAGCTAACGCTATTGGTACCGGTATTGCCGATGACAAATCAATTTATCCATACGTTCCAGAAATGATTGAGTTTTATCTCGGTGAAAAACCTATTCTGAATAACGTGCCTACCTTCCAGTGCCGCAAGACAGATGATTTAGCGTATACCTTAGCCAACTTGGAAAAGTTAGTAGTCAAACTGACTCATGGTGCTGGTGGCTATGGCATGTTAGTTGGCCCAGCTTCTACCAAAGCAGAGATTGAAGCATTTAGAACCCATCTCATCGCTAATCCAGATAAATACATTGCTCAACCTACGCTGGCACTTTCTACTTGCCCCACCTTTGTGGAATCGGGTGTTGCTCCCAGACATATTGATTTACGCCCTTTTGTACTCTCTGGAAAGACGATCAAGATGGTCCCGGGCGGCCTCACTAGGGTCGCCCTCAAAGAAGGTTCTTTGGTAGTGAACTCCTCCCAAGGTGGTGGCACTAAAGATACCTGGGTCTTAGAAGAATAAGAGGGATAGCAAAAAATGTTAAGTCGTACTGCAGACTGCTTATATTGGATGGCGCGTTATACAGAGCGCGCAGAAAATACTGCTCGCATGTTGGATGTGAATCACCAAACTTCTCTACTGCCACAGCCAGCAGAATTTCTAGAGCAAAGTTGGAAGAAGTTGCTCACCATCTCTAAGCTAGAAGATGCTTTCTTAAGTAAATATGATGTCGTCAATCGTGAAAATGTTTTGGATTTCATGATTTATGAAACCAGCAATCCTTCTAGCATTGTTTCTTGTTTATACGCTGCTCGTGAAAATGCTCGTGTGATTCGCGGCAAAATTACTTCTGAAGTTTGGGAAACCCAAAATACTACCTGGCTTGAGCTCCAACGCATCTTAGAGGCAAGACATCAAGCCGACCCCAGCAGATTATTAGAGTGGGTAAAACATCGCTGCCACCTTTTTAGAGGCGTGATGCACGGCACGATGCTCAAGAATGAAGCTTTCTACTTTATTAACGTTGGCACTCTGCTAGAGCGCGCTGATAATACTGGTCGTATTCTAGAAACCAAATATGAGGATCAGGCCACCCTCAAAGTATTGAGCACTCAAAAGAATCCCGATGATAGTTCAGATGGTGCATTCTTTGATTTTTATCATTGGGCCGCTCTACTGCGCTCAGTCTCTGCATTTGAGATCTACCGTCAGATCTATTCTGATCAAGTTACTCCAAAGCAAGTTGCTCAACTCTTGATTTTTAATAAACAAATGCCACGTTCATTAGTTTGCTGTGTTAATGAATTAATTCCTTTAGTTTCTGAAGTGAAGAATCAACAATCCAAAGAAATTGAACGCTTACTGGGTAAACTCAAAGCAAGCTTAGATTACTCAGACATTGATGAAGTCTTTGAACAAGGTCTTGAAGAGTTTATTGAAGTCTTCCTTGAGCGCATCAACCATATTGCCGATGAGTTTAGCAACGCTTATCTCATCCCATTGGCTGTTGCCTAAGACTTCGTAAAGAATATATGCATCTGAAAATTCGTCATCGCACTGAGTATCGCTATGAAACACCAGTGCGCTATTCCATTCAAGAGCTGCGTCTGACACCCCCGACGACTTCAGGCCAGCAAATCGATAAGTGGAAAATCAGTACGCCCATTAAGGCATCAAGCTCCATCGATACCTTTGGCAACTTCTATAGTGTATTTGTGCAGGAATCGCCTTATACGTCCATGATGATTGAAGCGGAGGGTGAAGTGCATACCCAAGATGCCTTTGAGTTTAAGGATGATGCAAGAGCGGTCTCCCCTTATTATCTGCTGCAGCAAACCAATCTCACTGAACCCACAGATGAAATGCTGGGCTACTTTGCATCAAGTCTGCCCAAGAAAAATTCGGTGGATGAGGTTTTAAAATTGGCTACTGCGGTTCAACAAGCAATTGGGTATGTTCCAGGTCAAACGACCTTTGCCACTACTGCTGCCCAATCCTTTGCCCTAAAATCCGGCGTTTGCCAAGATCATGCTCATGTCATGCTGAGCCTATGCAGGGCTGCGCAGATTCCTGCGAGATACGTCAGTGGCTACTTCTTTGCCGAAGAATCCCCCAATTTGGCTAGCCATGCTTGGATCGATTTTTGCAGCGATATTGAAAAAGGGATCTGGACTAGTGTCGATATTACCCACGCCTGCCTGATTGATGCGCGCCATATACGCCTAGCGATTGGTCGCGACTATTATTCCGCAGCACCAGTCAAAGGTGTTCGTACCGGTGGGGGCGGCGAGGAGCTCAGCGCAAACATCTCGATTCAGCAGCTACCCTAAATCCTGATCGATATTTAAGAGATAATCCTAGATAATTATTAAGAGGATATGGGTATATGACATATTGCGTTGGGCTTTGCCTCAAAGATGGTCTAGTCTTTTTATCCGACACCCGCACCAATGCTGGGGTAGATCAAATTGGTACATTCAGGAAAATGACTTTGTTCCAAAAGGACAATGATCGTTTCTTTGCCTTAATGAGTGCTGGCAATCTTGCAATTACCCAAGCCGTCAAAGAAATACTCCTGCAAGGTCAACTGCTGAATGGCAAAAATCTTTGGACTGCTGAAAATACGCATGATGCAGCAGCAGTGATTGGCGATGCCATCAAACAGGTGTATGAACGTGATCATGTAGCCCTTGAAAAAGCAGGCATTGACTTCAACTGCAACCTCATTTTTGGCGGTCAAGTCAAAGGAGAGAGGCCGCGTCTCTTTAATATTTATTCTGCTGGTAATTTTATTGAAGCCACCCCAGAAACTTGCTACTTCCAGATTGGCGAATCCAAATACGGTAAACCCATTCTCGATAGAGTCCTGAATTTTTCTACTCCGCTTAATTTAGCAACAAAGTGCGCCTTAATTTCAATGGACTCAACTCTGAATAGTAATATTTCTGTTGGTTTACCTCTAGATCTTTTGGTATACGAGAAGAACTCTCTCAAAGCCAGCAAACTGGTAACGATGGATGAATCAAACCCCTACTTCCAAATGATTCATCAGCTCTGGGGCGAAAAATTACGCGCTGCCTTCAACTCGATATCAGAACCCAGTTGGAGCGGTGCCCATAAATCGAGCGCTATCTCAGCGCCCGCCAAGAAAATGGGTGCAGTACCTATCAATCATCAACCACCAAAAGCAAAACTAGCGAAATCCTCAGCTAAACCAACGAGCAACTCCAAGAAAACTTCAAGCGCTAAAGGAAAGCCTACGAAGAAGTCGTAATCCTTTAGCTTTAGCCTGAGTAGATTTCACTGATCTCAATGAGATTGAGATCGGGATCGCGTACATATATGGAATGGATTTTTGAAATGGCACCCGTACGCATCACAGGACCTTCAACAATGGGCCAAGCTTCTTTTTCAAGCTTTGCAATGACCTCGCCTAAGGATCGCTCAGCAATAAAACAAAGGTCTAATGCTCCTGGAGTTGGAATATTGGCTTTAGGCTCGAACTCTTTGCCTTTGATGTGCAAATTAATTTTTTGATTGCCGAATTTAAAAGCCTTACGCTCAACTGGCGGAGTGCCGCCGATGAAAGATTCGAGTGTCATCCCCATCACGCGGGTATAGAAGTCAATGCAAGCAGTTTCATTTGCTGTGGTCAGAACTAAATGGTCTAAATGATCAATCATCTTCCCTCCACATCTATTACTGACGCAGCTCTTTGACATACTCTGGCGCTTGATGCAAATCACAAGTACGCCCTGCTTTAGCAACTTGTCCAGGAACAGTGTGGCCAACAATAGCAGGCAACTCCCGAGCGATCGCTAACAAGTTTGGAATATTCATGCCGGTGTCATAACCCATCGCATCTAGCATATGAATCGCATCTTCACTTGATATATTGCCGCTAGCCCCAGGTGCATATGGGCAACCCCCAAGACCACCAAGCGAGCCATCAAATCTGGTAATACCTGATTGCACTGCTGCCAGCACATTGGCTAAGCCCATACCTCTCGTATTATGAAAATGCATCGTGACCTGCATCTCTGGGAATAACTTTTGCATAGACTCCGACATACTGATCACTTGAGCAGGGTTGGCCATACCAGTGGTATCGCAAATCGTGAGGCCACGGACGCCAAGATCAGCAAAGCGCTGCGCAAATCCTTCAACAACCTTCTGCGGCACATCACCCTCCATAGGGCAACCAAAGGATGTGGATAAAGAAACGTTGATCGGCGTTCTACCATCGACATATTTGATCACCTCAGCTAAGCCAGCAAAACTCTTTTCGCGTGTCATACGCAAATTGGCTAGGTTATGGGTCTCAGAGGTAGACATCACTAGGTTAAATTCGTCAGCCTTTGATTCAAAGGCGCGCTCAGCACCTCGAAGGTTAGGTACGAGCACTGTGTACTCAACACTAGGAACTCTCTTAATTCTACCCATCACCTCTTCGGCATCTCTGAGCATTGGAATCGCTTTAGGAGAAGTAAACGAAGTCACTTCGATTTTGGCAAAGCCACATTGACTAAGCTCATCGATTAAGCGAACTTTGTCATCAGTCGGAATGAAGTTGGGCTCTATCTGAAAGCCATCGCGTGTCACTACGTCATTAAAGTAAATTCTAGTCATCGTTATCTGTATTTATTCTCTGTGCTTGTTTTGCATTTATTTAGTGAAGGCGACGCCACGCTCTTTCAGTGAAGCAATTTGTGCATCACTTAATCCAATGCCCTGTAATATCTCATCGGTATTTTGACCGATATCTGGTGCCAGTGTTCTGATAGAACCTGGCGTACGAGAAAGCTTTGGAATGACTCCTGGAACGTCAACCTTAGTACCATCATGCATCTGAATAGTTTCAATATTTCCACGGGCTTTATAGTGTGGATCTTGTGCAATATCGGCGACGGTATAAATTCTGCCGGCAGGCACTGCTACAGCATCTAGGGCTTCTAATGCTTTATCAGTCGTTAAGGTTTTGGCCCATTCACCAATCGCCTGGTCAAGCTCTACAACCCGCTTAACTCGACCTTCATTATTTTCTAATTGCGGATCATTACCTAAATCATCCCGACCAATCAACTTCATGAGTCTTTTAAAGATACTATCGCCATTGCCTGCAACCAATACATAACCACCGTCCGCACAAAGATAAGCGTTAGTGGGCGCAATCCCAGGCAATGCGCTACCAGCAGCCTGCCTAACCTCTCCAAACGCACTATATTCAGGCAGCAAGCTTTCCATACAATTAAAGACGGCCTCGTAAAGAGCAATATCAATCACTTGGCCTTCACCACTTTGATGGCGCTCTTGCAGTGCTAACAGAATTCCGATAACACCATGCAAAGAGGCCAAGGTATCGCCAATGCTAATGCCAACACGCACTGGGACTCTACCTGGTTCAGCAGTTAAATGACGTAAGCCACCCATGGCTTCTGCAACGACACCAAAGCCAGGCTTATCCCGATATGGACCAGTCTGGCCATAACCACTAATACGTAGAACAATTAAGCGCGGATTAATTTTGAGCAAATCTTGCGGATCAAGGCCCCAGCCCTCTAAAGTGCCAGGACGAAAATTTTCGATGAGAACATCGGACTCTTTGACCAGAGCTCTCACAATCTCTTGCGCTTCTGTCTGCTTTAAATCCAAGGAAAGAGAACGCTTATTACGAGATTGGACTTGCCACCAAATTGAGGTGCCATCTTTTAACAAACGCCACTTACGCAAAGCATCCCCAAGTTTGGGTGGCTCAATCTTGACTACATCAGCGCCGAAGTCAGCCAATGTTTTAGCAGCAAATGGCCCAGCAATCAGCTGACCCATCTCAATCACTTTTAAACCCGATAACGGCTCCATAAGACAACCCTCTATAACTCCAAAAATAAGCTCAAGGCACCCTAATTATGCAATCAACTTCTCAGACTCACCAAAACAATAAGGCGCAACTCAATTGCGCCTTATTGTAGTTTTGGGCCTAAATTTACCCCTATTTCTTACCCAACATTTCCCAGGTCTCTACTACGCTATCTGGGTTCAGTGAGATGGAGGTGATACCTTTTTCTACCAGCCAACGGGCAAAGTCTGGATGGTCTGAAGGTCCTTGACCGCAAATACCAACATATTTATTTTGCTTGCGACAAGCATCGATTGAACGGGCGATCATAAATTCCACCGCTGGATCACGCTCATCGAAGTCAATCGCGAGCAGCTCCATACCGGAGTCACGATCCAGCCCAAGTGTTAACTGAGTCATATCGTTTGAACCAATTGAGAAGCCATCAAAATATTCAAGGAATTGATCTGCCAGAATCGCATTGGATGGAATCTCACACATCATAATCAGGCGCAAACCATTGACTCCCCTTTTGAGACCAAACTTCTCCATCATATCGATCACGCGTTTAGCCTGATTAATGGTACGCACAAATGGCACCATGATCTCGACGTTATCAAGACCCATCTCTTCACGAACGCGCTTCATTGCTGCGCACTCTAGAGCAAATGCTTCACCAAAGTCTTCAGAGACATAACGTGATGCGCCGCGGAAGCCGAGCATGGGATTTTCTTCATCAGGCTCATAGCGTGAACCGCCAATCAACTTTTTGTACTCATTGGACTTGAAATCAGATAAGCGCACAATAACGGGTTTCGGATAGAAAGCGGCTGCAATGGTTGCCACACCTTCAACCAATTTATCCTCATAGAACTGACGTGGACTTGCATAACCACGAGCAACACTTTCTACAGCACGCTTGAGATCCGGATCGATATTAGGATACTCAAGAACTGCACGGGGATGCACGCCAATATAGTTATTGATGATGAACTCGAGACGCGCAAGACCAACGCCTGCATTAGGAATTTGGCAGAAATCAAATGCCAACTGAGGATTGCCAATGTTCATAGTGATCTTCACCGGAATCTCTGGTAATACACCACGAGAAATTTCAGAGACTTCCGTTTCGATCAAGCCATCATAGATATGACCTTCATCGCCCTCAGCGCAAGAGACGGTAACCATCATGCCGTCTTGTAATAGCTCAGTCGCATCACCACAACCGACTACTGCAGGGACACCCAACTCACGCGCAATAATCGCAGCGTGACAGGTACGACCACCACGATTGGTCACAATCGCAGCAGCACGCTTCATGACTGGCTCCCAGTTAGGGTCTGTCATATCAGCAACCAATACATCGCCTGGCTGAACCCGATCCATCTCGCTAGGGTCACGAATAATACGCACTGGACCGGCACCAATCTTCTGACCAATGGCGCGGCCTTTTGCTAATACCTTTGAGCTGCCTTTAAGCTTGTAGCGCATCTCTACCTGGCCAGCTGCTTGACTCTTCACGGTCTCAGGGCGAGCTTGCAAAATATAGATACGGCCATCTTGTCCATCTTTGCCCCACTCGATATCCATAGGACGACCGTAGTGTTTTTCAATAATGACGGCGTACTTTGCCAACTCAGTAATGTCAGTATCTTCCAAAGAAAAGCGATTGCGTTTTTCTGGGGTGACGTCTACTGTTTGTACCTTCTCAGCAGAACCTTTAGGGGCAAATTGCATCTGTATCAGCTTGGAGCCTAGGGAGCGACGAATGATCGCTTTTTTGTTCTGCGCCAAGGTTGTCTTAAATACATAGAACTCATCCGGATTTACTGCACCCTGTACTACAGTCTCTCCTAAACCATAGCTAGAGGTAATAAAGACGACATCCTCAAAACCAGACTCAGTATCTAAGGTAAACATCACACCAGCAGCGCCTAGGTCAGAGCGCACCATCCGCTGAATACCAGCAGACAATGCTACTTCTGCATGGGCAAAGCCTTTGTGTACACGGTAAGAAATGGCACGATCGTTGTAAAGAGAGGCAAATACTTCGCGGATTTTTTTGAGAACATCATCAATACCCTCGACGTTCAAGAAAGTTTCTTGCTGACCTGCAAAAGAGGCATCCGGCAAGTCTTCGGCAGTAGCCGAAGAGCGCACTGCAAACGAACCTTTGCCAGAGTCATCGAGAACTGCAAATGCTTTACGAATCTCTTCTTCCAGCTTAGGCTGAAATGGCGCGGTCTCAATCCAATTGCGGATTTCAGCGCCAGCTTCTGCTAAGGCGCGGACATCATCAATATTGAGATTCTCTAAGCGCTTTTGAATACGCTCGGTGAGGTTGTTATGTTTTAGAAAATCGCGGAATGCTAATGCAGTAGTAGCAAAACCTGTTGGAACACGCACTCCAGTTGAGGCCAATTGAGAAATCATTTCGCCTAAGGAGGCATTCTTACCGCCGACTGACTCAACATCTGTCATGCGAAGTTGCTCAAAAGGCAAGACATAGGCATCTGCCATACTGCTATTTTGCTGCTGTTGGTTGGACATAAAATACTCTCTAAAGATAAGGAAAGCGGTCTAGCTGTCGCCTAAAATGCGACTTACTCTAATATGACGCTATTGTAGTGCTGACCCCCCACTTTTAGGCCAAATCCATGTCTACCGAAACCCGTATTGTTTTTATTGTTTCTGATGGAACCGGCATCACCGCCGAGAACTTCAGCCAATCGATTTTGGCCCAATTTGAGGCCACTTTTAAGCAGGTTCGGGTGCCTTTTGTAGACAGCGTAGATAAGGCCCATGATGCAGTCAACAGCATCAATCAAGCAGCTAGTAAATATGGTGTCCAGCCGATTGTTTTCACCACCTTGGTGAATGCTGAACTCAATAGCATTGTCAGCAAAGCCAATGGACTCATTTTGGATATGTTCCAGACCTTCGTGGCACCACTTGAAGCGGCCTTAGGCATGAAGTCTACGCATGCCATGAACCGCTTGCACCACAATGCGGATACTGAAGCCTATAAGAACCGTATTGAGGCCATTAACTATTCGTTAGCACATGATGACGGGCAGTCAAACCAGAACTTGATCGAGGCCGACGTCATTTTGATTGGCATCTCCCGAGTCGGTAAAACCCCAACCAGTCTCTATCTAGCCATGCAGTATGGATTGAAGGCAGCCAATTACCCTCTAATTCCGGAAGATTTTGAACGGGGGCAACTACCAAAGGATTTAGTACCTTATCGCCAGAAGATTTTTGGCTTGATGATTGATGCTGAACGCCTCTCAGAGATACGCAATGAGCGTCGTCCCGGTAGTAACTACGCAAAACTAGAAAATTGTCGTTATGAAATTAACGAGGCGACTGCGATGATGAAGAAGCAATCCATTCCATGGGTGATGACTACTAGCAAATCTATCGAAGAGATAGCTACCACTGTCTTGCAAGCCATGAAGTCTGATAAGACGATTTTAGGGTAGATTGGTTTAACTTAACTACGCCTAACGCGCATTGTTTCAAACAGGCAAACGGCAGCGGCAGTAGAAACATTCAAGGACTCTACTCGCGGGTCGATTGGTATTGCAACGCCTTTTGCTTGCGCTAAAAGATCTTCAGACACTCCCTGACCTTCGCTACCCATCACCCAAGCAACAGGATGCTGTAATTCTTTTTGTAGCGCAAAGAGTTCGTATTCTGCATCTGCTGTAGCAGCAAACATGGGGGCGGTAACAGCACTCAATACTTGTTGATTGGACCAACCCTCATAAAGATCTAATAAGCGATGGGCCCCCATGCCCGCTCGCAAGACTTTGCTTGACCATAAATGGGCGCATCCCGATAAAGTAATTACCTGAGTAAAGCCCGCTGCTGCTGCAGTACGTAAGATCGAGCCAACATTACCAGCATCTTGTATGCGATCTAATATCAGGACATCGCCAGCTAATGTGCTAATTGACTGTGGGGGCGTTAAGCAAGATTGAGGAAGATCGAGCAAGCCTGCAATATGAGGTGCATTGACTAACTCACTCAGCAAATCCCAGAGAGCGCTATCCAACTGGAAAACTTTTGTATCGGGACAGATTTCAATATGAGAGTAGACCGCTTCAGAAATTTCGGGATTTTGAAAACCCACTTCCGAGGTAAGTAAGATCCTTAAGGATGAGTCTCCCACCCAAGTCTGAACTAAATGAATGCCTTCCAGTAAGACTTGACCTCTGGCGATTCTAGCCTTCTGACCTTTGGATCCAGCAGCCTGCAAAAGACGAATCTCTTTGAAAAGCGGATTCTCTTTAGAAGTGATGAGATCAAAATTCATATAGAGTTAGCTTACATTCATCTCAAGTACTTTTCTGACTGGAGAAAAACTTCTACGGTGCTGCTCACAAGCGCCATACTGCTTTAACGCAGCAAAATGAGCCTCGGTCGGATAACCCATATGCTGAGCAAAACCATATTCTGGGTGACGCTCATGCAAGATTTGCATTTGACGGTCACGAGTCACTTTAGCCAAGATAGAGGCTGCTGATATTGCTGGCTCTTTAGCATCCCCTTTAATAATGGCTTCTGCAGCAATGGGTAGCTCTGGACAACGATTGCCATCGATTAAAGCCTTATCAGGCCATTGCCCTAAACGTGAGCTCAAATCCTCAACGGCCCGTCGCATCGCCAACATAGTTGCTTGCAAAATGTTGATCTCATCAATTTCTGCAGGGCTAGCTTCGCCTATTCCCCAGGCCTTAGCCTTTTCCATAATTTGTTGATACAAAAACTCACGGCGTGCCGCAGTCAGTTTTTTTGAGTCCTTAAGGCCATTAATAGAATTATAGGGATCTAGCACGACTGCACCCGCAACAACAGCACCAACAAGCGGGCCTCGCCCTGCTTCATCTACGCCACAGATCCACACAATACTCATTGGGCCACCTGGCTCTTGCGACTATTGGTAATCGTTTGTACAACTGCTTGCGCAACAAGCAAGCCCGTTGGTCGGCGCAGTGTTTCATGCATCTGCACAAAGCGTGCTTTTAACTCTGCGACCTGATTAGGATGATCTAGCCATTCTTGCAATGCATTAGCTAACTTTTGAGGAGTGGCATCATCTTGCAATAACTCTGGCACTACAAATTCACCGCACAAAATATTAGGTAAACCTACATAAGGCAGATAACCCTGACGCTTCATAATCTGGGCTGTGAGCCAAGGTACCTTATAAGAAATCACCATCGGCTTTTTCCACAAGGCAGCCTGCAGGGTAGCGGTGCCACTAGCTATGAGGACTACGTCAGAGGCTTCCAATACCTCATCTGCCATCCCATCAAGTAAATGAATCTGAATGTCGGGATTGATATTCTTAGTTTTCAGCAATAGCTGCTCTAGTGGATCACGCAATCGCGGCGTTGCCACTGGAATTAAAAAATGAATTTTTTGACCCTTGAAACGCTCGGTCAATAATTGCATCGTTTCAAAAAAGACGGGAGCAATCAGCTCAATTTCAGAGCCACGACTTCCAGGCAATACTGCAACGACTATTCCATCCAGTGCAGTTGTTGACAGCTTTAAAGTCTCAATGATTTTTTTGCGAGCCTGAGGAACATCTGGAGTCAAAGGAATTTCACTGGCTAATGGATGCCCAACATAGGTAGAAGCTATACCTGCACGATCATAGATTTCAGTTTCAAAAGGGAAAATGCAGAGCATTCGGTCAACTGCTTGTGCAATCTTTTTAATGCGCCCAGCTCTCCATGCCCAAATAGAGGGGGAAACTAGATGCAACGTCGGAATACCAGCTTTACGCAATTGCAGTTCAACCCCCAAGTTGAAATCCGGAGCATCAATCCCTAAATAGACGTCGGGACGACCTACGCCCAATAGATGATTAATCAGTTCTTTGCGAAGTTTCAGAATAGCCGGAAGTTGTTTGATAGCCTCAACATAGCCACGCACACTTAAGGTTTCCATGGGCCAATCTGAGCGCATACCTTCAGCTTGCATGCGTGGTCCACCAATGCCATATACCTCTAGACCAGCCATATCCGGAATTTGATTTAATGCACTCAGAACTGGCGCAGCGAGTAAATCGCCAGAGGGTTCGCCAGCTACACAAGCTAACTTTGGCAAAGTATTCCTATCGTTACCGAATAATGCCGCGAGTAGAGGCGGCAATAAAGTCATGGAACTCCGTCAGCTTTTCTACAGTAGCTGCATCAGCCGCACTTGCAGAAATCATTTTCTGAATTTCTACTTTAGCATCTTCAAAACTGAGACCATCTTTGTAGAGAACCTTATAAGCCTGACGCAATGCAGAAATCGTTTCACTAGAAAAACCGCGACGCTTTAAGCCTTCTACGTTAATACCATGAGGTGAGGCTTTATCACCAGCTGCAATTACAAATGGCGGAATATCCTGCACCAGCGCTGAAGCACCACCCAACATCGCATGTTGCCCAATGCGCACAAATTGATGAACACCAGACATGCCACCCATAATGGCCCAATCATGCACATGCACATGACCTGCAATTTGCGCATTACTTGAGAAAATGGTGTGATTACCAACTTGGCAATCATGCGCAATGTGGACATAAGCCATGATCCAGTTGTCATTACCTATACGGGTAATACCTTCATCCTGAGAAGTGCCTGTATGAATGGTAGTGAACTCGCGAATCGTATTACGATCACCAATCATGAGTTGAGTTGGCTCACCACGATATTTCATATCTTGGGGCGGTCCACCAATAGCAGTAAAGTGAGCAAAGTTATTATCCTTGCCAATCGTGGTGTGACCCTCGATCACAGTATGCGATCCAATCTTAGTGCCAGAGCCAATTTTGACGTGAGGACCAATTACAGAATAGGGACCAATCTCGACATCACTGGCAACCTCTGCTTTGCTGTCCACTACAGCAGATGAATGAATCTGGGTCATCATGCGCCTTTCGAACGAACCGCACAGGTGATATTGGCCTCAGCAGCTATCTCACCATCTACAGTTGCCTGGACTGCAAACTTATAAATACCAGCACGACCGCGCTCCAACTTTGCAGTCATAATGAGTTGATCTCCTGGTAATACTGGCTTTTTAAAGCGAGCGCCATCAATGCCAGCAAAGTAATAGACTGCGTCTTCAGCACGCTCTTCAGAAAAGGTCAGTAAAGCCGCAGTTTGCGCCAAAGCTTCAATGATCAGTACACCAGGCATTACCGGAAAGTCCGGAAAGTGTCCTTGAAAGAAAGGTTCATTCATGGTCACATTCTTCAATGCAGTGATTGTCTCGCGTGGAGTGATTTCCAAGACACGGTCTACCAGTAAGAATGGATAGCGATGTGGCAACAACTGGAGAATCTTATGGATATCGATCGCAATTGGTGTGCTCATAAATGACCTACTAAGAAGTGAATGAAATTGATCTACTAAAAAGTCCTAAGACTCAGAATTCTTATTTTTGTCTAATAAACGCAAGCGTTGACGTATTTTATCTAGACCACGCAAGATTGCAGCGTTTTTCTCCCAAGCGCTATGCAGCATCGAGGGGTAAACCCCCGTGAAATGCTGTCCTGGCTCAGTAATTGAACGAATAATCGAGGTATTACCAGAGACTGTTGTCCTGTCAGCGATGTTGAGATGACCAGCAAAATTTGCAGCTCCTCCAATGATGCAGAAATTACCTATTTTTGTACTTCCCGAGATAGCAGCACAACCAGCAACGACGCAACAACTGCCTATAACTACATTGTGAGCAATCTGCACTTGGTTATCAATCTTAGTGCCCGAACCAATTACGGTATCGCTCATCGCGCCGCGATCAATCGTAGTAGAGGCGCCAATTTCAACATCATCACCAATTACCACATTACCCGTTTGCGGAATTTTGACCCACTCCCCACCGGTCGCAGAGAAGTCGGGTGCAAATCCAAAACCATCAGCACCAATCACGGCACCGCTATGAATAATGCAACGCTCCCCAATTTGAGTACCTTGATAAATAGATACAGACGGGTAAATCAGAGTATCGCTATTGATGACACTATTTCTAGCAACCGTTGTATTGCCCAAGATAGAAACGCGTTCTCCCAGTTTTACGCCAGCCTCAATTTGGACAAAAGGTCCAATATGGCATGAGCTTGGAATATGGGCTGTCGGATCTATCGCCGCACTCGGGTGAGTCCCTATCGCATAAGTTGACGAACTTTGTTTTACAAAAAATTGCGCCATTCTGGCAAAAGTAGCATAGGGGCTCTTAGAAACAAAGTACGCACGCTGTAGAGTATTTTCGCCAGGATTTGCTTGTAGAAAATCCAAATCTGCTTTACTAACAATGAGAGCGCCGGCCCTGCTATCAGAAGCCTGTTTGCGATAGAGCGGGTTTGACAGAAACGATATTTGATTTTTTTGGGCGAGCTCTAGTGGAGCGAGGCCAATAAATTCGCTGGAGGCCTCCCCCACCAAGCTTGCTTGAAACTGATCGGCCAGCTCAATGGCGGTAGGCATAAAACTTACTTCTGACTATTTAAAGCCTTGATGACATCATCGGTGATATCAGCTTTTGGACTAACGAAAGCCGCTTCCTGAACGATGACATCTAATTTTCTTTGCTCGGCGATTTGACGCAGAACTGCGTTTGCTTTTTCAGCAATTTTTGCACGCTCTTCAAATGTACGCTGATTGAGATCTTCGGTAAATTCACGTTGTTTACGTTGCAACTCGCGATCCTGATCGGCCAATTCACGTTGGCGACGAACTCGTTCAGCCTCAGCCATTACCGCACCATCCCGGTCCAACTTCTCTGCAGCAGTCTGAATTTTTTGTGCGCTGTCACGCAAATCATTCTGACGCTTAGTGAATTCGTTTTGTAGGCGAGTTTGCATCGCTTTTGCGAGATTAGACTCGTTAAATACTTTTTCTGAGTTCACTACCGCAACACGTGTTCCTGCATCTTGCGCAAATGACAGTTGAATTCCAAAAGCAATTGCTACAGCGGCTAAGCCAAATTGAATATATTTAGAAAATTGATAATGCTTCATAAAACTTTCCTTAAACAGTTAAAAAGCCGTGCCCATTTGAAACTGTAAACGCTGTACATTATCTGTAGGCACTGCTTTATATGGGATTCCGTAGCTAAACTTAAGCGGCCCAAGCGGTGATATCCATGATAAACCCAATCCATACGAGTATTTTAAGACTAGGTTAATATTCTGTCCAAAAGCATTGCCACCATCTACGAAGGTAAATACTCGCAAGGTCTTATCAACGCCAGAGCCTGGGACCGGAACGGTATATTCCACATTACTTACAATCTTGGACTGTCCACCAGTAGGCTGATAAATGCCATAGGTTGAGTTGTAGTACTGTGGTCCTAGAGAACCAGGGGAATAGCCACGGACCGAACCAATGCCACCAACATAATAATTCTTAGTAATTGGAAAGGGATTGCTACCATATGCATCCCCATAACCCACCTCGCCATTGAACGATAGGATATTACCCTTGGAGAAAGAATGATATTTTTGGTACTGACCAAACAATCGATAGAAAGTCATATTTCCTACAGGCGTCCCTGCCTCGGCAGAGAGTTGCTGCAAAGAACCATCAGAAGGTATTAAGGCACTATCACGGCCATCGCGCGACCAGCCCACAGTCAACGGCACATTATACGTGGTCAAAGTTGCGGGGTAACCAGGGGCCGCAATGCCATAACTCTGGGCATAATTTAAATAGGGTATAGGAGTGTTAGCCGTTGTCTTTATCTGAAAGGCCTCAATACCACTTCCAAAAAATACTCGATCAACCTCGGTATATGGGACTCCAAATTTAATATTTGAGCCTACTGATTTAATTTGGTAATCAGGATCACCTACATAGTACAAAGGCCTAGATGAACGATAGTACAAATCGGAGTAGCGACTAATGCCATCCTCTGTAAAGTAGGGGTCATAATTTGACAACGTCAAGCTTTGATTAATCTTACCAACAGAGGCATTCAAGCCAACCGAAGTTCCAGTACCAAAAGCATTATCCTGATTGATACCAGCAGATAAGATCAGTTTTTCAGTAGAAGAAAAACCAGCACCAATCGTAACTGCTCCTGTGGGTTTTTCTGTAACCTTCACATTGACATCCACCTGATCAGGCGATCCAGGCACATCTTGTGTAGTTATGTCAGTCTCAGTGAAGTACCCCAGCCTACCTAAGCGCTTTTTAGATAAATCAATTTTATCGCTATCAAACCAAGAGCTTTCAAATTGACGCATCTCGCGACGAATCACCATATCGCGAGTTTTTGCATTACCTGAAATTTCTACTTTACGAACATAGATACGACGCCCCGGATCTATTACCAAAGTAAGGTCAACTTCAGATAATTCACGGCGAATATCTGGCTGGGGATTAATGGTTGCAAACGCATAACCATAAGAACCCAATACCTCTGCAATAGCCTTAGTGCTCTCCGTTAAGCGAGCGGATGAAAAAGTATCGCCAGGCTTTAGGACAATCAACTGCTTAAACTCATCCTCTTTACCCAACAACTCACCAGCCAAACGCACGTCTTTGACAGTAAATTTCTTACCCTCACGAATGCTGACGGTTAAGTAAATTCCTTTTTTATCGGGCGTAATCGAAACCTGAGTGGAGTCAATCACAAACTCGAGATAACCACGATTTAAATAGTAGGAGCGAATGGTCTCTAAATCAGCGGTAAGCTTTTGCTTGGAGTAGAGATTGTCTTTACTATACCAAGACAACCAGCCACCAGTCTTGAGTTGCATTTCACCTTTTAGAGTATTTTCGCTGAAAGCCTCAGTACCAATAAAATTAATCTCTTGGATTTTGGCAACAGGGCCTTCATCGATATTGAAATAAACAGCGACTTGATTGCGTTCAACCGGAGTAACAGTGGCAACCACTTCGGCTGCAAACATCCCTTTACCCACATATTGACGCTTTAATTCTTGCTCAGCTTTATCAATTAAAGCTTTATCGTAAAAACGCGCTTCAGCAACACCGACAGTCTTTAAGGATTTACGAACAATTTCATTATCAAACTCTTTCATTCCCGTAAATTCAATCCGAGAAATCGTTGGGCGCTCCTCAACAATCACAATCAGAACATCGCCCTGAGCCTGAATTTGTACATCTCTAAAAAATCCAGTACTATATAAGGTCTTAATTGCTTCCGCGCCCTTTTCTTCAGTAAATGTTTCGCCCACCTGAACGGATAAATAACTAAATACTGTGCCAGGTTCTACGCGCTGCAATCCTTCAACCCGAATATCTTTCACAACGAAAGAATCTGCCGCAGAAACATTAAAGCTAAGCCCAATAGCCACAATCAGTAGCAATCTCGCTAAAAAACGACCAAAAAGAGAATGGGGTAGTGTTAGAAAATTCAAGGTGACAAATAGCGTTGTAAATCGTTAAACAAAGCCAGTAGGGATAGCGAAATCAGCAACAGAAAGCCCACTTTTTGGAACTGTTCCTGCATCGAAATCGAAATCCGTTTTCCAGCGACCAACTCCCATGCATCATACAGGAGCTGACCCCCGTCAAGCATGGGAAAAGGGAGTAAATTGAGGAGCCCAATACTGATGCTAATTAATGCCAAAAATGCCAAAAAGGGTTGCCAGCCAATCTGGGCAGACTTACCAGCCATGTCAGCAATACTTAAGGGGCCTCCCAACTGCTTGATGGAGGTTTGACCGGTAAACATTCCCGCCATAAGCCTGAGAGATACCTTGCTGATTAACCAAACTCGGTGGCTTGCAAATCCCCAGGCCTGAAGGGGGTTCAATTTGAGCTCATCCCATTGAGCCAAAGGGGTTACTTGAGGCAGTAAACCCAGACTTTTCATGGGATCACCTTCTGGAGTAATTTTTGGTAAATCATCAGCCTTAAAGGCTTTGATAAAACGACTACCGTTTGAATCCTGCAGCTCCAGCGCGAACCCAGACTCTCCGGTTAGAGCATCCATGAGATTCCAGCGCAAAGCGTTCCAACTTGGAATGGAGTCAAATTCCCCAGAAATGGGCGCAGCACCTGAATCGAGAGTCTGCCATCCAGTTACTCTGTCTCCCGCACTTACACCGAATTTTGCAGCAACTGAATTTTCTGGGGGGCTTTGTAAGACAGCTGGAAGTTGTGGCACACCAGAAATATAGATGACGGAAAATAGTGCAACCGCTAAGAAGAAATTTGCAAATGGTCCTGCCGCCACAATCATAGAGCGCTGCCAAAGAGGCTTTTGATCAAAAGCCTGCATCTCATCCTCCACCGCAATATCTTGAGAACGATCTCGACCATCTAATAATTTGACGTAGCCACCTAAAGGTATTGAAGCAAGCACCCATTCAGTTTTGTTTTTTGCGTGATAAGTGAAGAGTGGTTTTCCGAAACCGACTGCAAAGCGCAGGACTTTTACGCCGCATGCACGAGCTGCTAAAAAATGGCCAAACTCATGAAAGCTCACCAATACACCAAGAGTCAGTAAAAATGCCCCAAGGGTAATCAATGCTTGCAAAGAGAATCCTTAATCACCTTAATTACTTTTGTAAAACTTGGATAAACTCACGCGCCACTTTTCTGGCCTGTGCATCCATACTCAAAATATCCTCCAATGAATCTGCATTAGTCAGAGCAATAGCGTTCAAGGTCTTCTCCACTACTGCGGGGATTTGGAGATAAGGCAAGCCCGCGCCTAAAAACGCAGCGACAGCAACTTCATTGGCAGCATTCAGTACTGTAGGCGCTGTACCACCTGCTTTGGCTGCAGCAAAAGCCAAAGCAAGACACGGGAAGCGAGCAAGCTCTGGCTCTGAAAAATGGAGACTAGCCAGTTGAGTTAAGTTTAAGGGCGCTACTCCAGCCTCAATACGCTCTGGCCAGGCCAAACCATAAGCAATGGGGGTGCGCATATCCGGTTGACCTAACTGTGCCAATACTGAGCCATCACGATAGCGCACCATTGAATGCACTACGCTTTGAGGATGAATCAACACCTTAATTTTTTCAAGCGGCAAACCAAATAACCAGAAGGCCTCAATGACTTCAAGCCCCTTATTCATCATGGTTGCAGAATCCACAGATATCTTTCTACCCATGACCCAATTCGGATGAGCACAGGCCTGATCTGGAGTAATACTCGCTAATTGATCCAATGGCGTATTTCTAAAAGGCCCACCTGATGCAGTAAGCCACAATTCTTCCACGCCATGATTAGAATGTGGGGCTTTAGTAAATTCATTTGGCAAGCATTGAAAAATGGCATTGTGCTCACTATCAATTGGAAGTAATTCCCCGCCTCCATCTTTCATGGCTTGCATAAACAAATTACCAGACATCACCAGCGCTTCTTTATTTGCAAGCAGAACACGTTTGCCAGCTTTGGCTGCCGCAAGGGTTGGCACTAAGCCCGCTGCTCCGACAATGGCAGCCATCACTGTGTCACATCCAGAATCTGTCACCGCCGTTACTAAGGCTTGAGGACCATACAACACTTGAGTCTTAATATTGCTCTCAAGCAATAATTTTTCTAAGCGCACAGCATCGCTGGCTTCTGAGACAACAGCAATAGCAGGCTTAAATTCAATACACTGCTCTGCCAAGCGATCAACTTGCTTACCCGCAGTAAGTGCTGCCACCTGAAAGCGATCAGGATGCGCCCGAATCACATCCAACGTATTCACACCAATAGAGCCAGTAGAGCCCAGAACGGTAATAAGTCTCTTCATTACACCAGCCCCGCAAGTAAAGCTGCAATTGGCATAGTAGGTATCAATGCATCAACACGATCCAATACCCCACCATGCCCTGGCAAAAAATGACTGCTATCTTTCACGCCAGCCAAACGCTTTAATTGGGACTCAAAGAGGTCACCAAAAATACTGAAGGCTGTTAATACTGTCACCATCAGAAACATGGCGACCCAACCAAAGCGTATCGCCCATGCCCCAAATAAAGTAGCTTCGAAGGGTAAGTAAAACACGCACAAAAATGCGTATGTGTAACAGAGAGCCAGACCGCCTATTGCACCCTCAACTGATTTCCCCGGGCTAATTTGGATGGCTAATTTGTGTTTTCCAAACGCCTTACCAACAAAGTAGGCGCCAATATCGGCTACCCACACCAAAGCAATCGTGGTTAACAAAAATACGAGCCCTAACTCTCGCAAGAAAACCAAAGCGAACCAAGTTGCTGGCAGCAAAATGAGTCCGAGTACTCCGTAAAAAGGACGCAACTTTTGCAAAGAGAGATTCATGCCTTTAGCAAGCATCAATGGGGCGATAAAAAACCAAAAGAAGACTGCTAAGAGCAATAGAGCAAATTGCCAATCGACGTTTTTCATCCCTAGCAAAAATAAAATAATCATTAAGCAAAATAGAGCGTAAAGCCAGGCTGCCCGCCCTGCTTCAGGCGCAAGCAAACGACTCCACTCCCAAGCAGCAGCAAGTAGAGTCGCCAAAAAGAATGCGCCAACATACACGGATGGCAGTAAAAATAAGATTGGCAATAGAACTGCCAGTAAAACAAGGGCAGTAATCACGCGGGTTTTTAACATGTGGAGTGGTTTAGATAATTAAACTGCATCACTCATCACTTGCGATGCAAGCTGAGCGCTGGTTCGCCCGAAACGACGTTCGCGCTGACTAAACCAATCAAACGCCTTATGGAGCTCAGCTTCATCAAAGTCTGGCCATAAAACATCTGTGAAATATAACTCTGTATAAGCTAACTGCCATAATAAAAAGTTACTGATGCGTTGTTCACCACCAGTGCGGATAAATAAATCTGGCTCTGGGGCATAAGCCATCGAAAAATGGGGTTGCAATAAATCCTCACTGACGTCTTCCGGCTTCAAATTTGGATTGGCAGCCAAGCAACGACTCATCGCCTGCAAGATATCCCAGCGTCCGCCATAGTTTGCAGCGACAGTAATTGTCAGCGCCTTACATCCAGCAGTCTTTTCTGCTGAGAAATGAACCATTTCCTGAATTGCCTTATCAAAGCGACTGAGATCGCCAATCACACGCAAACAAATATCATTTTCTGCAAGACGAGAAACTTCCGCCTTGAGCGATTTTAGAAAGAGCTTCATTAAGAAACCCACCTCTTCTGGTGGGCGACGCCAGTTCTCAGAACTAAAAGCAAATATCGTCAAATACTCAACGCCGGTACGACGGCACTCTTGAACGATTTTCCGAACCGCAGCTAAGCCTTCAGTATGGCCTGTCACTCGAGGCATCATACGTTTACTCGCCCAACGCCCATTACCATCCATGATGATCGCAACATGGCGAGGAATAGCGCTTACCTCTGGAATGGCTTGAGTAGAACTGAGGTGTTGGGTCATAAAAGAATCAAACTCAATCCGGCCTTAAACCGTCATGATCTCTTTTTCTTTTTCAGTAATGATCTTGTCGATATCTACAACTGCTTTATCGGTCATCTTCTGAATCTCATCAGTGGCACGACGCTCTTCATCTTCAGAAATCTCTTTATCTTTAGTTAAGCGCTTGAGATGTTCATTGGCATCGCGACGTAAATTACGCACTGCAATCTTAGTATCTTCACCCTCGCTCTTGACGACTTTAGTGAGCTCGCGACGACGCTCTTCAGTCAATGCGGGCATTGGCACGCGAATCACAGTACCTTGTGAGGCAGGATTCAAACCCAAATCCGAATCTCGAATCGCCTTCTCCACAGCAGCAACCATGGTCTTTTCAAATGGCTGAACATTAATCGTGCGAGCATCTGCTAGGCCCAAACTCGCCACTTGACTTAGTGGTGTTGGATTACCGTAATACTCCACTTGAATATGTTCCAGTATTCCTGGATTGGCACGCCCAGAACGAATCTTCGCCAAATTCGTTTTCAAAGCCTCAAGAGACTTTTCCATCTTTTGATTGGTATTGGTTTTAATTTCTGCTGCAGACATCAGGCCTCCTATTAAACGTGCACCAAAGTACCTTCAGATTCACCCTGCACTACACGCATTAATGCGCCTGGCTTGAGGATCGAAAATACTTTGATTGGTAATTTGCGGTCACGACACAATGCAAATGCAGTAGCGTCCATAACTTGTAAGTTCTTAATTAATGCCTCATCAAAGGTGATGGTCTTATAAAGAGTCGCAGTAGGATCCTTGACTGGATCGGCGCTATAGATGCCATCCACCTTAGTAGCTTTCAGCATCACTTCCACACCCATTTCAGCGCCACGCAAGGCGGCGGCAGTATCGGTTGTAAAGAACGGGTTACCTGTACCGGCTGCAAAGATCACTACTTTGCCTTCGCTCATCGCGCGAATGGCACGTGGGCGTATGTAAGGCTCAACCACTTGGTCCATTCTCAGGGCGGATTGCACGCGCGCTTCAACCCCTTTTTGACGCAAAGCATCTTGTAATGCGAGAGAGTTCATCATGGTCGCCAACATGCCCATATAGTCAGCAGTTGCACGATCCATACCAGCAGCGCCGCCAGCAACGCCGCGGAAAATATTCCCCCCACCAATGACGATGGCGAGCTCAACACCACTATTGACCACTTGGGCGATTTCAGAAACCATGGAATCAATAGTGATCGGATTGATGCCAAAAGCATCATCCCCCATCAGGGCTTCACCAGATAATTTGAGGAGGACGCGTTTGTAGCCTGGCATGATTTTATTTTCCGTAATTTGCCAAGTACTTTGCATACTTAGCTTATTGATCTTTAAGTACTTTTTTAATATCTCCGCCAAATTATAAAGGGCTTGGGAAAGATCAAACAAAAGGGCACAGAAACCTGAGTTTCTATGCCCTTTTGGGTATTACTGACCTACTGGGGCAAGCCCAGAGCTGGCTAATTACGCAGTAGCTTTAGAGGCGGCAGCTACCTGAGCAGCCACTTCAGCCGCAAAGTCGTCTTGACGCTTCTCAATGCCTTCACCCACAACAAACATCGTAAAACCTTTGACGTTTGTGTTGGCAGCTTTGAGCATTTGCTCAACGGTTTGCTTATCGTTCTTTACAAAAGTCTGATTCAGTAAAGAAACTTCTTTGAGGTACTTCTGAATGGAACCTTCCACCATCTTCTCAACGATTTCAGGTGGTTTACCAGATTCAGCAGCCTTTTGAACCGCGACGCTACGCTCAATCGCAATCGACTCAGCAGGAACGTCAGCCGTAGACAAAGCAACTGGCTTCATGGCAGCAACGTGCATCGCAACATCTTTAGCAGCAGTGTCGTCGCCTTCAAACTCAACCACAACACCAATGCGGGTGCCATGGAGGTAAGAAACCAACTTATTGCTACCAGTAAAACGCTTGAAGCGACGTGGCATGATGTTCTCACCAATTTTGCCAATCAATGCGCTACGCACTGTATCCACCGTAGATCCGTTTAAAGGCAGTGCGAGCAATGCAGCAACATCAGCTGGGTTCTTTTCAGCAACCAACTTGACGCAGTCATTTGCAAATGCCAAGAAGTCATCATTCTTAGAAACGAAGTCAGTTTCGCAATTCACCTCTAACAAAGCACCGTTAGTGCCATTGATAGAAACGGCCACGATACCTTCAGCAGTAACGCGTGAAGCCGCTTTACCAGCTTTGCTACCCAGCTTTACACGCAGTATTTCTTCTGCACGAGCCATATCACCATCAGCCTCTGTCAAAGCTTTTTTGCACTCCATCATCGGAGCATCAGTTTTGGCGCGTAATTCGCCAACCATTGCAGCGGTAATAGCGGCCATTATTCAGCTTTCCCTTCTTCAACAAACTCTTCTTCACCTTCTTTAACGGCTGTCAAGATTTCTTGAACAGAGTTCGCTTTGCCTTCGAGGATTGCGTCAGCAATACCACGTGCATAGAGGGTTACAGCTTTGCTTGAGTCATCGTTACCAGGGATGATGTAATCAACGCCTTCTGGTGAGTGGTTAGTATCCACCACAGCGATCACTGGAATACCGAGCTTGTTCGCTTCAGTAATCGCAATCTTGTGATAACCAACGTCCACTACGAAAATCGCATCAGGAACGCCGTTCAAATCTTTAATACCGCCAAGGGCTTTTTGTAGTTTGTCGAGATCACGGTCATTCGTCAAAGCTTCTTTCTTGGAAAGCTTTTCCCAGTCGCCAGCTTCTTTAGCAACTTCCATGTCCTTCAAGCGCTTGAGGGAACCTTTAACTGTTTTGAAGTTGGTGAGTGTGCCACCCAGCCAACGGCTATCGATATAAGGCATACCAGCACGAGCAGCTTCTTCAGCAATGATCTCACGTGATTGACGCTTAGTACCAACAAACAAAATCGTGCCACGATTAGCAGCAACTTGTTTTGCAAATTTCAGGGCGTCCTGAAACATTGGCAATGTTTTTTCCAAGTTGATGATGTGGATCTTATTACGATGACCGAAAATAAATGGGGCCATCTTTGGGGACCAGAAGCGTGTTTGGTGACCAAAATGGCAACCGGCTTCCAGCATTTGACGCATTGTTACTGACATAACATCTCCTAAGGGTTAGTTCTAAAGTTGAGTCCTAGCTGCGCTAAAAAACGCCACCCTGGAGGGCTCAACTCGCGATTTCAAGTCCAAAATAGACCTGAGACCAAAATTATAGCTTAACTATCAAGGCTCTAGCTAGTCTTAGCCAAGTCTGCCCCAAGACCCAGCGCGATAAAACTGGCTCTAACTACCCTAAAAACTGGGTTACCGCCTATTTTTTAGGCAGTATTGGTAAGCCAAGACTGTCCAAGTCGTTGATAATCAAGGAATGAATAGTGTATTTACCGCAGAAAAAGACATCCTTGGGATGCGTGAGGCTGGTCGCTTAGCGAGTGAAGTTTTGGATCATGTAGCTCCCCATATTAAGGCTGGCGTTACCACTGGCGAACTCGATCGCATTTGCCACGAGTACATGCGGGACGTGCAAAAAACTATTCCTGCGCCACTGAACTACCAACCCCCAGGTTACCCACCATTTCCGGCGTCCATTTGCACCTCGGTCAATGATGTGATTTGCCATGGCATTCCTGGGGACAAAGTTCTCAAAATTGGTGATGTGGTTAACTTAGATATCACCGTCATTACTCCCGATGGTTATTACGGTGACACCAGTCGGATGTTCATGGTTGGTGAAGTTTCTCTGCTGGCCAAGCGTCTGACGCAAATTACTTTTGAATGCATGTGGCTGGGCATTGCTCAAGTGAAACCAGGTGCATCACTCGGTGACATTGGTCACGTGATTCAAACACATGCTGAAAAAGCAGGCTATTCCGTTGTGCGTGAGTACTGCGGGCACGGCATCGGTAAAGTGTTTCATCAAGACCCGCAAATCCTTCACTATGGTCGCCCAGGCACTGGTGAGAAATTAGAAGCTGGCATGACTTTCACCATTGAGCCGATGATCAACGCAGGTCGTCGTGAAATTAGAACCATGCCAGATCAGTGGACTGTCAAAACCAAAGATCGTAGCTTGTCTGCGCAGTGGGAACATACACTTTTGGTGACGCAAACTGGCGTTGAGGTATTAACCTGGTCAGAGGGCAGCAATCCTCCGCCGGACTGCGTTAAAGGTCTTGCATTCAGGCCTTTAACAGCTAGCGCGTAATCACATGACTAAGTCGCAGACAGTCAATAAGATTACTGATGCGGCAGGTCTGCGTGTCGCTCGTGAAGTTGCTTATACAGAGTTTAAAAAAACACAGGCTGCCGGCAAGCTCACTAAACAACTGAGCAAACTGACTGATCAACTACTCGCTCACTTGTGGAATGACTATGACTTGAACAGCGAAGCAACCCTGGTGGCTGTTGGCGGATATGGAAGAGGCGCCCTCTTCCCCTATTCTGATATTGACATTCTGATATTGCTTCCACCCAACACAACTATGGTTGATGCTGTATCAAAAAAAGTAGAGCAATTTGTTGCAAGGTGTTGGGATACTGGCCTTGAAATTGCCTCCTCAGTAAGAACCGTTGCAGAGTGCATTTCAGAGTCAGAGCAGGACATCACGGTTCGCACTTCACTTCTTGAAGCGCGCTTGATCTGCGGGAAAAAACAACTCTTTAAAGAATTTGCCGCCGCTTATGAAGGTGCAATGGATCCAAAGAGCTTCTTTCAAGCTAAACAAGCAGAGCAAATACAACGTCACTACAAATATCAAAATACACCGTACTCGCTTGAGCCTAACTGTAAAGAGAGTCCCGGTGGCTTACGTGATCTGCAGGTCATCTCTTGGGTCAGTAAGGCGGCATTATTGGGCAATACCTTTAAAGACTTAAATGAAGCCGGCTTAGTCACCCAGCGCGAGCTAACGGAACTGAATCGTAATCAACGCTTTCTGGACACCCTGAGGGTCAATTTGCATCTGCTCGCAGGACGTCGCCAAGATGTGATTGCTTTTGACTTACAGGCACCACTGGCGAAATCAATGGGCATTGAAACCGATTCTTCACGCCAAGCCAGTGAAGCGATTATGCGTCGCTACTACTGGGCTGCTAAAGCGGTCACGCAATTAAACGATGTTCTTTTACAAAACATTGAAGCACTCCTCTTTCCGCAAGAATCTAAAACCACTCGCCCTATTCCAGGCGAAGGTAATGAGTATTTCATTGAGCGGCAAGGTGTACTCGATATTACTGACCCACAATTGTTTCAGAATCATCCTGAACAAATTTTGCGAACCTTCCTGGTATTTTCGCAAACAGCTAACGTCAAAAGCCTTTCAGCAACTATTTTTCGAGCACTGTATAACGCCCGCCAAAAAATGGATGCTAAGTGGCGAGCCAACCCTATTAATCGAGCCCTCTTTATCGAGATTCTCAAGCAGCCCGAAGGTGTAAGTCGAGCATTCCATTTAATGAACCGTAGTAGTGTTCTCGGTCGATACCTGCCTGCCTTCAGAAAAATTGTTGGGCAGATGCAGCATGACTTGTTTCATGTCTACACCGTTGATCAGCACATTTTGATGGTGTTGCGTAATGTGCGCCGCTTCATGGTCGTTGAACATACCCATGAGTTTCCATTTTGTAGCAGCTTAATTGCCCATTTTGAAAAGCCCTGGTTACTAGTGATTGCCGCACTTTTCCACGACATTGCCAAAGGACGTGGCGGGGATCATTCGCAACTTGGCAAAGCCGATATGCGCAAGTTTGCCAAAGACCATGGTCTTGATAAAAAAGATACTGAGCTCTTGATCTGGTTAGTTGCAGAACATCTCAATATGAGCCAGGTAGCTCAAAAGCAAGACATCACAGATCCAGATGTAGTACGGGCTTTTGCCAAGAAGATGGGTGATGAACGTCATCTCACCGCTTTGTACCTCTTAACCGTAGCTGATGTCCGTGGCACCAGCCCTAAAGTCTGGAATGCCTGGAAAGGCAAACTGCTTGAAGATCTCTATCGCGCCACTCTCAGAGTCTTAGGTGGAGCCAAGCCAGATGCCTCTTCAGAATTGGCGCAACACCAAGAAGAGTCCAAGGCTAAATTACGCCTGTATGGCATCAATGACGAGGCTTATGAAGAACTATGGAAACAATTAGATGTTGCCTTCTTCCTTCGCCAGGACTCATCTGATATAGCTTGGTTAACGCGTCATCTTTATAACAAGGTGAATAACGACCAGCCTATTGTGCGCGCAAGGTTGTCGCCCATTGGCGAAGGTTTGCAGGTCGCGGTGTATATCAAAGATCAAGAAGATCTATTTGCCAGAATCTGCGCGTACTTTGAAAAGCATGGTTTCTCTATCTGGGATGCGCGCATTCATACCACTCGCCATGGTTACGCTTTAGATACTTTCCAAATTTCTGGTAGCACCCTAGTAGATGAGGGCAGTAGCTACCGCGACATCATTCAACTGGTAGAGTTTGAGCTTACTGCTGCATTAAGCAATGCAGATCCCTTACCCACTCCAAGCATGGGTCGCCTCTCTAGACAATCTCGCACCTTCCCCATTAAGCCCCGGGTTTATATGGCTCCAGATGATCGCGGGCGCTATTACACACTTGCACTCTCTGCAAGCGATCGGACTGGACTGCTCTACACCATCTCTAGAGTGCTAGCTAAACATCAAGTATCGATTCATACCGCGCGTATCAATACTCTTGGTGAACGAGTAGAAGACGTATTACTGCTGGATGCCGCCAACTTGGGCAAAAATCCAAAGCTACAGATTCAATTAGAGACCGAGTTACTTGAGGCTTTAGGCACTTAGGTTGGACAGAACTCGGCGAATGCGAGTACTTTTAATTTGGTCAAAAGAAAACCAGTCATACAAAATATCTTCTGACGATTTATCCTGTCTTAAAACTTTCAGCCTATAAAGTAAGTCAATATGCAAATGAACCCCTTCACCCTTCTGAGGATTTGCAGGAATTTCATGAACATCAACATCAACTGGCTCAAGACCTCCCGATTCCAATGCGCATATGAAGCCAGTTTCTTCGTATACCTCGCGAATAGCCGCCTCAATAGGTGATTCACCATCATCAATATGGCCACCAGGCTGAAACCAAGCTTTAATATATGGATGAAAGATCAGTAATGCTTTGTTTTCATGTACTAACAAACCACTTGCAGTGACATGTCCAATCTGATTTGACCTACTGAATGGATTTTCATAATTCAAGACTGAATGCACGCGACGGCCAAACAGGGCAATTGATTTGCTAATATCAAAATTTGGAATGGCGTTTACATTAAAGCTTTTCATAATTAAGAGCAAAAACTGCTACCCCACTGATTAAAAATGCAAATAAAAGAAATAAAAAATCTCTTGGGGCTAATTTTTCACCAAGAAAGAAATACGCAAACACTGCACCTAAAAAACCAGTTGCATTTAGTATTGGCCAAACAACCAGCAAATTCTTTGCTGTAATTGCAAAGATAAATGTCACCTGTGTTAATACAGTTAAGATTCCTCGAATATAAAATCCAGTCCTAGTTAGAAATTGTATAGGGAAATAATAGAGGCGAGAGATGCGCTGGCGATAAAGCATAAGAGTACCTGAAAATATAAATCTCCAAACTAGCACTGAAAATGCAACAGAAAGTAGACTCCAAAAACCTCTATTGAAATACACAGTAGAACCTACAACATATGCATATACTCCTTGAGCAGTAAGTGCTAATACTAGAACTAATGACGATTTGTAGGTCTTCTTAACAATATTAAGTCCAGCAGAGTAAATAAAAATTATCGATATTATCGGCAGTAGCAAAAAGAAGCTATAGGGAATCAAATACAAGCCCAAAAATACCAATGCTAGCGGAACTGTTATGTCAGCAGTTTTTGTTAAAACTGCTATATCCGTAACTCTTAGTTTTTTAAATGCAAAAGAAAAAGAGTAGGCTACGCACTGAATCAAGGCTGCAAGAAAAATAATTTCCAAAGAAAAAAGGTCACTAAGATAATAATTAGATGCTGGGGTGAAGAAAATAATTGGGGATATGAATAAAACTGGCAAAAGATTATTCCAATAGCCAATTACCAAAGGGCAAACTTCTTCTTGTCGAAATTGCTTTCGATCAACAACATTAAGTCCTGCGCGACTAAATGAGGATATTACAGAGGCCAACACTGTCAAGGACTCATGTACCACTAAATACCCCCTCTACGCATGCTGATGATGCGATATCCATTTATCAGCAATAAATTTTTTATCAGAATCTGGAAGATAAGAAATTGTGTTTTGAGGCGCATCCTGCAGACTTCCAATTGAATAAATAATTTCACCCTGCACCAACTCAATAAAACTATCAACGACTGCACCATGTACAAAATTAACTGAGTTACCTTCGTTATGTATATAAATAGACTTACCACCCATAGAAATTTTGGAGGTATGCTTTCTTGTCGATAAAAGGGAAGAGTCAATCTTATATCGGATACATGCTGATAGCTCGTCATCAGACGAGGTTGCACAAAATATATGGAGTCTGTCTTTAAAATAAATCTCATCAGCAATCGATAGAGACTTATTCCCAGTAGCGCAAAATAAAATATCTGCCGATCTTAGAAACTCAGGTCTAGAAGATGTATGAAAACCAAGCGATAAAGCAGAAGCTAGAAGAATCGGGTTTGAGTCAAAAACATCTACTCTAGAGCCTCTCGATAAAAGAGAAAAAGCGATTGATCTTCCAATCTTCCCAAATCCAATGACTCCAACACGCTTTCCAAGCAGAATCAATCCATGAGAGCGCATGATTGCCTCAGCGGAAAAAACAATAGCTTGTCCAACTAAGGAATCTTCGGGCTCCTTAAGAGGGCTTCGTGCGACTGAAATTACCGGGACAAGAGTCTCGGAAGAATCCTTTTGCCTAAGTAGAGACTCATATCGCTGATGACCGTTCTCTGTATCCTCCACAATCCCAATAATTTGATTATCAAATTTTTTAACCAGATCCAATGCAACATGAGAAAAATATCCTCCCATATCTATAATTGCGAACCGCTCATTTTTTATTAGGCAATCAATTTTTTTAATAAATTCAGATGGGCTTGCTAATATCGAGCTTCGATCAATATCAAATACTGGATAGCACTGCTGTAAGGCATTTAGATTTGCAAATTTTTTAGAGCTTGCTTTGGGTATAACTCCCGCTATTCTAATGACGCTACCCAATGCAGCTAGAAAATTAACGAACTCTACATTTGCATGCATTACAACCAGAACACTATCTATGTTTTTATATCTAGCGGGGTCAATGATGGCGCCAAAAAATCCAGAAAATTTTTGCATAGAAGACTCTCAAACGGATAATCGTAACGAGAGCCTCTAAAAATCACCACCTGATTTTTTAGTAAGAAATTACTGACATCTAAAAAATTGCTTTTAATTGGATGAATATCTTAACTTTAAAAGTGGGGGTATGAGGCTGGAGTGAGGGCTGTGCTACGAATAGGTATATGCCGTACCTCAACTGCAATAAAGCAGATTAGCCCTAAGCAGAATCCATTGCTTAGGATGAAACCACTTGAGGAGTTAAGGATTTAGCTTAAATTCTAGTAAGCTATTATGCAAAAGCAGACTCATGATGAGAATGCTCATACTTCTCCATCCATGCAAGGCCTGCAGCAGTGTTCTTGAGAGGCTTGTATTCACAACCAATCCAGCCCTTATATCCAATCTTATCCAGGAAGCCAAATAAGAAGTCATAGTTAATTTCGCCAGTACCAGGCTCATTACGTCCAGGATTGTCTGCTAACTGAATATGCCCAATTCTAGGGAGATATTTTTGAATCGTATTTGCTAACTCACCTTCCATGCGCTGAGCATGATAGATGTCATATTGCAAATACAAGTTATCAGCACCTACCTCATCCATGATTTCAATCGCTTGCTGAGTTCTTGATAAGTAGAACCCTGGAATATCATAAGTATTGATAGGCTCAATTAAGAGATTGAGTTTTGCTTTGCTTAACTGCTCTGCTGCGTAGCCTAAGTTACCAACAAAAGTATCGCGTAGCACTTTAGGATCAACCCCGGCAGGCGCCTTGCCTGCTAAACAATTTAACTGCTTAACATTTAAAAAAGTGGCATATTCAATCGCTTTATCTACCCCAGCACGAAACTCTGCAACGCGATCAGGGTTGCAAGCAATACCTCGCTCGCCAGCCTCCCAATCGCCTGCAGGCAGGTTATGCAAAACCAATTTCAACGCATAAGTATCCAAACAAGACTTAATTTCATCCTTAGAAAATGCATAAGGAAATAAAAATTCTACAGCCTTAAAACCACCAACTCGAGCAAGCGCAAAGCGATTTAAGAATGCATCTTCTGTAAAGAGCATGGACAAATTGGCGGCAAAACGAGGCATTGAATATTCTCTTTTCTGAATGACAAACTAGGACTGAAGAACTGCTACTGGAGCATCTTCAATAGATTTAGCAACAGGCTCAAACTCATTAACGCTATCGATTTCTGTCCCCATCGCAATGTTAGTGACTCGCTCTAGAATCACTTCAACTACGACTGGTACTCTAAATTCAGCAATCCATGCCTCGGCTTGAGCAATTGCAGGAGCCAATTGGTCTTCACGCTCTACTCTGATGGCCTTACAGCCAAGTCCCTCAACAACCTTCACGTGATCGACGCCATAGCCCTTCACAATACCAGCGCTTTCCGGAATATTGACGTTATCGAAAGCCAATTGCACACAGTAATCCATCTCAAAGCCACGTTGTGCTTGTCGGATTAATCCAAGATAACTGTTGTTAACTAAAATTTGGATGAATGGCAACTTAAACTGTGCGCCGACAGCCAACTCTTCAATCATGAACTGGAAGTCATAGTCTCCTGAGAGGGCCACAATCTTGCGGGTTGGATCAGCAGCACGTACACCTAGAGCTGCTGGTACTGTCCAGCCCAATGGACCAGCTTGACCACAGTTAATCCAATGACGAGGCTTGAATACTTTCAAGAATTGAGCGCCAGCAATTTGCGAGAGACCAATCGTACTGACATAAGTGACATCTTCGCCAAACGTTTGAACCATCTCTTGATACACGCGCTGCGGCTTCATTGGAGATTCATTAAAGTTTGTCTTGCGCTGATAGTCGATGGAATTTTTTCTACCCAAGCATTCAGCTGACCACTTAGTACGATCTTTCAGCTTGCCAGCTTTCTTCATCTCCGTTGCAACTTCTATAAACAGGGCTAACGCAGCTTTTGCATCGGACACAATACCAAAATCAGGAGTAAAGATACGACCGATCTGAGTAGGCTCAATATCGACGTGGATAAACTTACGGCCCTTGCAATACACCTCGGTTGAACCAGTGTGGCGATTTGCCCAACGGTTACCGATGCCTAAAACAAAATCACTTGCCAACATCGTGGCATTGCCATAACGATGTGATGTTTGTAAACCAACCATACCAGCCATCAATGGATGACTATCAGGGATCGAGCCCCAACCCATGAGCGTAGGAATGACAGGAATGCCAGTGATCTCTGCAAACTGTACTAAAAGGTCTGAAGCGTCAGAATTAATCACGCCACCACCAGACACAATTAAGGGACGCTCAGATTCATTAAGCATTTCAAGCGCTCTCTCAATCTGCTTGCGAGTTGCCTGTGGTTTGTAGGCAGGCAATGGCTCATAAGTATCGATATCAAACTCGATCTCAGCCATCTGCACATCAATTGGCAAATCAATCAACACTGGTCCAGGACGGCCAGAGCGCATTAAGTGAAATGCCTGTTGGAATACTCTTGGAACCAATGCTGGCTCAAGTACGGTAACTGCCATCTTTGTTAAAGGCTTAGCGATTGAAGCAATATCCACCGCCTGGAAATCTTCTTTATGCAATTTAGCGCGTGGTGCTTGACCTGTAATACATAAAATTGGAATGCTATCTGCTTGCGCTGAATACAAGCCGGTGATCATATCTGTGCCGCCGGGGCCCGATGTACCAATACAGACACCGATATTTCCTGGAGCGGCTCTTGTGTAGCCCTCTGCCATATGAGAAGCACCCTCTACGTGTCTCGCTAATACATGGGCAATCGACTGACGTTCGCGCATTTGGGCGTATAGGGGATTAATTGCAGCACCTGGTACTCCAAAGGCTTGGGTAACGCCCTCTTTTTCCATCACCAACACTGCTGCCATTGCTGCTTTCATTTTTGCCATGATTCATCTCCTCATATGGGTATGGACGAATCATCCCCAAATTCAGATAAATAGAGAACCTCAGCAAATCTATATCTAGTATTCCACTGTGGAATAGTGTAAAAATCACCTATCTATTGCCACCAGAGAACCCTGTCATGGATCGCGTACAAGGAATATCCCTCTTTATTCGAGTCGTAGAAACGGGCTCATTTAGTAAGGCTGCTGAAGATTTAGGCATTACCCAACCCACAGCCACCAAATTTGTTGCATCCATGGAGAAGCGCTTAGGGGCATTACTGCTGCACCGCAGCACTCGTGGAGTCACCCCCACTGAGATTGGGAAAATTTATTACGAAAAATGCAAGTTGATAGCCCGTGAAATTGAAGAGGCTGATGACCTGGCTTCCTTGATGCAATCCAAAGTTCGCGGCAGGCTAACGATTAATTCATCGGTTGCTTTTGGGCGGCGGGTTCTCACACCCTCCATTCTCGAATTTATGGCACTTCATCCAGAGCTTGAAGTCAATCTCAGTATGGATGATCGATATATCAATCTTGTCGAACAAGGTGTCGATTTAGCTATTCGAATGCGACGTTTACCAGACTCTTCTTTAGGATCGAGATTTCTTGGCACCAACCCTTGGGTATTGGTTGCTACCCCTCAGTATCTCGAAAAACACTCGATCCCCAAAGCCCCAGAGGAAATCCGTAAACACCTTGCCTTAATCTACTCCACGGTGCAAGGCGACCATCGCTGGAGTTTCACAGACCAATCAGGTCATTCAGAATCTATCGAGGTGAAAGGGCCATTCACCTCTAACAATCTCTCTTCCGTCTTATCAGCAGCTAGAGCAGGCATGGGTTTGGCTGCACTCCCCTGTTATGTAGCGCATCAATCGATGAAGGATGGAGTTCTGAGACCCATCTTGGAGGATTGGACACTACCAAGTCAAGAAATTCATGCGGTCTTCTCCTCACCAAAACATGTCCCCACCAAAGTAGTCCAATGTATTGATTGGCTGCAGGGACAATTCAAAGGGGAATGGTGGAAGGGCTTGCCAGCAGGGAAGTCTGAATAAAAAAAATCCCATCATCAGGATGGGATCAAACTACAACATACTGCAGGACTTTGGTAAGGCTAATGTTCAAGTACAAGCTCTGGCAGAGCCAACCTGCCTTGTGAGGCTTGAACCTTAGTGTTTAAAAGTTTAGTTAAAGCAAATACAGTGCTTAAACAAGGTGTCAGAGTATTGGTAATGCGCCCAAGCTCAATCACAGAACCAAGGAGTGCATCGATCTCTAAGTTATTGCCAGCTTCGAGATCCTGAAGCATTGAGGTTTTGTGTTTGCCAACTTTTTCTGCTCCAGAAATACGTCTTTCAACATCCACCCGGAATATAACTCCTAACTTCTCAGCAATGGTTTGTGCCTCGAGCATCATATTGCGCGCCAAATCCTTAGTCAGAGGATTTCTACAGATGCCCTCAAGATGCTCATGAGTGAGCGCACTGATAGGATTGAAAGTCATATTACCCCAGAGCTTTAACCAAATCTCTGAGCGAATATCTTCTAAGATAGGCGACTTAAATCCAGCGTCTGACATCATCTGAGAAATTTTTTGGATGCGCTCGGATTGAGATCCATCAAGCTCACCAAGCGGAAAACGATTGCCCTCTACATGACGGATTACGCCAGGAGACTCTGCATAGGTGGCTGGATAGACAACACAACCAATCACATTTCGTGGATTAATCTTTTTCATAATCTGCCCACCAGCATCGACCGTCTCTACCGGGAAGTTTTCAAATGGGCCTGGTAGATTTTGGAAGTACCACCATGGAATGCCGTTTTGCATTGGGATCAATGTGGTCTCAGGGCCAACAATGCTTGCCAAATCATCAATGATTGGCTCAATTTGATGCGCCTTTACAGCCAACATGATGACATCAGGTATGCCGACATCACTAATTTTTTCCACTGCCCTAACCTGAGCAACAATAGGACGAGGCTCGCTTTCCATATAGAGTGTTAGACCATTTTTTTGGATTGTTGCCAGGGTAGCGCCCCGCGCAACTACGGTTACTTGATTACCAGCCCTGGCTAATTTAGCAGCCAAGTAACCACCAATTGCTCCACCACCTCCAATGACGCAGATTTTCATACAGCCTCCTCAGAATCTAAAAATATGATTTGAAATATCTTGCGCAAACTATGTTCGCTTGTGAATACAAGAGATGCTATATGAGATATTCCCGGAAGGAATATCGACTATTTAATAGCTAGGAATCACTCCACAGTTTTCCTGCTGTTGCCCAATCAGATTTTTTTACATCCTGATAAATCACATCGACTGATGCTGCAGTGCAACCCATAATTTTTACAGCAGCCTCTGTGATGGCTTTTGCATATTCCCGCTTTACATCATCACTACGACCTTCGAATAATTGCACTTGAATTAATGGCATTGTTTTCTCCTTTTAGCTATCCATCAAAGCTCTTTGATATGCAGGCCATTCTAGCCGACCCTCATCATCCCCATCGCTACATAGCTGTCTATAAGTTAATTCGCAGATTTCAGCAGGTGGACAAATAAAATCCTGATCAGACCTAGATAGCGCCTGAATTTTGCAGGCCTTATCCAGAACATCCATTAAATAAAATGCTTGCTGTATGGAAGCTCCACAAACAATGCTGCCGTGGTTATGCAAAAGGATTGCTTTCTTATCAGCCAAATTTTTTACTAGAGTAGTCTGCTCCCTGGCAGACAATGCCAATCCCTGATAGTCATGGTACGCCACATCACGATAAAAACGTAAAGCGTGCTGCGAAATTGGTAAGAGTCCTTTTGCTTGAGCCGATATGGCAATTACTGAATCTACGTGAAGATGTAATACACACTTTGCATCAGGGCGCGCAGCATGTACTGCACCATGAATCGCAAACCCTGTCTGATTAACAGGGCCTTCTCCTATCAATACCTGGCACTGCAGGTTTACCTTTACTAAATTTTGAGGGGTCACTTCATTAAAGCGCAATCCAAATCGATTAAGTAAATAAGCACCATCTTCATCAGGCACTGAAGCTGAAATATGGGTATAGATTCCATCATCCCAATTTTTTAAATAGGCCAATTGATAAGCTGTCGCTAAATCAATGCGAACTTGTTTTTCTTGGTCAGAGATTGGCTCTAAGCTAGCCCAATCCCCGGAGTTGATATGAAATTTAGAATGCAGAGAATTCATTTGAGAATAGAACTACTTTAATAACTGCAACATTGCTGACTCATCAATCACTGGTACACCCAACTCTTCTGCCTTAGTAAGCTTGCTGCCTGCATCCTCTCCAGCAACGACATAGTCAGTTTTTTTAGAAACTGAGCCAGCGACTTTAGCACCCGCTTTTTCCAGGAGTTCCTTAGCTTCATCGCGGGTCATTGTTGGGAAGGTGCCAGTAAGGACAAATGTTTTACCCGCTACAGCTGCGCTGATGATTTTTTCCTCGACAGAAAGCTGCATTCCTGAAGCCAGGAGTTGCTCAATGACCTCTCGGTTATGTGCTTCTTGCATAAAGCTGGTGATTGAGTCTGCAACCACAGGACCCACATCTTTAACAGTCAACAAATCCTCGATACTGGCATCCATGAGTGCATGCATCGATTGATAATGATTGGCCAAGTCCTTTGCGGTGGTCTCGCCAACATGACGAATACCGAGGGCGAAGATAAATCTAGCTAAGGTGGTATTTCTAGATTGATTAATCGCCTGAATGAGGTTATCCGCTGACTTATCACCCATCCGCTCTAGATTCGCTAAAGCGGTGAAACCGAGGCGATAAAGATCAGCCGGCGTTCTCACGAGATTTTGATCCACTAATTGATCAACAATCTTTTCACCCAAACCTTCAATATCGAGAGCCCTTCTGTGGGCAAAGTGAATTAAAGCTTGCTTACGCTGCGCACCACAAAATAAGCCGCCACTACAGCGTGCCACTGCTTCATCGGCTAAACGCTCAATATGGGAATCACATACTGGGCAATTGACTGGCATCACAAATTCTTTCGTATCTGCAGGGCGGCGATCTTTGATCACCGAAACTACTTCGGGAATCACATCACCTGCTCTTCGTACCGAAACGGTATCCCCAATACGCACATCCTTGCGCTTGACTTCATCTTCGTTATGCAAGGTAGCATTGGTAACAGTAACACCCCCCACCTCGACTGGAGCCAGTCGTGCAACGGGAGTAATCGCACCAGTACGACCTACTTGCACATCGATTCCCAATACAGTAGTCAGCGCCTCTTGCGCTGGATACTTATGGGCTAATGCAAATCGTGGAGCTCTAGATACAAAGCCAAGTTTTGTCTGCTCTGCAAATGAATTGACTTTATAGACAACACCGTCGATGTCATAGGGCAATGCATCACGTTTGGCACCAATCTCATTGTAGAAAGCCAAGATCTCCGCAACTGAATGAAGAATCCTGCGCTCTGAGCACACTGGCAACCCAAGTTTTATATAAGCGTTGAGTAATTCTTCATGAGTTTTTGGTAGCCAAGACTGCGGCTCTAAAGCACCCAGCCCATAGGCAAAGAAAGAAAGCGGTCTTTTTGCAGTGATCTTTGAATCTAATTGACGTAAGCTTCCCGCAGCAGCATTGCGAGGGTTGGCAAATTCTTTTTCGCCACTAGCAGCTGCCTGTTGATTCATTTTTTGAAAGTCTTGAAGGTACATAAAGACTTCACCACGAACCTCTAAAACTCGTGGAATACTTTTACCCGTTAATTTCAGAGGGATGGCACGAATTGTTTTGATGTTCGCAGTAACGTCTTCACCACTGGCTCCATCACCACGAGTAGCGGCTCTGACTAGAGAGCCATTTTCATAACGCAGAGAAATGGCTAGACCATCAAACTTTAACTCGCCCGCATAAGTAACATGATCCGCGTGCAAGCCTTCACGACAACGACGATCAAAAGCGCTTAGCTCAGCTTCTTCAAATGCATTATTGAGCGAGAGCATAGGTACTTCATGAGTCACTGAGTCAAACTCTTTTAAGGCAGTGCCACCGACCCGTTGAGATAAGGACTCTGGTGTAATCCACTCTGGATGAGCCGCTTCAATGTCCAATAACTCTCGATAGAGGCGGTCATATTCAATATCAGGTAATAGTGGATTATCTAGAACATAGTAAGCATGCTCTAGGCGGGCAAGCTCAGCCTGTAAGAATGCGTAACGCTCCGCTGTATTTATCGGACTATTCGACGACAAGGTGATGTCCTAGCTAAAGAGTCTGCTAGCTGTGGAAGATCCAGCAGGGATGCCAGATTTCTCAAGATTGGCAAAAAGGCCATCAAGATGCTGACGAATACTGATCACAGCTGCTTCGCTCAAATTAATACCATTGTCATCTACTAAACGGCCATGAGCAGATTGCGCAATCTCCACACCCTCAGCCAACATTCTTTCAAAGGCGCGCTCTTCTTGCGCAACCAGAGGAACTTCTAAGAGTAAGGTCAATTGCATTACCGACTTGTTTGGGTCTAAGCCTGCGCTAGTAAAGATCAATGCGCCATTACTGTAAAACTCATATTCACGGCCATTGCGCGCTAACTTGAAACCACGTTGACGCATCAGCGCATCAAAATTACCCCAAGGGCAAGCTTCATCAAAGAGCACGTTGATACTAAGTTGAATATCACTATCTGCCGCCATCACATCCAACTCTTTAGCGCTCTCTAGCATGGTATTGACGCTAGGCATATCGATTTGGGAACCCAAGGTATCAGCGAGCGCTTGAGCGCGAGAACAGAAATCAGATAATTCCAAGACGCCAATGGCACCACGGCGACTTGCTAATTGAATAGCTAATTGGAGTTCAGAGTATGAAGATTTCGGGTTTAACTCTTCCCACTCCTGATCAACATTCAAACCTTCGCACATCCACTTTGCAGCAGATTGCGCTTGTAAGTCTGTCCATGTATTAATTTCTTCAAGAATCTCTGCCCCGCTGATACCTTCATCAAAGCGTAGTGTAATGACGCAGTCAATACGAGGATCGATGGCAAACTTCTCAGGAGTAGAAGTCGTTGCTAAAAGCGCGCTAGCAAAACTAGGTTCATTACGCTCACTTGAGTCAGCATCTGCAAAGCCCTGAACAAAGCTAGGCTCGCGTGCAAAGCGATCATCAAGAGCATATTCACTCTGCTCTCTTGCTTTACGACGTGCCCGGGAGTATTTAAGGTTGAGGATGGCTACCAATATCAAAATCAGTAGGCCAATAACTGCTAAGGCAAACTGCAAATCAGACAAGCCCAACATTGTCATGATTTGTTCTACGTACACTTAAGCAGCCTCTACCATTGAAACCGCTGAAGAGATATCCACGGCAACAATGCGTGATACGCCCTGCTCTTGCATCGTGACACCAATCAACTGATGGGCAATTTCCATGGTGATTTTGTTGTGGGAGATAAACAAAAACTGTGTTTTATCTGACATTTTGGCGACCAGTTGAGAATAGCGCAGGGTATTGGCATCATCCAATGGCGCATCAACCTCATCGAGTAAGCAGAATGGAGCTGGATTCAACAAGAAAAGTGAGAAAACCAGTGCGATCGCAGTCAAAGCCTTTTCACCACCGGAGAGCAAGTAGATGCTGCTATTTTTCTTGCCTGGAGGTTGGGCCATTACTTGAACGCCTGCGTCCAAAATCTCTTCACCAGTCATCACCAATTCAGCATGACCGCCGCCGAACAGTTCTGGGAATAATTTTCCAAAGTGGCCATTGACTTGATCAAAGGTGCCTTGCAATAAATCACGAGTCTCTGCATCAATCTTGGCAATCGCATCAGTCAGAGTCTGCATTGCTTCATTCAAGTCAGCAGATTGCGCATCTAAGAACTGCTTACGCTCACGTGAGCTGGATAACTCATCAAGCGCAGCCATATTCACTAGACCCAGTGATTGAATCTCAGTATTTAAACGATTGACTTCAGTCTGCAAGGCGCCAACCTTCAAGTCGGGGCTAAAGTTTGCTTCCAAGGCAGTTAAGTCAGCTTCTGCATCGGTCAACAAAGTCGCAAATTGCTCATAGTTCAAACGGGCAGCCTGCTCACGCAATTGCAAATCAACCACTTTGTCACGCATTGGCTGCAAGCTACGCTCTACCTGCATACGGGCTTCATCCGCCTCACGCAATTGATGTAATAAAGCATCTTGCTCAGTACGAGCGTTTGCCAAAGCTGCTTCACGCGCACTACGAGCTAACAAGAGTCCCTGTAATTTTTCTTGCGCCTCTTCATCACTTAAGGAAACTAACTCTTGAGTGGCCTGATCAAACTTATCCTGAATCTCCATGATCTGAGTGCGAGCAGTACTTTGATCACGTTGTAAGTCTGCAATGCGCTGTTGCAGTGAGCGAGTTGCAAAGGCAGCCTCTTGTGCAGACATTTCTGCTGCGCGTAAAGATTCACGCAAACGATCACGTTCTTGCGTGGCCGCCTCTAATTTTTCTTGAGCAGATGCTAAAGCATCCTGGAGGCCCTGCTTAGATTCCTCTGCTTGAGTTAACTCTGCCGCAGATTGCTCTTGTGTATTACCCAATTGCTCACCTTGCAGGCGCAACTCACCCAACTCATCCTGAATTTGGGCAGCGCGCTGGCTATATTGTTCCTCAGCCTGAGTTAACTGCATTCTTTCTACCTCAAAGCCATGAGCTTCTTGCACTGCCTGCTCAGCATTGATACGGGCCTGCTCTGCTGCTTGATGAGCCGCTTGATAGTTAGCAACACATTGATCTAATTCACCTTGCAATTCGCTCTGCATCAATTTTTGAGCGCGTAACTGTTTCTCAAGACTTTCCATCTCTTGCGCACGGGCCAACATACCAGCTTGCTCAGAATCTGCTGCGTACAACTGCACGCTTACACGACTCACTAAGTGGCCTTGCTGAGTAACAAATGCACCACCAGCTGGTAATTTTTCACGGCGATGCAAAGCATCTTCGAGACTGGAGGCAATATAAATATTGTCTAACCACTCTTGCAACACAGAGGTAAGCCTTGGGGCACCAGCACTTTGCACACGACTTAATAAAGGTGTGAAATCCGCTGGAGCTGATGTATGTGCTGGGCTAATTTCTTCTGTCAGCAAAATCGCCAAACGACTTGGAGGCGCATCATTGGCTAAAGCGAGAGTTTCTTGCACACTCTTTGCAGTCACTGCAGCCAAACGCTCACGCAATACCGACTCCAAAGCGGCTTCCCAACCGCTCTCTACTTTGAGCTCTTGCCAGAGACGTTTGCTTTCTTTAAGCCCTTTACTTTCAAGCCATGGACCAATCTTGCCTTGTGCTTGCACGCTGGCCTGTAAGGCGGTCAAAGCGGTTAACTTAGCCTCAGTTTGAGCCAAATCTTGATTGGCTGTCTGAATGTTTTGTTGGGCAGCATTACGTGCTTCATCTGCAGCAGGTACGCGTTGCTGCGTTTCACCTGCGCGTTGTTTTGACTCTTCAACTTTGCGCTGCGCCATAGTTTGACGATCAATCGACATTTGCAAAGCTTCTGCATCTGGCCTACGCATACCATCAAGCTCACCTCTTAAGCGGGCTTCACGCCCTTTGAGCTCATCGGATTGAGCTGACATGGCACGAATACGCTCACCCAAACTCGCAAGACGTTGCTCAATGGAGGCTAAGCTTTCGCGGGAGTTATTGAGATCACGTGCAGCAGTTTGATAAGCCTCTTCACGACTTGGCATCTGCCCTTGTAGTCCAGTGAGGTCTGCCAAGAGAGTTTGTTCTTTTTCTGAAGCTTCATTTAGTTCATGCTCAGCAGTGCGTTGCGCTTGAGCAGCATCAGTTTCTTGCACGGTCCAGCGCTGCAATTGTGCCTGCAAATCTTGAGTTTGTTGTTGTAAGCGTTGGCGCGCTTCTTGCACATAATGAATCTGTGATTCAACTTGACTCACATCAGAGTTGGTTTGATATAACTCACCTTGCGCCTCAGAGACTTTATCTTGCAATGCGTATTGTTGAGTACGCATGGTTTCCAGCTCAGACTCAGCATGACGCAACTTAGCAGTCTGCTCTTCCAAGTTCACTTGGGTATCACGGATAGCATTGGCATGACGCTCTTGCTCTTTTCCAGCCTCGGTCTGACGCACAAACCAGAGTAACTGTTGCTGAGATTTCATTTGTGCAGAGAGCTCCGCATGACGCTCGGCAACAGTTGCTTGTTTTTCTAAGCGAGTGAGTTGTTGATCAAGCTCACGCAAAATGTCTTCAACACGGGTTAAATTTTCGACAGTGTCCTCTAAACGAGAAGCAGTTTCTTTACGACGCTCTTTGTATTTAGAAACCCCAGCTGCCTCCTCCAAGAACACGCGCAACTCTTCTGGTTTTGCCTCCAAGATGCGATTAATCGTGCCTTGACCAATAATGGCGTAACCTCTTGGACCCATACCGGTACCCAAGAAAATATCTTGAATATCTTTACGACGCACAACTTGATTGTTGACGTAGTAACTTGAATTGCCGTCACGCGTCAAAACACGTTTAATACCCAATTCTGTAAAAGCACTCCACTGCCCTTGAGCGCGTCCTTCCGAATTGTCAAAAATGAGTTCCACACTGGCACGACCAGACGGTTTACGTAAGCCAGAACCATTAAAAATAACGTCTTGCATGGATTCGCCACGTAACTCACTGGCTCGAGATTCGCCCAAAACCCAGCGCACGGCGTCGATAATGTTCGACTTTCCGCAACCGTTAGGACCCACAACGCCAATTAATTGGCCAGGCATTTCAAAATGGGTTGGGTCAACGAAAGACTTAAAGCCGGAAAGTTTGATAGATTTCAGTTGCACGGCGTACTTTGCAGGGAAAAAAGAGGTTCAAAAAAGGGGTAAAAATTTACATCTAAAGTGGGAAGATGATAGCAAGCTTAAGGCTACTTAGACGCGTTTTTGCCCCATCGATATAATGTTAGATGTACCTTCAGGGACAAAATCCCTTAACAATCTGATAGTTAACTGAAAAGCATGAGCCAATCACCACAAAGCATCATTGAACAAGCCTGGGAAAACCGCGCAGACCTCTCACCCAACAGCGCCCCTGGAAGCGTCCGGAGCGCTGTAAATGCGGTCTTGGAAGGCCTCAATGCAGGCACCATTCGAGTCGCCGAGCGTCGCGATGTGGGCAAGTGGGAAGTAAATCAGTGGGTTAAAAAAGCCGTACTGCTTTCTTTCCGACTAGAGGACAACGTTCCAATGAGTGCTGGTGGTTACACCCAGTTCTACGATAAGGTTCCTAGCAAATTTGAAGGCTATACGGCTGCTGACTTTGCAGCGGGCGGATTCCGCGTGGTTCCCCCTGCTATGGCTCGGCGAGGCTCTTTTATTGGCAAAAATGCTGTTTTGATGCCTTCTTACGTCAATATTGGTGCTTATGTTGGTGAAGGCACTATGGTCGACACTTGGGCAACCGTTGGTTCTTGCGCTCAAATTGGTAAAAACGTTCACCTTTCTGGTGGCGTTGGCATTGGCGGTGTTTTAGAGCCAATTCAAGCCGGCCCAGTGATTATTGAAGATAACTGCTTTATTGGCGCCCGCTCTGAAGTAGTTGAAGGGGTCGTCATTGAAGAGAATTCGGTTCTCTCCATGGGTGTCTACATTGGTCAAAGCACCAAAATTTATGATCGTGAAACTGGTGAAGTGCATTACGGTCGTGTTCCTGCTGGCTCAGTAGTAGTTCCAGGCTCATTGCCTTCTGCTTGCGGTAAGTACAGTTTGTATGCCGCAATCATTGTGAAAAAAGTGGATGCACAAACCAGAGCCAAGACTGCCATCAACGAACTGCTGCGCGACTAAAAATCTATGAGCGCCACGCTTGAGCTTACTGAAGCTCTGATCGCTTGCCATTCCGTAACACCGGCAGATGGTGGCTGCCAGGATTTAATTGCTCAACGCTTACAAGCAATTGGCTTTCATACTGAGAGCGTTATTAGTGGGCCTGAGAATTTTCAGGTCACCAATCTTTGGGCCATCAAAAAAGGGAAAGCGGGCGATCAAGGCAAAGTGCTGATGTTTGCTGGTCATACCGATGTAGTGCCTACTGGCCCGCTTGAAAAATGGACCAGCAACCCATTTACGCCAACGATTCGTGATGGCTTACTCTACGGTCGTGGTGCAGCTGATATGAAAACCTCTCTAGCTGGATTTGTAGTTGCCACAGAAGAATTTGTTACTACCCATCCTGATCATCAAGGTTCCATTGCCTTCTTAATTACTAGCGATGAAGAGGGCCCCGCCAATGATGGCACTGTCATCATGTGTGAGCGTTTACAACAACATGGTCAACGCTTGGATTACTGCGTGATTGGCGAACCAACCTCTGTTGATCAGTTGGGTGACATGATTAAAAATGGTCGTCGCGGCTCTTTATCCGGCAAAGTGAAGATCAAAGGTATACAGGCGCATATTGCCTACCCTCATTTAGGCGCGAATCCAATTCACTTGTCTGCGCCAGCCATTACAGCATTGGTAGAGACTGAGTGGGATAAGGGCAATCAATATTTCCAGCCAACCAGTTTTCAGATTTCGAATGTTCATGCGGGCACTGGTGCCAATAATGTGATTCCTGGTGAGCTGGTAATCGATTTTAATTTCCGCTTCTCTACCGAGAGCAAACCAGAACAATTGCGCGAACGTCTTGAAAACATTCTCAAAAACGCTGGTCTTGATTTTGAGATCGACTGGGTATTAGGTGGCAGCCCATTCATTACTGGTGATGGCGATTTAGCAGGTGCTTTACGCAAAGCCATTAAAGCCGAGACACGAGTGGATACCGAACTCTCCACTACTGGGGGCACTAGTGATGGTCGCTTTATCGCCAAGATCTGCAAAGAGGTTGTGGAATTTGGGCCGCTCAATGCGACTAGCCACAAAATCGATGAGTGCGTCATCATTGATGATGTTGAGCCACTCAAAAATATCTATCGCAAAACGCTTGAGCAGCTCATAGCTTAATCTCACCCCACTGCTTTTCTTTTTTAATACAAAATTCATCCATCATGGACCCTGAGCCTTCACAAGCCTTTACAGTCAATCAGTGCATTGATCAAGTCGCACTCAAACTAGAGGCCGCAAAATTACATTATGGGCATGGCGCTATGGATGCGCAGAGTGAAGCCTTGTGGATTACCAGCAAACAATTGGAACTCAGTCCTGCAGAAGCACTAGATCATCTAGAGCGAACACTAACGAGCGATCAATACCAAATGGCATTCGCTATCGCTGAGCAAAGAATTGCAACTCGTAAACCACTGGCCTACATTTTGGGTGAAGCTTGGTTAATGGGTGTGCCATTTTTCTGTAGCGAACAAAGTATTGTTCCCCGTTCATGGATTGCGGAACTGATTGTGGATGGATCATTGGAGCCATGGTTACCGGCCGATGGCAAAGCATTAGATCTTTGCACTGGCAATGGCTCTTTGGCTATCTTGCTTGCTCTTTCTTGTCCTGATATTCATGTGAGCGCTTGTGATATCAGCATGCCAGCCTTATCTGTTGCAGCACGCAATGTGGATCGCCATAGCTTAAGCTCTCAAGTGGAATTATTAGATGGCGACCTTTGGGACGCACTACCCGAGCCCAATGAAGACAACCTCTTTGATCTGATTATTTGCAACCCACCTTATGTCAATGCCACCTCAATGAGCGCACTCCCTACTGAATATCAAGCTGAGCCAGCCTTGGCCCTTGCGGGTGGTGATGACGGCATGGATTTAATTCGCAGAATTATTGCCCAAGCGCCAGACTACCTCTCTGAACGAGGCGCTATTCTGCTTGAAATTGGTAATGAGTATGGGAACTTTAAAAAGGCGTTCCCACAAATTCCTGTGATTTGGATGGAAGTGTCCGCTGGCGAAGAGCAAGTACTCTTAATACAAGCAGAAGATCTACGTTAAAAAATAAAACGATTTACTGAAAATTAACTGAGTTCTGCAGCAGCTGCGATCGCTTGATCAATTCGCTCTACAGGAATTACTTTTAAGCCCGGGATCTTGGTCTTGGGCATATTCGCCTTTGGAATAATGGCCACTGTAAAGCCTAACTTAGCAGCCTCTTTCAAACGCTCTTGACCGCGCGGACAAGGACGAATCTCTCCAGCCAATCCTACCTCGCCAAAGACGATGAGCTCCTTAGGTAAGGCGCGATTACGAATCGATGACTGAATTGCTAGCAGCACTGCCAAGTCAGCCGCTGGTTCTGAAATCTTGACACCGCCAACAGCATTTAAAAATACATCTTGATCAAAACACGCCACGCCCGCATGGCGATGCAATACCGCTAAGAGCATTGCTAAACGGGCTTGCTCTAAGCCAACTGCTAGACGCCGTGGGTTAGGAACATGTGCTGTATCTACCAATGCCTGAATTTCTACCAAGAGTGGTCTACTGCCCTCTTGAGTAACTAATACGCAAGCGCCGGGAACCATTTGCTCGTGCTGCGATAAGAAGATTGCTGACGGGTTAGTGACCCCTCGTAGACCTTTTTCAGTCATTGCAAATACACCAAGCTCGTTAACGGCACCAAAACGATTCTTAATCGAGCGCACTAAACGAAATGAAGAATGGGTATCGCCCTCAAAATACAATACCGTATCCACAATGTGCTCCAGCACCCGTGGGCCAGCCAAGTGGCCATCTTTAGTCACATGACCCACCATCAATACACAGATCCCACTGGATTTTGCGGCTCTGGTGAGTTGGGCAGCGCACTCACGCACTTGGGCGACGGAACCTGGCGCTGAACTTAACACCTCAGAATACAAAGTCTGAATAGAGTCCACCACCAATACCTGTGGCTTGACAGTATCCATGATGGAGATGAGTTTTTCTAACTGAATTTCTGCTAAGACCTCTAGTTGTGGCGCATTGAGCGTAATGCGTTTTGCACGCAATGCTATTTGTGCAGCCGATTCTTCACCACTGCTATAAAGCACATTCATACCTACAGAGCTCATCTCAGCCAAAGCTTGCAGTAAGAGTGTTGATTTACCAATTCCTGGATCGCCACCCAATAAAACTACGCCACCAGGTACTAGGCCACCACCTAATACGCGATCGAACTCTTCAACACCAGTACTAAAACGTGGCAAATCTTCGGCAGTAATTGCAGAGAGTTTTTGTCTTGGTAATGATTGCGCTAAACCCTGAAACCGTGAGTTAGACGTGGTCTCGGGCAAGCCCTCTTCCATAGTGTTCCACGCCTGACAAGATGGGCACTGGCCCTGCCACTTTGCAGAAGTGCCGCCACAAGATTGGCAGATATAAACCGTTTTGACTTTAGCCAAGAGATTCCTAGTAATTGAAGCTAATAAATTCAGTGTTAATCGAGCTGCGTGCCAGCTTTATTTTCTTGAGCACGCTTAGGGGCGTCCTTGCGACGCTGCTCTAGATCGGCCGCTCTTGCAGCCGCAGCTTTTTGCTTATCTTCAAACTCGCGTTGATTATCAACCCGTTCTGCAGCCTTGACAGGCGAGGCCCGCTCAGCGGCACGCTTTTGATCTTCCTGATCTTTAATACTCTTTCGTAAATTGCGTTGTACTTCATGCAAAGCACGCTCTTGTTCGCTAATGGGATCAATTTCTTTACGATATTCTGCCCTAGCGCTACGCAAGCAATAGTTCACCCAATAGTTTTGATAGCAATCTGATGAAGCTTTGCCCCAGCGATACTTAGCCCAGTCTCTTTGCAACTCTAGCTCTGACTCGATCTTATCCAATTTAGCTAACTCAGCCTCTTCAGCAGGCGTTGCTAAAGTAATACCGCTAATGGAGCTCAGTAATAAAAATATCCCAATGAATATTTTGGATCGCTGAGAAAAATTCTTTCTCAAATTTCCACCTTTGCGCCCAACTCAACCAAGCGATTTGCAGGAATTTTGAAAAAGTCTGATTGACGACCGGCATTTTGATACATCCAGCAAAACAAGCGTTCACGCCACAATGCCATACCCGGAATCTCCGTAGAGACAATGGTGTCGCGCGACAGGAAGAATGAGGTATTCATTAAATCAAACTTCAAGTCAGAAGACTTCTGCAGTAATTCGATGATCTGGCCCATGTCCGGAGTTTCATTAAACCCATACACAGTGCGAACTACATACACACCATTACCAAGATCTCGCAAAGTAATGCGCTCATCATCCTTAACATAAGGGACATCCCAAATACTGACCTTTAAGAAAAAAACTCTTTCATGAAGCACGTGGTTGTGTTTGAGGTTATGTAAAAAAGATACTGGTAAATAATCGACGTGAGCCGTTAAGAAAATGGCAGTACCTTCAACTCGATGTGGTGGATGCATCATCAAGGCTTCGATGAAACTCTTTAACTCAATGCCATTATTGATCGCCTTCTGACGTAAGATCTTGCGGCCTTGATACCAAGTCATCAAGAAAATGAAGCAGACTGCGCCCAATAACAGCGGAAACCAACCGCCTTCCATAATCTTCAATAAATTAGCCGTTAAGAATGCGAGATCAACAGCTAAGAATGCACTGATTACCAAGGTTACTAGGATAGTATTCCAGCGCCACACTACACGCATCACAATCGCTGCCAAGAAGGTGGTGACGATCATGGTGGTAGTCACCGCAATGCCGTAGGCTGCAGCTAAGTTTTCAGACTTCTTAAACGCCAACACCACCACAATAACCAAAACCAATAAAGCCCAATTAACTAATGGCATATAAATCTGACCGATTTCCCGTTCAGACGTGTGACGCACTTTCATACGAGGTAAAAAACCTAACAAGATGGCTTGGCTAGTCATTGAAAAAGCACCGGATATTACCGCTTGGGATGCAATCACGGTTGCGGCAGTAGCTAAGATCACCAATGGGAAAACAAACGCTTCGGGCACCATCAAGAAAAATGGGTTGCTAATAGTTTCTGGGTTATTCAAAAACATTGCACCCTGTCCAAAGTAATTTAAAAGTAAACAAGGCATCACGATAAAGAACCAACCCATCCGAATAGGCTTCACTCCGAAGTGGCCCATATCGGCATAAAGCGCTTCAGCACCAGTCAGCACTAGGAACACCGCGCCCAGCACAATAAAGCCTTGCAGAGCATGCTCATCCATAAAGTGAATGGCATACATTGGATTGATAGCAGCAAAGATAGCTGGATGCTGTACGACCTGATATATACCCATTAGGCCAATCACTGCAAACCACAGCACCATAATGGGTCCAAATAATTTTCCAACTACATCGGTACCAGTCTTTTGAATCACAAATAGGATAACTAAGATCACTACTGTAATCGGCAACACAAAACGAGTGAGATCACTAGATATCACCTCCAGACCCTCGACTGCAGACAGAACTGATATTGCAGGTGTAATGATTGCATCACCGTAAAACATACAGGCCCCAAAAACACCGGCCATGATGATTAACAATGAGCGCCTGGAACCGCTTGGTGCCGTCCTTAAGGCCAATGCCATCAGCGCCAAAATACCACCCTCACCATGATTATTGGCGCGCATCACAAACAAAACATATTTCAACGACACCACAATTGCAAAAGCCCAAAAGACCATGGAGATCACACCATAAACAGCATCGGCTGAAAAAGGAATACCATGCTCAGGACTAAAACACTCTTTCAGTGCATATAGAGGGCTGGTACCAATGTCCCCAAAGACCACGCCAATCGCAGCAAACATCAAAGCAATCGAAGCGCCTTTTTTGTGAGGATGATCCTCTCGTGAAATCTCTACCGGCCTCAATAGAGATGATTCAGAAAACTCCGGATTACTCACTGACATGAATTGTTCCTAGCGTGTTGTTGCGTGGCAATATATTACTCCTTATGTCAGATCATTAAATCTGGAATTTTTGGCAGAAAACCGCATATTTAAGCGTCTTTTAAAGGTTTACCTCGACAGAGGGGTCCAAAAAATGGTAGAATCAATGTCTTCAAACGCGGGGTGGAGCAGTCTGGCAGCTCGTCGGGCTCATAACCCGAAGGTCGTAGGTTCAAATCCTGCCCCCGCAACCAAACAAGTAGAAGGCTTCTAGGTCAATTGACTCAGAAGCCTTTTTGCTTTTTTACAACTGTGTAGATGCCACGTAGATGTTGTGGAGCAATGCCGATACAAATTTAAGTTGGGACGGAGATTAAATCAGAGTTTGCAAGGATTTCGGAAAGCATTGCGGTATCGCTTTTTCGAGGATTCTATCTATTACTCTAATCTAACCAGCAGCAACTCATCGACATAAACTCGAACTAACAACTTCCGGATTATCGAAGACCTTTGAGACTCCATCCGAGGTGAATATAGGCATTAATACGCCAAAAATCAACACTTCTAACGGATTCGCTGATTGGGATTTAGTTAAAAACCATGCTCGATAGTGACAGACTCGTTGCTGTGAATCATTTCAGTAAATAGAACAGTCCCACCATATTCACTAAAAAATGTGATGTAACCAAAGCTATCATGAAGAAATGCGTTGGATTCTGGGAATATTTCCTGCAGCGGGGTAGATATTTTTTCTAACAGCTTGCTCAGCTCAATTTCCATACTTAGATAGTCCCTAGAATATTCCGAGTAAAGTCTAATATTGACAGTAATATCCCCAGGAAGACCATAAATATCAGTTAGTGCACTGACTGAGATATTTGTTGAAATATTTTTTCCAGAACCAACAACTGCCCACCACATTTTTTTTGGAGGACGCTCCTTGTGGAATACCCCAAGATTACAAATTGCAGGCAAATAATTTCCAGGGGGTCGGATATAAATTGCATTATGAATTCTGCTTGGGAAGGGCTTATTTGAGTGTGAGACATATTTCACGATTGAGCCCGGCTCAACATCCGTTACGTTCAACTCTATTCCACTAAAGAGGCTAGAAGTTTTGTTTGGTGGAAGAATGTTTGCATCAAATTGTTCGTTAGCACCCCAGGTAATGAGTTTATAAATTGGAGATTTAATGAGTGATTTTGGTATTGGAACAATTCCCCAGCTATCTTTAATTGAATCAGTTTTATGAATCTGGTAGTTAAAGTCGGAGTGAGTTACTTGAAATTCTTCATCAGAAGCACTTTTGGTGACGCACAATACCCTTGTAAATGCGTTGCTTAAATTAAAAGAAAATTTAGCCTCAGCGATTTCCCACTTATATTTATGATGTTCAAAGAATTTAGACAGGGCCACTTTTTTAGTTTGAAATGGTTTAAGTGATTCAATATCAATATTTGCATTAATCTCCTCCCCACTGTCTAGTCTTATATTTAGAGTGGCGGATTGTTTCGGAGATGCTGAATCCCCATTGTGAAAAATTAATTCTGTAATTCCATCTCTTATTAGTGGGATGCAAGCTTCATTGCCATTGGTGATAGTTCTTTTTTCCTCAATCTCATGTTGAGAGTACGCCCTTGCATATCCATGAACCATTGAGATGCTTTTTGGTGCCTCATATATTGCCATTAAAGCCGCATAAGGAATGCGTAGATTTTTTAATGAAAAAATTTCTATTTCAATAGAACCTTCAAAATCTTCAGTAAAGTTAGGTGAGTAATTTATTACAAATCCACCTTCAAATGATAGCCTCTCCCTTCTGATCAATTCGCCATCAAGATTTCTAATGTTGGCAATTGCGCATATCTCGATATCTTGGCGAACATGCCAATAATTAAGAAAAGAAATTGTTGTTTTAAAAACCTTGGTTTGTTTGCAATAAAAGAACCCGGACGAGCGTAATACCTCCCCAAAATCGCCTGCATAGTTAGACTTTTGTGATATTGATTTCGCATTCATAACTTAATTTCTGTATGAGAATTAACTGGTATTTGAGTATTTACAATAATAATTCATTGAGTTAATAATCCTTCGGATAAATGCTCCGATGATGATTTCGGGGTTACTCAAACCAAAGGAACTGTTTTTTAGTGGATTGGTAAACCCTGTTACAAAAGTCCTCCTTGGATTCGTCTTTCCGTCTAAAAAGTCCATCTGATTCGGTCCAAGTGCAATTAGCCCAACCCATATAGTAGATTTTAACCTCTGCAGGCTTTAGCTTGTTGGTCAGTTTTTGTAAGCGAGATTTAAGGGTCATCTACGACCCTCTAAATCTGCTAATTCAAGGTCTGTAAGTCTTTTTTCTATTTCAGTAACTTCGTATGCTTTAAGGATGCTGATGAGCATGTAGACCAGCTTTGTACCGTTGCTGGGCATTATTTTGTTGCACCGTGTTTCTCGGTAGACCTTCGCCATTTCACGCCTAATATCTTCGGATGTTGCGAGGTTAATACGGGGGGTATGATCGCAATCTAACGATGTATCCACTGGGCAGAATGGCGAATGTTCTGTGTTTTTAGTTTTCACACTTAACCTTTTGATGCTTTTAAGTACGGATTAGAAAAATCGGGGGTGTTCTCATATTCATCTACCCAAGCCTTATTTTCCGCATCAGTTATTTCGCTCCTTACAAGCTGACTTGATTTAAAAGAATTTGAATTAATATAATCTAAAGAACCTTTAGGTTGACCTGCAGGTACACCTTGAGGTTGACCTTGCATTGCTTGAGCCCTAGCTTGTTTTTGTCGCTTGTTTTCAGCACCCTGCATGCCGCCAATTCTTTGCCTTTCTCTGCGATCCATGAATTCCTTGCGTTGCACTTCAAGATCGGGTGACTTAAGTTCGCTTCCAACTTTTTGTATAAATGAATATTGCTTTTGCGTAAATGAACGCTGAACTTCATCGTGACCCACACCTAAATACTTGGCAAGATCTTTCAAGTCTGAAGGCACAGATCCATTTACCCAGCACTCCATTTGGATTGTGATCCACAGACCCCGCTCCTCAATTGTCATCATCTTGAATGGCTTGCTAGCCAAGATATTGGCTGCATACAAAGGAAAATAAGGAACGGGCTTCATAAGCCACCCCTTAGCCGAATTGCAACCTTCTCAACACTCCAAAGTAACTTGTTACCCATTTTTGTAGGCTTAATGCCATAGCACTCACCAGTTAGGCAGAAATTTTTACGAACGGTTTGGGGCGAGATTCTAAAGGTGCTGGCAAATTCACCAGTTGTAATCCAGTCCTTATCCCAAGCCATTGCAGATAGTTTTGGCGGCAAGTCATTAATATTTTGTTCCATGTGTTTCTCCAAGCAAATCAATGATCCGCAGGCTTTAGCCAAGCGGGGTATACCTGTTTTTGTTGGAGTAACACGCACTTAGGACAAGTGCTTATCAGTCTTTCCTGATTGTCAGTTAACACTTAAGTAACTGCGTTGAGCCGTATGGCCTTTCACTTGGTCATGAAGGTAACGATCCTTCAGCGGGCTTAGACCTGCCCTTACTCACTCTCATCATTACTACTTGCATTGATTCTAATTCCAAAATAAGAACTATGCAATATTCACATTACTACTCACCAGCCTAATGGGTTTCACACCCTCTTTTGGTTGATCAATGCTCGCTTCATCAAGAATAAATTTCTCAATTTTTGTATGCCACTTTCTAAGCAAATCAATTGGTCTAGTGCGGTAATGCTTCTCAGCAATCGCACTAGGCTTATGCCCCATGATTTGAGCAGATATGCCCGTAGGGCACTCCACCCACTCAGCTAAAGTGCCAAATGAACGCCTTAAGCCGTGAATTGATAGATGAGGTAGCCCCTGCTCTGCGATCACTGCTTGGTGAGCCTTGCGGGGCTCTGTGAGGTATCCAGATTTTGCAGTGCTATGAAAAACATACTCATTATTTTTGGGAAGCCTAGCAAGGAGTTGCTCTACATAGGGAGTAATCGGAATCTTGCGGCTCCCCTCTACCTTGTCACGGATACTGGCCGTGTGCCATTGCAAATCGACATCAACCCATTTCATCGTTGCAAGTTCGTTTCTTCTTGCACCAGTCAGTAAAAGTATCTGCAAATAGGCACTAATTATTGGGTTGCTAATTTTTTTAACGCCATCGAACCAAGCCTTTAATTGCTCTTTTTGCAGACAATCGTCTTTAGCTTTTTTAGCAGGTAACTCACGGGTCAGTCTGTCGCATACATTGGGATCAACCAAGCCAGCGTAATGAGGATGATCACTCATCCAAGTAATGAATGCTTTGAGTGCTGACAATGCAATTCTTACCCTGCCAGCCCTGATGCTGACCTCAGACTTAAGCCAAATTAATATTTGCTCCCGATTTAGTTCGCTCAACGGTAGTGATAGCAATGGTTGCAATATTCCAGCTTTTTTTACGGGTGCTTGCTTCTTACGTAAACCCCGCTTAATTGGCTCACCGCCATCACGAACCATATCGTAGTGATCCTTAAGATGTCGCTCGCCCCAGTTGACCTTACGATCATTGATGTACTCCTGCCAAACAATTAAACCAGCAATAGATTTAGTGTTTCTAGTCCTGTGAAGAACCTTTTCTCGCTCTTTAGTTTCTCGAGGGTCGACCCCCTGATCCGTGAGAACTTTTAGCCGTCTAGCTTCAGTTTGAGCCTGAGCAATTGACCAAGTAGATGCATCCCCAATCGTGCTTCGAAGCGATTTTCCGTTAAACCATGTTTCAAAGATGAATGACTTAACGCCACTTTTGGTTATGCGAAGTCCCAAACAGGGTGTTTTGGCATCCCTGTACATGGTCTGATCCTGACCAGCCTTACAAACTAAGGTGCTGATCCTGCCGCTGGTAAACCCAATCTTCTCAATGGCCATTTGAACCCTATTGTCGACATGTAGATGCCGTGTAGAGGAATATTAGCAATAGTAAGATATATTGAGTAATACTTCAACCAGTTATTTTTGGCTTTAAACCCTTTAAATATATGGTTTTTTTATGTATTAGGTTATGAAGATCAACATTAATCAATATGCAAATCCTCTTACTCATAACCCGAAGGTCGTAGGTTCAAATCCTGCCCCCGCAACCAAATAAGCAAAAAGGCTTCTTCGTCGATCGACTAGGAAGCCTTTTTTGGTTTTAACTCATGCCATCAATGCAAGGTGGGCTATGAAAGCTGATCTATTCTCCCCGGCACTCTTGGCTTTGGCATCCAACCTAGCCAACACTCTTTTGGGTAGTGTGATGTTGATCCTCTCAATATCATCCGACAGTAGAGCGGGATCAATCTCCACAATTGCCCAGACATAACCCTTAAATTCTTTTCGCTTTTGAAGCTCCCTCAACGAGCTGGGCTTTGGTATTTCTTGACCTTCATCTAAGGCCACCTCAATCCATAGTTCTATCGCTTCTTTTACTTTTTCAATAGCCTCGTCAATTCCGCTATCAGCAGCAGAAAAACAGCCCGGCAAATCTGGAACGATGACGCCCCATGCCTCTGACTTACTGCCCGGCTCAATTGCAACTGGATATTTCATTCACCCTCCCCCATTAAGCCTGCTTGTTTAAATATTGCCTTTAATAAACCGGTTGGCATATCTTTTCTTGGATGTGTAACAACAATATGACCTTGCTTCAAGGGATGAATATAAACATGATGCGATCCTCTTATTCCCCGCAGATGCCAACCGTCACGCACTAACTTTTCAATAACTTTTTTACTATGCATTCATGCCCTTTAATTATACACATCATACACACTAAAGAAAAGTTCATCTAAGGCCTATGCCACAACCTTTTGACCTCCTGCCTCCAAAAAATCACCTTAGAGCTCGACTTACCTTGATCTCTAAAAAGCCAAATCTGAGCTCCAGTTCTTGGCGTTTGATAAAAGGGAATATCTAAACCTGCATAGCGAGCGGTCACCGTGGGGTGAGGGTGACCATAACGATTGCGATAACCATTTTGGGCAAAAGCAAAATCAGGATTTAATTTCGTTAATAAATCAATGGATGAAGATGTTTTGCTTCCATGGTGTGGGGCCATAAAAATAAATTCTCGATCTCCCATTGCATTGAGCGCAAATTGATCCAAGTGAGCAACAATTTCTGCCTCACCCTGTTTCTCAACATCTCCCGTTAACCATAAAGAGCCATTTTTATTTCGCACCTCTAATACACAACTCATCTCATTGGGTTTCATTGAGTATTGATTTTGAAAAAGTGTGTCTTCGTGAGGATGCCAAATTAAAAACTCCACTTCGTCCCAAGTCCAATATTGGCCATAACGACATGGAATGCTGGGAATTTTTCGAGACTGAAGATTCAATAGCAGTGGGTTATTGTTCGGCAGTGAACCCATCATTGATTGAAAAGAAATCTGTTTCAATAAAGAGGCAGCGCCACCCACATGGTCACTATCGCTATGACTAATAACCATGCGATCGATTTGATCGATACCTCTACCGCGTAAATACGGCAAAATGACGCGCTGACCGGCATCATCCCTCTTACCTTGAATCGGGCCGGTGTCATACAGCAATCTCTTATGCGCTGTTTCTATCAATACAGCAGTACCTTGTCCAATATCCAATACGGTAGCCCTAAACTCCCCGGCTTTAAGAGATGTATTGCCAAGATTTACCGTTGGTATAAACAGTAGTAATAAAGGTAATAATACTAATGACCGGTATAACCAAGTACCCCTGAGTTCTCCAGGATGAATTGCATAAAGAATCCCGACCCCTGAAATCAGCAAGAGCCACCACTCCGGCTGACTAGACCAAACCACAGACCAACTCCAATTGGCCATCCACTCAAGCACTAGAGCCAGATACTCCATTGATGCATGTGCAGGGAGCAAGAGCCAGCGACCAATAAAGTCAGGCAACAATGCGCCTGCGATTGCTAATGGAGTAACAACGTAACTCACCACAGGAATTGCTAAAGCATTAGCGAATGGTGACACTACAGAGACTTGATAAAACCAATACAAAGTAAACGGAAGTAAAGCGATAGTTACCACTGCTTGAACACGGCATGCTTCGCGCATTGCTTGTAAAGCTCGATTTGACCAATGTATCTCTAGTTCTTTCCCAGTGGGTATACCCAATAACCCCGAAGAATCTTTCATGGCATAAAGAATGGCAGCGACTGCTCCAAACGAAAGCCAAAAGCCTGGTGTATAGGGCGCCATCGGATCAACGAGAAGCACCAATACGAGCGCCCACCACCAAATATCAAAAGATCTTGGATTTCTACCAGTCCACAAAGCAAACGCAACAACACCAACCATATACATCGTTCTTTGTGCCGGTATCTGAAAGCCAGCTAACCAAGCATAGATAAACGCCGTGATAAACCCAGAAGCGGCTGCAACCTTACTCACTGGAATCATGAGTGGTAGAGCGCGGCGCCTCCATATCCACCCTGCAGCAGAAGCGCCTACACCTGCCAACATCGTGACATGTAATCCTGAGATAGAAATCAGATGACCTATACCGGTTGCATTAAATACCCGCCAGTCATCCTGCTCAATCGCATTTTGATCACCCATCACCAATGCAATCATCACGCCACCATAACGAGCATCCTTTGGTAACAGTGATTTGATCTTTTCACGTAATTTCCAACGTGCCAACTCCATGCGAAGTTCAAACTCAGTCAGTCTAATATCACTTGCTTTTAACAATTCACCCGATCTAATAGATCCACTAGCACCAAAATCCTGATGAAAGGACCAGCGCTCAAAATCAAAGGTGTAAGGATTTAAAGAGCCATAAGGCCTCTTTAGTTTGACTTTCAATTTCCAGCGCTGTCCTGGAATAATTTCAGGGATTTCTTGGGCACTTCTCCATGCTGGTTGCCAACTCAAATACACTCGCTTGGGAAAGCTACTGACTTCGCTATTGCTAGAAAATAGATGGTCTATCTCAAAAGCGAACTTAGCGCTTGTAGAACTGCTCTGCGGCAGAGCGGCAACTCTTCCTTCGATGCTGAATTCTTTATCTTCCAACTCCTCAGCAAGAATATTTATCAAGCGGCTCTCCGCATAGTGGGCATTCCACGCAAAGCCCATACTAAACAACAAGATGCAAATCAAAATCTGTTGATGCCAACTGACTTGAGGTCGCAGATATAAGCACAATAGACACAGCACGCCCACAGCAGAGCAAAAAAATGGCCATCCTGATGGAACTTGCGGCAAAAATAAAAGGAGCGATCCCCCGGCGATAAACGCCGTAATAGCTAAGCGCAAGGTTTTAAGAGGCTAGAGTGAAGTTGGGATTGCCAGCACAGAGGGCTGACCAACGCGGCAATACTTGCATAGCATTACACCAGACAGCAGAAGCAAATTCAGAATCACTAATGCCACGTATTGCAGCCAACTCTTTCACTATCCGAACCACAAAGGCGGGCTCATTAAATGCAATTCCCTCTTGCTTTAACCAGGCCGGCGGAATATCAGGAGAATCTGTTTCGGTAACGATACTATCGATAGGCAACTCAACTAAGAGTCTGCGAATCTGCAGTGCGCGCTCGTAAGTGGCTGCGCCACCAAACCCCAATTTGAAACCAAGCTCTATAAATTGCTCGGCTTGCTGGAAGCTACCGTTGAATGCATGCGCAATTCCTCCGGAGATTTTGCGACGTCTAAGGGCTTTCAAAATAGCATCTTGTGAGCGCCGTACATGCAAAATCACTGGCAAGTTAAACTGCTGAGCTAAGTCTAATTGCGCATGAAAGAAATATTCTTGCTTATGTGGATCCAGACCCTCTACAAAGTAATCCAAACCAATCTCACCAATACCTACAAACCTTGGATCAGAAAGTGACTGGGTAATTTGCTCTTCAAGTTGCGCAATATCTTCTTCGTGAGCTTGATTGGTATAGAGGGGATGAATACCTAATGTATAGACCAAGCCAGGGATCGCACTCCCATATTGAGAGGCAAGTTCTTTAACATGCTGACAATCAGCAGCTTTGACTGCGGGCAGCAAAATAGCCTGAACGTTCTTTTCTTTTGCGGCAGAAATGATGTTTGGCAAGGAGTTTGAGAACTCTGGCGCGTCTAGGTGACAATGAGTATCAATCCACATGGGATGCATTGCTTCCATTATTACTGCACGAATGTCTTAAGGACTCCGCGCTCCAAGTGCAAAATACGATCACAGCGTTTAGCGCGCACCGGATCATGCGTCACAATCACAAAGGCAGTGCCTTGTTCGCGCGCAATCTCTAACATCAAATCAAATACTCCATCAGCTGTTTCGGTATCTAAGTTTCCAGTAGGCTCATCTGCTAGAACGCAAGCAGGATTGCCGACTAAGGCTCTAGCCACTGCTACGCGCTGACGCTCTCCCCCAGATAACTCACCCGGGGTATGCAATTCACGCTTAGCTAAGCCTACAGCTTTGAGCATCTTGCTAGCATGCTCCATCGACTCTTCATTGCTCAAGCCACGAATACGCAATAACAATGCAACATTCTCTAATGCGCTGAACTCATCCAAGAGATGGTGAAATTGGTATATAAAGCCCAAGCTTTGATTACGCAATTGGTCTAATTTGGCTACCGATAATTGATTGATGTTGGCATCATTCAAGAAGACTGAACCAGCGCTTGGGGTATCAAGGCCGCCTAATAAATGCAGTAATGTGCTTTTGCCAGAACCTGATGAGCCCACAATAGCGACTTTCTCAGAAGGTGCCACATCCAAATCAACAGATTTAAGGACCTCTACTGCTGTAGCGCCCTGACCATAGGTCTTAGCCAAGCCTTTAGCAATCAACACATACTTGATAGCCTTATTCATATCTCAAGGCCTCCGCAGGTTGGACCTTAGCAGCACGACGACTAGGGTACAAGGTAGCCAATACCGATAAACCAAAAGCCATCAACCCAACGGTCACTACATCACCTAAACGAACATCCGAGGGGAGTTCGCTAATAAAGTAAACCTCACGCGGCAAGAAGCGTACGCGGAAAATGGCTTCAATCGCAGGAACAATCACATCAATATTGAGCGCGATGAGTAAACCAAGACCAACGCCAGCCAAAGACCCCATCAAACCAATTGCCAAACCCTGTACCAAGAAGATTCGTTGGATTAAACCTGGGCTCGCACCCATCGTTCTGAGAATGGCAATATCGGCCTGCTTCTCATTAACGGTCATCACCAAAGTAGAAACTAAATTAAATGCAGCCACTGCAATAATTAAAGTCAAGATGATGAACATCATCTTCTTTTCTGTTTGAACTGCTGCAAACCAATTACGATTTGAGCGGGACCAATCAGTAACCCATAAAGCTTGAGGAACTACAGCAGCCAACTCAGTGGCAACTTGAGGAGCACGCTGCATATCATCGACCTTAATGCGAAGACCTGATGGATCACGTAAGCGTAACAAGGCTGCAGCATCTTTCCAGTGCATGATGGCTAAAGAGCTATCGTATTCATAATGGCCACTATCTACGATACCAACTACTTGCAACGTCCTCATCCGCGGCATTGCTCCAGCAGGCGTTAAATCACTCTCAGGCACAATCAAATTAACTCGGTCACCTACGCGAGCACCAACCAAAGAGGCGAGCTGTGCACCTAATGCAACCCCAAAGCCACCGGGCTTGAGGTCATCAATACTGCCAGCAATAAATTGTTTTGGCAGGTCAGAAACCTTACCTTCTTCACTCGGCGAGATTCCCCGAATAGCAACACCCCGCATCGAATTATCTCGTGCAAGCAATCCTTGTGAACTGACCATGGGTGCTACGCCAACCACATGAGGCTGTATCGCGACTTTCAAAGCCAACGGCTCCCAATTTGCCAATCCTTCAGGCGAAGTGATTTCTACATGAGAAAGAACAGAGAGCATGCGATCACGTACCTCTTTCTGAAAACCATTCATCACTGACAGCACCACAATTAGAGACGCAACGCCTAAAGCGATACCAGCAGTAGAAATACCAGAAATAAAGGATAGGAAGCCATCGCGCTTACCAACGGTCTTACGACGCTTGGAGCGGGTATAGCGCAAGCCAATTTCTAACTCAATGGGGAGTCTCAACATAGCTACAGTTTAGACAATTACACAGGCAAACTGATGGAATACTTAAATGCCACCTAAAATCAGGGATATGAGCTCAGACACCACCTTCCCTCAAAATGCCCAAAGCAATCTACGGCGCTTTACCCTGTTGGTGTCGGGGGAGGATGCCTTAGATGAGCAAGGCAAGGAGGATCGGCCAATCAAAGGCTTGCCTCACGAACGCTTCTTACTTGGAGACTTGGTCCCAATTGCACCCGTTTTATTGATGGGTCAGTCATCTCAGGAAGTCAACCCCAATCAAGAAATTGCCTGCCTACAGCCCATTCATTTGCACGCTACACGGGACCATCTCATTTTGATGAGCCAGAATCAGATTGATCTGACTGAAACTGAATCGTCTCAACTTCTCAAAACTGCACTGCCCTTTATTGAGGAAGATTTTCAGAGCCCCATTTTGTTTCAAGACAAGCATTACTGGTTTATTCCTGCAGGTCCATTTGCCAGTTTGGCAAGCTATAGCGTTGATCAAGCGCATGGTCGCAATATTGACTGGTGGATGCCACGCGATACGCATGAAGCAGGTATCGCAAAACGTTGGCGCAAGTTACAAAATGAGATTCAAATGCTCTGGCATATCGATACTGTCAATGAAGAGCGCGAACAACGTGGTCTACTCAGTATTAACTCGTTATGGATCAGCGGTATTGGCAAACTCAACGATATTCAAGCACCTGTGGCAATCATGCAGTCAAAACAGATATATGGTGAACACCCCTTGCTTACTGGTCTAGCGAAGTATTTAAGCATTCCCCACCATACCTCGGTTAGAAACGAAGTCTTGGCTGGAGCGTTTGCATGGTTAAAACAGCCAGAGACTATATGGCCCCAGTTAGACAAGGCATTGACTGATAAAGATCTGGATGAATTGCTCATCATTGATTTTCCAAATGGCAAAACGCGGGAACGCATCTTTACCGCAAGTGATCTTTACAAAAAATCTTGGGCCTTTTGGAAAAAAGCAGAACCTCTCTCCTGGAAAGAAATCATTTCTTCATGAGTCTTTTCTCCCAACGTCCTTTTTCTGAGCGCACCGCTACTTGGTTACAACAAAGTGGTTTGCATCCCCTGTTAGCGCGTTTATATGCTGCACGCGGTCTGGAGTCTCCAGATGAACTATCGCTGGAATTGAAAAATCTACTTTCTCCAACTGAACTTAAGAATTGCATCAGCACCGCATCTTTGCTAGCTGATATTCTGGAGAAAAAAGAGTCCATGCTCATCGTTGCAGACTATGACTGCGATGGCGCCACGGCTTGTGCAGTCGGACTGCGCGGCTTGCGCATGCTAGGTGGCGTAAATACACCAATTCAGTTTCTAGTACCCAATCGCTTTACGATGGGTTACGGCTTAACGCCTGAAGTGGTTGAGCTTGCAGCACAACAAACTCCAAAGCCTAAATATCTCATTACGGTTGATAACGGTATTGCGAGCGAAGCGGGTGTAGATCGCGCCCGTGAACTCGGTATGGAAGTCATTGTGACTGACCACCATTTGCCCGGCGATCGATTACCAAAAGCCTTGGCGATTGTGAACCCCAATCAACCAGGCTGCACCTTTCCGAGCAAAGCACTTGCTGGCGTAGGCGTTATGTTTTATGTATTGGTAGCACTGCGTGCAGAGCTGCGTAAGCGCGGTAAATTTACGAATGATACTCAACCCAAAGTTGAAAATCTCTTAGATCTCGTTGCACTCGGAACTGTTGCAGACGTTGCTCAACTCGATCGCAATAATCGCGTCTTAGTTTCAAATGGTTTAAAGCGTATTCGTGCAGGCATCTCCCAGCCAGGTATACAAGCATTGTTTCAAGCAGCAGGACGTGATCCTCGCAAGGCCAATACTTTTGATCTAGGTTTTGCGATTGGGCCCAGGCTCAATGCGGCTGGACGTCTAGCGGACATGACTCTGGGTATTCGCCTACTGCTGACTGATAATACGGATGAGGCGATGACGCTTGCGCAAGAACTCGATCGCATCAATCGCGAACGCCGTGTGATTGAAGCCGGCATGCAAGAAACAGCACTTACCCACCTCTCAGAGGAGCAACTCGCAGGAACCATGGCACAACGCACGAGTATCTGTTTATGGAATCCAGAATGGCACCAAGGTGTCGTCGGCATTGTAGCTTCCCGTTTAAAGGAACGTTTTAATCGCCCTGCGATTGTGTTTGCTCCAGATGGCAATACTGGCGAGGAGTTACGTGGCTCTGGAAGGTCATTGAGTGGCTTTCATTTAAGAGATGCGCTAGATATTGTTTCAAAACGTGAGCCCGGACTAATTCTCAAATTTGGTGGACATGCCATGGCGGCAGGTCTGACGATTCATAAAAATGATTTTGAGAAGTTTGATGCCTGCTTTCAGGAAGTTGCAAACAGCTTATTGAATGATGAAATCCTAGAGCGTCGCCACCCCCATGATGGCGCCCTACAGCCCTCAGAATTCACCCCCGAAATTAGTGATCTCTTAGCAGAAGAAATCTGGGGCCAAGGATTTCCACAGCCTGTCTTTTACGGAGACTTTGAAATTACACAGCAAAGTCTGATGAAAGAGAAGCATCTGCGTCTGATGGTGCGGCCATTAGGATCTAACCTAACAGAAAGCAAGTTTGCGGCAAAACCATTGACAGCGGTTTGGTTTAACCGTACTCAAAGCTTGCCCGCCAAAGCCAAGCTCGCTTACCGCCTAGTGACCGATCGCTATCAGGGTCAAGCCCGCATCCAACTGATGATTGAGGCCCACGACGAAAGTCCTGGTAGTTAAGCCAGCACCCAAGGGGCAGATGTAATAACCCCCTTATAATTAGGGGATGGAAGCTGAACAACTAAACACTATTTCAAATACCTTATCCGATCTGCTCACCCGTGAGCAAGCTCTTCGGGGGTATCTTTGACTTCGAAGTAAAGTCACGTCGCCTTACTGAAGTCAACTCAATTCTGGAAGATCCCACCATTTGGGATGATCAAAAGAAAGCGCAAGCGCTGGGTAAAGAGAAAAAATTACTCGACGGCGTAGTTGCTACCCTCACTGATTTAAATACCAATATCACTGGTGCCATTGAATTATTTGATATGGCTAAAGAAGAAAGTGATTTTGAGACGATTGCAGCAATCGAGCAAGACGTTGAAAGTTACAGCAAGATCATTAATGATCTTGAATTCCGCCGCATGTTCCACAACGAGATGGACTCGTGCAATTGCTTTATTGATATCCAGGCAGGCGCTGGTGGTACCGAAGCTTGTGATTGGGCCAGCATGCTCTATCGCCAATATCTCAAGTACTGCGAACGCAAAGGCTATAAAACCGAAATCCTCGAAGAATCTGATGGTGACGTTGCTGGCATCAAGAGTGCGACGATCAAGGTGGATGGGGAATATGCCTACGGACACCTTCGCTCCGAGACTGGCGTGCATCGTTTAGTACGTAAGTCTCCGTTTGACTCTTCAAATGGACGTCACACTTCATTTGCTTCGATTTACGTCTACCCTGAAATTGATGATTCGATTGAGATTGATGTCAATCCTGCGGATATTCGGACGGATACCTACCGTGCCTCTGGTGCAGGTGGTCAGCACATTAATAAAACCGACTCGGCTGTACGCTTAACCCACATTCCAACAGGAATTGTGGTGCAGTGTCAGAACGATCGTAGTCAGCATCGTAACCGCGCCGAGGCCATGAGCATGCTCAAGTCTCGCCTTTACGAACACGAGATGCAAAAGCGCCGCGCTGAGCAAGATAAGCTAGAAGCGAGCAAAACGGATGTAGGCTGGGGTCATCAAATCCGCTCTTATGTGTTGGATCAAAGCCGCATTAAAGATTTACGAACTAACGTTGAGATCTCTAATACTCAAAAAGTATTGGACGGCGATCTTGATGCCTTTATTGAAGCTAGCCTGAAACAAGGCGTTTAATTACCCACGAATATGAACGATAAAACCAATCTACCAGTCACCGAAGCTGTTGATGAAAATCACATCATTGCAGAGCGCCGTGAAAAGCTCGCAAAGTTGCGTGAGAACGGTGTTGCCTTTCCGAATGACTTTGTTCCAACGCATTTAGCAGTTGATCTTCATGCTCACTATGACAGCCTGACTAAGGAAGAGCTAGCTGCCAAGAAGATTCATGTGAAAGTGGCTGGGCGCATGATTCTCAAGCGCGTGATGGGTAAAGCCAGCTTTGCCACTATTCAAGACCGTAGTGGACAGATTCAGTTCTACATCAATGATGAGCTCACAGGTGCAGATACTCATGGCGCCTTTAAACACTGGGATATGGGTGACTTTATCTCTGCAGAAGGCAATCTCTTTAAGACCAATAAGGGTGAACTCTCTGTCGAATGCAGCAACCTGCGCTTACTCAGCAAATCCCTGCGCCCCCTACCAGATAAGTTTCACGGCCTCTCAGATCTAGAGACGAAATATCGTCAGCGCTATGTAGATTTAATTGTCAACCCAGAAAGCCGCAATACTTTCAAGGCGCGTAGCAATGCGATTGCATCACTCCGTCGCCATATGTTGGATGCCGACTTCATGGAAGTAGAAACACCTATGCTCCACCCAATTCCTGGTGGTGCAGCGGCAAAGCCTTTTATTACCCACCATAATGCACTCGATATGCAGATGTTCTTGCGCATTGCGCCTGAGCTTTATCTCAAGCGTTTAGTCGTTGGTGGTTTTGAGCGCGTCTTTGAAATTAACCGTAACTTCCGTAATGAAGGCGTCAGTCCGCGCCACAATCCAGAATTTACGATGATGGAGTTCTACGCAGCCTATACCGATTACCGCTGGTTGATGGATTTTACAGAAGGCTTGATCCTTGCTGCAGCCATGGATGCACAAGGTACTGCCGTCTTGACCCACCAAGGTCGTGAGCTTGATTTAAGTAAGCCATTCCAACGCTTAACAATTAGTGAGGCAATCCTCAAGTATTGCGGTCAGTCTGGCAAGAACTACGAGGCTGCTCAACTAGATGATGCAGCATTCATTCGTGCTGAGTTGAAAAAAGGTGGTGAAAATCCTGATTCTCCAACATTGAAAAATGCTGGTATCGGCGCTTTGCAATTGGCCTTGTTTGAATTGGTTGCTGAGGAGCATCTTTGGGAGCCAACCTACATCATCGATTACCCAATTGAAGTCAGCCCACTAGCCAGAGAATCCGATACTCGCCCAGGTATTACTGAGCGCTTTGAGTTATTTATTACTGGTCGTGAAATTGCCAATGGCTTCTCTGAACTCAATGATGCAGAAGATCAAGCCAATCGCTTTCGCAAACAAGTAGAGCAAAAAGAAGCTGGTGACGAAGAAGCCATGTACTTTGATCATGACTTTATCCGAGCCCTTGAATACGGCATGCCTCCAACAGGTGGTTGCGGTATTGGTATTGACCGTCTAGTCATGCTCCTCACAGACGCACCAAACATTCGTGACGTCATTCTCTTTCCACATCTGCGTCGCGAAGAAGAGTAAGTCACAAAATCATCTTCAGTAATTTGAAGACATTAAAAAAGGCACCCTAGGGTGCCTTTTTATTGAAGCAGTATTTTTAATAAGATGAGATCTCATTAAATTCATGCGCATCATGCTTTAGTACTTGTTGAGCAATTAATAAAATTCCTGCAAAGAAACTAAAACATACCAAGAGGGCAAAGGCATGATATTGGTTGAGACCGCTTTGATTTAAGAGCTCAAGATAAGCCTCACTTTGCAAAGCAAGATGAGTCGCCAGAACAAGCAAGGCAACCCCAGTGACCACTTGGGCGACAGCAAATAATGATTGCGTTAGTTGTTTGCGAATATCTGCTGCACGATTTAAATGAGCCAATGGAGTCTTGCCAATGATCTGTGAGTTGTTCTGAGTGTGTGCCATGAAAGCCCCTTAATCTCTAATAATTTAAATATTATGATCAGGGCTTATATTTGTAAAAGATGGACTTTTCATACCTTAACTACTTTTAGGTATATAGAGAACCTAGTACCCAGAAATTAAGTCCTTTTTTTGAACAGTGTGACTAATAAGACCAAGAAAAGCACTGAAAACCAAAATAAAGACCATTCCGGCACCTGAAGACCAAGAATGGCTGGAAGTTTTGCACTGCATAGTCCGTCGGCCTTAAATAACCAAGGAATGTCTTTGGAAAGCTGAAACTGATTAATCCAAATTTCCAATGGGTCAATCCCACAGGATGTTTCTGGATGAGACAAAAGCCATACTTGTCGCCCAGCCACTGAAACACCATATGCCGCCGATAGAAAAGCTAGGGCATGGAAGAGCTTTCGGAATGGGGCAATACCCACAGCCAAAAAACAAAAAATGGCGATAGCCAAATAACCGACTCTTTGCAAAATGCATAAGGGGCAAGGTAAAAAGCTGATGCCTTGATAGCCGGACTGCTGCAAAATGACTGCAAAGATAACCAACCCAAGACTGAACAGGGAAATATATAAATAGCGTACTGAACTCATAAAAGGATCATAGCTTGTTAGCGGACGGGTCGCGAAAGGCCATCCTTATTACCAAAAATTGGACTGATATCACTACTTAGTCCTATTTATGCGCCAATTACCGTAAATCACACCATCAGGAATGTGATAATTACCCATTCTTTGAAACTGAGTCTTTTATTTACAAGCATTTATGGCCGCATACAACACAGAAACCGTTCTCACCGTTCACCACTGGAACGACACCCTATTTAGCTTTACTACTACTCGTAATAAAGGTCTGCGCTTTCGTAGCGGCCACTTCTTAATGATTGGTCTTGAGATTGAAGGCAAGCCACTTGTTCGCGCATACAGCGTTGCAAGCCCTAATTACGAAGAGCATTTGGAGTTCTTAAGCATTAAGGTTCAAGATGGTCCATTGACATCACGTTTACAAAAGATAAAAGTTGGTGACCCTATCTTGGTAAGTGAAAAGTCTGTTGGCACCCTGGTATTGGATGACTTAAATCCAGGTAAGTACCTCTATTTATTTAGTACAGGTACCGGCTTAGCTCCATTCATGAGTATTATTCGTGATCCAGAGACTTATGAGAAGTTTGAGAAGGTTGTTTTAATTCATGGTGTACGTCTAGTGAGCGAGCTAGCATACGGTGACTATATTAAAAATGAACTCACTCAAGACGAGTACCTTGGCGAACTCATTCGTGAGAAACTCATCTACTACCCAACTGTAACGCGTGAAGCATTCAAACATACCGGTCGCCTCACGACTGCAATTGAATCTGGCCAACTATTCAAAGATATTGGTCTGCCACCACTTGATCCTGCAGTAGATCGCGCAATGATTTGTGGCAGTCCATCCATGCTCAAAGAAACCTCAGAGATGCTTGATGCCAAAGGCTTCAAAGTCTCACCAAGTCTTGGCCAAATGGGTGACTACGTCTTCGAACGTGCATTCGTAGAGAAGTAATTAACGTTCTACTGAAATAAATCCATCTCTATTAGGCATTTTTACCAAAGGCAGCGTCTTGGCATCCATCACTTGATCTTTTGTAATGATCTTGTTGAGAAACAAAATATAAGCTGTGGCTGCATACACTTGATCATCATTTAAAGACTGGGGTGCTTGATGTGGCATGGCTCTTTTGACATAATCAAAAATAGTCGTTGAGTAAGGCCAAAAACTTCCTACTGTCTTTATGGGATTATTGGTATTTAAAGAACCTCCGCCCACAAGGCGATTGGCTGGTCCGCCTTGCCCTTGATCACCGTGACAAGATGCGCACTGTTGCTGATATAACTTTTCTCCAGCAATGGCAGTGCCTGAGCCAGGCGGCAGGCCTAGCCCACTTGGGCCAACATCTATATTCCACGCCCGAATTTGATTTTCAGAAATTGGCTTACCAAGACCTATCGGTCCGCTCGCTTGGTAACTGCTAGTACAGCCTAATAAAATACCAATCCAGGCTACGAGAAGACTTAAGTAGATGCATCTATTAGCGACCATTGGTAATCTCCCCGTTAGCAGCAACACGCCATGGTTGTATAGCGTTATTGTGATAGAAAGTGTTCACACTCTTGGCTTTAATCACACCATCCATTGTGGGTTGCATTTCACCACTTGAATCGACCGCCCGACTCATCAATGTTGCTGGTGCTCCATCCCACATCCAAGGAAAACGAAAGCGCACCAAAGATTTGTCCATCACCGGCTCCTGCAGCACTGCCTCACCCCATGATTTGCCACCATCCGTTGATACCTCAACCCGTCGAATCTTGCCATTACCAGACCAAGCAAAACCAGAGATTTCATAAAAGCCTTTAGATTTAAGCTTCATCATCCCTGAAGGCTGCGTAATAACAGATTTGACCTCCATGGCGAAAGTAAATTGCAGCGCCTTACCATCAGATCGCAGGTCGGTATAAGCAGAGGTTTCTTCGCGTGTTTGCCAAGGCTCAGTACCCAACTTAATTCTTCGTAGCCACTTAATACTCATATTGCCCTCATACCCAGGCAAAAATAATCGCAAAGGATAACCTTGCTCAGCCCGTAACATCTCACCATTTTGGGCATAGACTAATAAAGCATCATCCATCATCTTATTCATTGGAATACTACGAGTCATCGCAGCACCATCAGCACCCTCCGCTAAAGCCCACTTAGCTCCAGGCTGAATGCCGCATTCTTGCAAAATGGTTGATAAGCGAACGCCAGTCCACTCGCAACAAGAAACTAAGCCATGAATTTGCTGTACCGTTTGATTACTGGCTTTTTTGAGCTCAGCAGCACTATTGCCAGAACATTCTAAAAAATAAATCCTCGATTCAGAAGGAAAGCGAACGATATCGTCCATCGTAAAGACCATCGGACGATCTACCATTCCATGAATCACCAATTTATGTAGATCCGGATTGATATCAGGAACTCCTGCATGATGGCGCTCAAAGACAAGGCCATTTGGAGTAATGATCCCGTGTAAGCTCTGTAAAGGAGTTCTTGAGCCCGTGAGAAATGTTGGCGCTGGCGAAGGAAGAAGTCGCACAACATTCTTCTCATATTTTGAAGGCAAACCATAAGGCGGATTTACAAAAGTTGACCCCTGAGTTTTGGTCCAAGGATCAATCTCCAAGAAACTGCCTTCTGTGGTTTGAGCAAGAGCAGAATGGGTGCTCATTGCACTACCCACACTAGCTCCCGCAATGACTGATGATTTTAAAAAGTGTCGACGCTTAGAAAATTCATCCTTCTTAGACATGAATACTTTGCCTCCCTGATAGGTGCTGATGAGCTTATATTTTTTAAAGCATACCGCCAAAATACTCAGAGTTGCTATAACTTTTAACCCTAGGTTGCATACAAAATAAAGATGAGCCCAAAGGCAGCAATAAAGAGAGTTTCAACCACCAACATCAGTACAGGCTGCCAACCTAGCTGAGCCAGTTCTTGGAAATTGGTTTTTAATCCCGCTGCAGCAATAGCAATCACCAACATCCAACGTGATAAAGCACCAATTTGATGAGTAATCGAAGTTGGCAAAATTTGCATTGAGGCCACAATAGATAGTGCAACAAAACCCAATAAAAATGTGGGAATTAATCGTAAGCTACCCCACCCTAAATTATTGGTGGCTTTCTGCGCACCAAAGAAAATTGAGATCACCAAAACCACAGGGAGCAGTAGAGCCACTCTAAATAACTTAACCACAGTAGCCACGTCCCCCGCCTCAGGACCAAACAGCATCCCTGCAGCAACTACTTGAGCCACATCATGAATGGTGGCGCCAATAAAAATTCCTGCTGAAAGAGCGCCAATATCGAGCATCTGTAATGCAAAAGGATATGTCACCATCGCAATCGTTGATAACACCGTCACACCAACAACAACCAGTAAAGTAAATTGCTCGTTTTCTTTTGATTTGGGCAGCACTGAAGCAACTGCAAGGGCAGCAGAGGCACCACAAATTCCAACTGATCCACCGGCTATCAATCCAAAATCTGGAGATAGCTTTAAAAACTTGGCAAGCAAAAAGCCGAGATAAACCGTTGATGCAACAGCCAGAATTACCATGAAGCCAGTATTCATGCCAATCGCACTAATATCTGCAAAGGTAATTCGGATTCCCAAAAATGCTACACCTAAGCGTAGTACAGTCTTTGCGCAAAAGTCTATGCCTGGTTTTACCGCCTCATTTAGATACAGAAAATGGAGCGAAAGACCCAACAACAAAGCATACAAAAGTTGAGGCCCACCATAATTTTCAGAAAGAAAGCTAGTGGACATAGCTATTACCAAACAGATTAATATCCCCGGTAAATTACGCTTACTAGTGCTGTACATGCAGGGCTATACCACTAACTCACTAAAGTATTCATGTTGACTGGTGTTCAGTGTTGAGACTCGCCATTCCAAGGGCTCGTCCTGAATCCCAAGTGCAACCCTTCTAATCATCAGGACTGGTGCATCCGGCTTTAAGCCGAGCCATTCTGCATGCTGCTTACTGGCAAGGCCTGCCCTTAAACGCTCACTACTGCGGACTACGGTTTGCCCGTATTTCATTTGATATAACTGATAGATGCTACCTTCGCGATTTATGTAATCGGTTCGTGTGAGCTTTTGAAAGCGCTTTTTATCTAGTGTAATCTGATCAATCATCACACATTTATCGTCTAGATAAAGGCAATTCACGAGACGCCATACATCTGCACCTTCTTTAATCTGGAGCTTACTAGCCTCTTCCTTGTTTGCAACAGCGCTGATCAAAGAAATCAAATCAACCCTTGGGTTAACCTTTTTGTCGGCATCATGTTTTACAACATGAAAAAAGTAATAGAGCAAACGCTTGAGATCATGCTCAGCAACATAGGTGCCCCTGCCTTGGCGACGAACCACAATACCTTCAGCAACTAACTCGTCTACTGCTTTGCGCAGGGTTCCTATAGATACGTCTAATTCTTTTGATAAATCCTTTTCGGCAGGCAAAGCCTGCCCCATCGGATAACGACCCCTGACCAGATCATCGGTGATCTTTTGCTTTACTTCTTGATAAGCGGTCAGGGATTTCATGCTTTAAGACTTACGCTGATTCGTATAAACGAGTTAATACGAACTCACGGTGACCAAGAATTTCAGAAGCAGTCAATTCGCCATCAGCAGTGCGCAGGAGGCACTCTAATAACTTATCACCAGCTTGATCCATATTCTCTTCGCGACGTAAAAGTCCAGACACATCAACGTCAATGTGCTCACCCATGGTACGAACTGTTTTTGGATTAGCGCAAATCTTGATGACTGGAAGAATCGCATTACCGATCACATTACCCTGTCCTGTTGGGAAGAAGTGAGCAGCAAATCCAGCAGCAGCACATAAGGTCACCATCTCAGCAGCAGCTGAAGAGGAATCCATGAAGTGCAAGCCTGGGATCTTAGGCTCTTCACCCTTATCCAAAACGCTATCGACGATACATTTCTTACCGATTTTCTGAATATTGCCTAAGGCTTTTTCTTCAATCGTAGTTAAACCACCGGCAATATTGCCTTTCGTTGGCTGTGAGTCAGACAAGTCGCTTGTCTTATGGCGCTCAATCACATCCTGATAGCGATCAAACATTTCACGGAACTTTTTCTTCACTTCTGGTGTGCGGCAACGCGCTTCTACTAAATGCTCGCCACCTGTTAACTCAGTCGTTTCACCAAATACGAGAGTAGAGCCAATACCATAGAGTTTGTCAAAAGCATCGCCTACTGTTGGATTTGCGCCGCAACCAGAGGTGGTATCAGACTCACCACATTTAGTAGATACCCATAGTTCAGATAAAGGTGCCTTAACCCGTTGCTGCTTTGAGGCATGTTTCATCATCTTGTAAGCAGCTTTGCTGGCTGAAGCGATCGTGGCGATATCGCCATTACCTTCAATCCAGAAACCCTCTACTGGCTTACCAGAAGCCTTGATGCCATCAACCACAACTTTAGTCCACTGCGGCTCAATACCAATAACCACTACAGCAGCTACGTTTGGATTACAGCCAGTTCCAATCAAGGTACGGAAGTGTAGATCTAAGTCGGCGCCAAATTGCAAACGACCGTATGAGTGAGGAATTGCCTGAGTTCCTTTAATGTTATTTGCCACAGCTTCGCAAGCTGCATTGGACAAATCATCTAAAGGCAGAATTAATACGTGATTACGAACTCCCATGCGGCCATTTTCACGGCGGTAACCCATGAAGCTCGCGTCTTTCAAATTAATCATCTTGTTTTCTTTCTCAATGAATGGGTGAATAAGAGCCTGGATTACCAGCGCTTCGTTTTTACGTTTTGGACATGGAGGTGTTCACCTTTTTTAATGGGAGCAACAACCTTGCCGATGTCTACGCCATACTTCATCACCGTATCGCCGGGCTTAAATTCATTTAATGAAATTTTGTGGCCAATGGGAATGTCGCTCTCAGACTTCATATTGAGCGTTAAATCTCCATCCATCACCCAGCCAATCAAATCATCTCCAGCTTTTACGCCTTCCACTACCACCACACCTACGCCATCTCCTGGCTCATGCACGACAAAATGGATCATGATCTTCTCCTCTTTAATCCTGTTAATTGACTACTAACTCCATGACTGACTGATGCCAGTCTGAATTTCTTCTATAACCACATCAGAAACGTTGACGCCTTCTTGAAAGCCTGAGGCACGCTGTTTAAAACGTCTTTGTCCAGGAACGCGGGTTCCGGAATCAGATGCCAAGGTTTTTAAGAACTCTTGCATCTTGCTTGCAAACATTTGGCTGCCCGCCAATCCAGGGTCAATCGTTAATAACAGTTGTCCTATACGCGGACGATTTCCCTTGGCATCAAAAAAAGAATCCGCTTCATAGGAGAAACGACTTCCCGATAAGCCAACAACCAACAATTCAACGATCAAGGCAAGCAAAGCGCCCTTATCACCGCCAAGTGGAACCATCAATCCTTTGAGACCCTCGTTAGGGTCAGTAGTTGTTTTGCCTTCAGCAGTTAATGCCCATCCCTCTGGAATAGACTCGCCCTTTTTTGCTGCAACCAGCAACTTACCTCTAGCGACAGCAGAGAGTGACATATCAATCACCATCGGATCACGATTAGCAACCGGAAATGCTGCGGCTAGCGGGTTGGTGCCAAATAAGGCCTTGCTACCACCAACCATCGGCATGGCTGCTGGCGTATTGCCAAACAATAAAGAGATGTAACCGGCGCGCGCTGCCGCTTCAGCAAAGTGTCCAGCAACTCCAAAGTGATGGCTATTGGTAACTGCGACCAGGCCAACGCCTGTCTTAGATGCGAGATTCACAGATAAATCCGTAGCAAAGCGCAATGCTGGAAATGCCAACCCATCACAAGCATCAACTAATGCAGCAGATGTTTTAAATGGACGCACTTTAATTTTTGGCGACAATTCAATCCGACCATTTTTAGCATGGCCTGCATATTGAGATACCCGTGCCAATCCATGAGAAGCCAATCCATCGAGCTCAGCAAGTGCTAAAAATTGAGCGGTTTCATGAGCCGCTTTCTGACCAATGCCTGCTGCTTGCAAACCAGATGATGCTAAATCAACCATCTTTTGATAGGATAAATTCATCTTAAGCTCCTAGAAACCGATTCACTTCATCGGCGATCATTTGACTAACGCGCTCATTGCTTTCATGCGTCACTCCTGCAACGTGCGGAGTCAGAATGAGATTCTCAATGCCCGCAAAGTGACTCAAATCTTTGGCTGGCTCACTCTCAAACACATCAATAGCTGCACCGCCTAAACGTACAGAGCGCAAGCGCTCTGCCAGCGCCCTCTCATCGACGATGCCACCACGAGCTGTATTAATCAGACAAGCACCAGGCTTCATTTGATCAAGTGTGGCAGCATTAAATAGATTCTTTGTTTCTGGAAGAAATGGGAGGTGCAAAGTCAGCGCGTCGCTTTTTCCAAGTAAATCACTTAACGAAAGTAATGGCACTGAAAATCCATCAAGCTCCACAGAGCTGCCAGACAGCATTGGGTCATAAGCCAGGCACTGCAAACCAAAAGCACGCGCTTTTTTTGCTACTACTCTACCGATACTGCCAAAACCAACAATGCCAATGGTCTTGCCCAAAAATTCATGGTATGCAGAGAAACGTGGGCGAGGCCATTCACCCTTTACGCTGGAAATCGTTGCAGGAATAAATCCCCTAGTCAAAGCAACTGCAGCACCAACGACATACTCAGCAACAGACTCAGCATTTGCACCTGTAGCAGGGATGACTTTGATATTGCGTTTAGCGCAAGCAGGCAATTCAATATTTTCAAGCCCAACCCCAAGTCGACCTACCACCTTTAATTTGGGAGCCCCGGCCAAGATCTCTTCATTAACTTGTGTAAGGTTCCTAACAATAAGACCCTCAATACTTTGCAAAGCAGCAATCAAAGCTGGGCGGTTCTTATATAACTCTGGCTCATAGGCTACTTCATGCTGAGAACGCAGGGTTTCTAGGGCTTGACTTGTGATGAACTCGGAGATCAAAATAGATGACATATCTAGATCATATAGATGATTTAGATATCCTGCAATACCCTAATGATTGGACTAAACAATCGCTGAGGGCGACACTAGTAATACATAAGCTTATAACTAATAAATAGAGGTAGTACGAATTTTTAGATACAAATGCAGATAAGATATTTGGATCAAATGACCATCGGAGAAAGTAAGCATGATTAAGCAACACATCAGCAAGCTAGGAAAGAAAATTGCATTGATTGCGGGAGCTTTGCTATTTATTGCATCACCAATTACAAATGCCCAAAACTGGCCAACTAAGCCAATCAAACTCATCATTCCATTTGCCGCGGGCGGTACTACTGATATTTTGGGACGCCTTTTAGCGCAACAACTATCTAAAGATTTAGGACAAAACGTTGTTGTTGAAAACAAGCCTGGTGCTGGCGGTAATATCGCTGCTGAGTTTGTAGCGCAATCCTCTGCCGATGGTTACACCATCATGCTCGCCTCTGGAAGTATGCTCACTGTCAATCCCAATCTCTATAAAAAATTACCCGTCAATTACGCCAAGGACTTTGTATACATTACCAATGTAGCAACTGGACCGATGCTTTTATCTGTAAGTAATAAGATTCCTGTAAAAAAATATCGCCGAGTTTATTGCTTATGCAAAAACAAAAGATTTAAACTTTGGCTCAGCTGGCATTGGAAGTCAGGTGCATATGGCAGCTGAGAACTTCACTTATTCGGCAAATATTCCGGCAACCCATGTTCCCTATAAAGGTGAATCTGCAGCAATCAATGATTTAGTAGCAGGTCAAATTGACTTTATGGTGGGCAACCTCACCGCAGCGACAGGTTTTGCTAAAGCCGGTCAAATAAAACCGTTAGCAGTGACCAGCTTAAAACGCTCCAAACAATTGCCTGATGTTCCTACTGTTGCTGAGTCAGGCATTCCTGGTTTTGAATCGACTGGCTGGTTTGGACTCGTTGCTCCAGCAAATACACCCAAGGTCATCACCGATAAAATTTATGCAGCAACGGTTAAGGCTGTGAACTCTGAGGCATTACGAGCCAGCTTAGATTTAAATGGACTCACTGCGGTAGTCAATAATCAAAAAGAATTTGAATCTCAGGTCAAAGCAGAATCAGTTGTTTGGGAAAAAGTGATTAAAGGTAGGAATATTAGCGCTCAGTAAAGCGCTGTATCAACCTAAAAGCGAAGATAAAGTCTTCGCTTTTTTTATTATTAGAGTTGACGAATGAGCAGCATCGTTCCAGCAAAAAACAGAATCGATCCATAGGCTACTCTCATTGCTGCATTACTTAACTTTGCATGAACATGGGTTCCTAGCCAAATCCCCAGAAAGGTTGCTGGCATAAGGCAGACTGCTAATCCAATGACCGGCCAACTCAGAATCAATCCAGTAACCAACATCAAAGTCAAACGCAAAAGGGTCAACATCAATATTGCAAATGCCATCGTGGCACGCAATGCCCTGGGGTCATTGATTCGCAAGCCTAGATAGGAGACATAGATCGGCCCTCCAGTGGCAAACAAGGCAGTGAAGGTGCCTCCAAAAAAACCAAATGGTGCAGCCCACCACTTATTAATAGGCTCGCGCATTTCTGAATTTCTTTGCCACAGTACACGAGCACCATTGAGAGCAGCAAAACAACCCAAAATAATTAGTAGTGGCTCACTTGGCGCTTTGATCAGCAACACAATTCCCAAAATCATTCCGAGTAGGGTGAATGGAAAGAGCCATTTAATCTCTTTGAGATTAGCGTCTTGAGAAGACTTTCTACCGACGTATAAAGACCCGCAAATATCAATAATGACCATCATGGGGACTACTGATTTCAACGGATACATCTGGACTAGTAATGGCACTGAAATGATTGATGAGCCAAATCCTGAAATACCAAATATAAAGTAGGCACCAAAAATAATTAAGGTTGCCAATCCAAAATGGATAGGATCTACTAAATCAAAAATGATTAAGCCTCAACCAAGATGGTTTTCCCAGGCTGAATCATCGTAAATTGCACTGGACGATTTTCAATCTTCAACTCTTGGTTCTTAAAGTAGGTGGCCGTGTAATACGAGTCTTCAAGCGATCCTGGCTCAGGAAAATCCTCACGATAGTGAGCGCCCCGTGAATTTTCTCGAGCAATCGCTGCTTCAGTTACTGACTGGCTTACTAGAATGAGGTTTTGTAAATTCATCCAGTCTTGCCAAGTATTGCTATATTCCCGCTGAATATCGCCGACACCCATTTGCTTCAATTGTGAAGCCAACTCTTTTAAGGTTTGACTTGCACGCATTAAACTTTCTCGATTTCTTGAGATGCCTACGTCATCCCACATACACTCTGCTAGAGCATCTCGAATGAATTCAATATCGCCAGATGTCTTTTTCAAGGGCGCTTCATGCTCCTTGATACTCGCCATCACTTCATCTATATTGCATTCACTTAACTGCTGAGAAGCAACCCATTGAGCCATTGATTCTCCTGCGATACCACCGAACACAGTTGAATTAGCCACCCCATTACCGCCTAAGCGATTGGCACCATGTACACCACCCGTATCTTCACCTGCCGCAAAAAGTCCCGGTAGATCTGTGCTGCAATCTTTATTAAAAACTAAACCACCCATCATGTAGTGCGCGGTTGGTACAACCTCAACTAAATTATTTGCAAGATCAAAACCGCTATCAGCACAACGCTCAACCATACCTTTAAATAGTTTGCGGACATTCTCTGGGCCTAAATGGCTCATATGAATATAAACCCCGCCATTGGGAGTTGCACGCCCAGCGCGAATTTCTGAATTGATCGATCGAGAAACAATATCTCGCGTAGCTCTTTCATTACGAGCATCATAGTTACCCATAAAGCGCTCGTTATTGCCATTGAGCAGATAACCACCAGCCCCTCGGAGACCCTCTTCTAGAACAGTTCCCGTCATCCGGGTTCCAGGGCCAGCCAATAATCCTGTTGGATGAAATTGCACCATCTCCATATCACGTAAAGTGAGCCCCGCACGCAATGCCATCGCTAAACCATCACAACTCTTATCCCCAGATGGAGTATGGTATTTGTACATAGTTGGACCACCACCAGTAGCTAGCAAGACAGCCTTGGCGCGCACCAGTACAAATTGACCCGTCTGCATGTTGAGCATCAAGACACCTGCAAGGGATTTACCGTCCTTGCTGTGAATTAACTCAATTGCGCGATGCTCTTCAAGACGATTAATTCCTCTTGCCCAGACCTGCTCAGCCAAGCGATTGATAATCTCAATACCAGTTAAGTCACCCTTATGAACAGTTCGGTCAAAGGTTTGACCTGCGAATGCTTTTTGATGAACCGTACCATCAGGATTGCGATCAAAAAAGCAGCCCAGCTCATTTTCTAATTCATGGATGCGTTCAACTGCTTTACTCACTAATGTCCAAGCTAGATCTTGATCAGAGAGCCATTTACCACCCTCAATCGTATCCATGAAGTGGCGCTCAACCGAGTCCCCCTCAGCCAATGCCACGTTATAACCACCTTGCACCATCCGCGTACAACCAGATTTGCCCAACAATCCTTTTACTGCGATCGTGATATTTAAATTGGGATTAGCTTGATGAGCATGTAAGGCAGCAAAGAGGCCGGCACCCCCGGATCCTAAAATCAGAATATCGGTATCAATGGTTGGAATTGCGCTCATGAAGTGATTCCAAGACTTTTCAGTACCGCTGCTTTTTTGCTGGCAACATCGCTCTTCACTTCTTGATAAATACTGCCACCATGACTATCCATTGCAACGAGTAATGGACCAAAATCTTTAATCTTGAAGCGCCATAAAGACTCTGGATTGAGATCATCCATATCCACATCTTCAATCTGCTCGATCCAGGTTGTTTCAAGTGCTGCAGTGCCACCAATAATGGCAAGATATACGCCACCTAGATCGCTAAAGGCCTGAGCAGATCCTTCGCGCATACCTCCTTTACCTACAATCATGCGCACACCATTCTGTGTCATCAAAGGTCGTGTGAAACGCTCCATACGATCTGAAGTGGTTGTACCAATACAAATAGGCTCATATCCTGCAGGGAACTCTGCACTCACTGGTACTTTACGAACATTCGGTGCTGTATGAATGACAGCATGCCCATTTAAATCAAAACGCGTCTTACGATCATGATCAAACATATGAATTTGGGTTGCATCGCGAATGCCAAACAATGTATTTTGCAAAGTCACAGTATCGTTAATGCGAAGCTTGCGGATATCTGCTTCGCTAACAGGCGTTGCAAGGTTGTAATGTGCCATCAGTCTTTTCCTAGAATCCGTAGGTCACGCCTGTAGGCGTAAAGGTCGCACGTGCTCTACGAGCTGAGTGACATTGCATATTGACTGCTACGGGATTCAAAGTAATGTGGGTATGAGCCAACTCAACCTGGACCGCAAAAGCGGTACCATCGCCACCGAGCCCCTGTGGGCCAATCCCAAGTTGATTCACAGCAGCACTGAGCTCTTTTTCTAACTTGGCACCCTCTTCATCGCTACAAACACTACCCAACTCACGAGTTGCTGCCCGCTTTGCCATAGCTACACATTGATCAGATGTGCCGCCAACACCAACACCCACAATCGTTGGTGGGCAAGTCTTACCGCCAGCAGAGACAACACTATCAATCACAAACGCTTTAACACCATTGATACCATCTGCAGGTATTGCCATCTTTAAAAAGGAATTATTCTCTGAACCGCTTCCCTTAGGTACCATTTCAATTTCAACTGACTCTGCTTGATCAAAAAAATCAATATGAATGGCCGGCATATCAATGCCACAAGAGGTGTGATTATTTTTTCTGGTAATAGGATGTACTACTGAAGATCGCAGAGGGTACTCTTTGGTGGCACGTTCACAACCCTTTCGAATGGCCGCCTTTAAGGCCATGCCATCAAATTGCACATTACTACCAATCTTGACGTTATAGATCGGCAGGCCTGTGTCCTGGCAAAGCAAATTATCTTCGCGCTCTGCTACCGAGATATTGGTAATCATGGTCTTTAACACCACCTGAGCACGGGCATCCGTCTCCGCCTTATCCAATCGATCAATACCAGCCTTAATGTCATCGGGCAACACTTTGAGTGCTCGAATATAAAGCTCTTTACAAGCCTCTTCTACTAAATTCATTTGTAATTGCATATCAACCTAATCAATTAGCAAAATATAAAAATAAGAGTCCACAAGCGATAGCGAACAAGATAGATAGCTGAATCCAGCCCTTACGCAATCCATTCCACGGTCCAAACTCAATCATTAACAGGCGTACCCCACCAGCCAAATGAATAGCTAGCAAAATAACGAGGGCCCACTCTCCAAATTTAAATATCCAGATATCCGTCAGGGCAAGAGATTGCTCAAAGCCTTGAGCGCCCCGCAAAGATTGGGACAGCATCAGAAAGTGCAGCGGAATAAAGCATGCCAACAACAAGCCAGAGAAACGATGGCAAGCATAGGCGAAATAAGATAGGTGACTTTTAGCGCGGTAATCCAATCTTGGTCTAAAACTCATATCTGACCACCTGTAAAAACACCCACAACAGCAGTAGTACCAAGAATCAAAATCATTAGAGCCAAAATCCAAGATAAAGGCCGAGCTATTCCAGTCTTTGGAAAAGTCTCTTGCAAAATATTCGCTAAACCAATTGGCGCATGCACAAAACAGGCAAGGACAAATACTTCATAAAAAATGGCAAACAATACATTGCCCTGAGTACGGCCTAATATCTCTTGCGCACTTAAACCACCCCTAATGGCGTAAAAAATGATCAGTAAATGTATCGCAACACAAATACCAAGTACCATGGCGCTGATTCTCTGCGCATACCAAAGCTTGGCTTGCAATACACCGGCACTCATAGCTTGCCCCACTTACTACCGCGAACGGCAGCTATAGCGACTAACTTTTTGAGTCCAGCAATGCTTGCGGTTGGCTCTATCGCCTTAGGACAACGCTCCGTACAAGATCCTTGCGAGTGACATGCGTGGCAACCTGCATCCCCTGCGACAGCACGCATACGCTCTAGCTGCTGAACATCTCTTACGTCGTTTGTTAAGGTCCATGCACGGTTTAGTGCGGCAGGCCCGAGGTAGTTAGGTCTAGACTCAACCACCTCACAAGAGGCATAACAAACACCGCAACCAATGCACTCAATCCCGGCATTGGCTAACTGGCGCTCTTCAGAATTTGGCTCAATTTTTGCAAAGTCATCGTGGCGAGTTTGATTGCCCTTAAAAAAACCAACCGCACCCTTCCACTTGTTAAAAAACTCGCGCATGTCTGTGGCGAGATCTTTAATAACCGGTAAATTATTTAAAGGAGCAATTTCTAGTGAATCGCCCTGAAGAATCTGAGATACGTGGGTACGGCAAGTCCAGCGAGCCACACCATTCACAGTCATAGCACACGAACCACACATGCCAACTCGGCAAGCAAAGCGATAGCTCAAGGTAGGATCCAGTTTTCTCTGGATATAGGTAACCACGTCCAAAACAGTTTGATTGGGGTTACGAGGCACCAAGTACTCAACAAACTCCCCTTCGTGGGAGCCGCGCCATACCTTTACTTTGAGATCAGTATTTGACATGCTCCCATTATATTGATGAATAGTAAAAAATAAATCGAATTAATTTTTCTTTGAGATGAAGAAATTATTTATAATAAAATTATGTCTAGTATTAAAACCCTGAAAAACTTCTTAGCAATCACTCGCCATAAGAGTGTTGCAGCCGCCGCCCGAGAAATCGGCTTGACCGCAGCCGCAGCAGGCCAACAGCTACAGCAACTGGAAAAAGAAATTGGTCTCGAGCTCTTCGACCGCACCAAACGTTCTCTTAGCTTAAATGCGCATGGTAGATCGCTAATCGAGCCGATTCAAGAAATTGTGGCTCGCTATGAGGCTCTTGGCTCGAACCTCAAATCCGATCTCAGCGGCACTATTGTTTTGGGGGCGCTGGTATCGACTCTCATGGGTGCATTTGGAAAAACTTTAAATGAATTAAAGCAAAGTTTTCCCAGCCTTGAGGTGAAATTAATTGCTGGTCTATCGAGCGACTTTCTAGATCAAGTGTTGGATGGCACTCTTGATGCCGCAATTGTGACTGAGTCGCCATACGCATTACCGCAGAACGTGCAGTGGACTGAGTTATATAAAGAGCCCATGATCTTGATCAGCCCAGCATCTTCATCAAAACGAAAATCAAACGCCTCGCATGCAGATTCCAAGCTACCCTTCATTCGTTTTGAGCGTAATACTTGGACGGGACACCTAGTTGATCAAACGATTAAGGCTAATAAACTTTCTATACAAGAAGGCATGGAGCTCAACTCTGTGGAGGCTATCATTGAGTTAGTACGCCAAGGTCTTGGCTATTCGATCGTTCCAAAGCTGGCAAATATCTCCTGGGAAAAAGATGCGCAACTCAAAATACGTGAACTGCAAGGAAAAACCATATTTAGAAAAGTTGGTTTACTAGAACGCAAAAAACACAGCCGACAAAATGTTACTCAACTCATCAAGCAACAATTTTTATCAGGCGCCACCAAAAGGCTTAAGCCTTAAAAGAAAAGCCACCCCGAAGGATGGCTTAAAAGAAATCTATGGAGGTACTACAAAAATGAACTACAGGTTCATATTAGTCTTCTCACTTTTAGCCTTTTAACCTTGATGCATGCTTATGAGCTTACTGCACCAATTTAGTGCCGTTAATGGTTCTCTTTGGCGTGGTTGATTGAATATTTAGGTATTTCAATCACCAAGTTTTCTCTTGCAACAATGGCTTGGCAAGATAAACGGGACTGGGAGTTAAGACCCCAAGCGCGATCCAGCATATCTTCCTCATTCTCATCTGGAGGGTTGAGACTATTCAATCCCTCTTTCACAATCACGTGACAAGTCGTGCAAGCACAGACCATGTCACAGGCGTGCTCAATCGGAATGTCATTTTCAAGCAGGGCCTCACAAATCGAGGTGCCAGGGGAAACTTCAACCACTGCGCCATCTGGGCAATACTCACTATGGGGAAGAACAACTATTTGGGTCATGATGATTTCTACTTTTTTAATTTAGATCTCGGCAACATTTTTGCCGGATAAGGCTTTCTGAATACTGGCGTTCATACGCATCTGGGCAAATTCATCAGTCGCTTTGGCCGCATGATCCACTGCTTTGCGCACAATGGCACTATCAGTCTCTTCATTCAAAATCTTTTGTAGCACCGCCATCTCTTGATCAATCGCCTTTTGCTCTGCTGCATTAAGAAGATCTCGATCACTGGCTAGCGCAGTTTGTACGGCATCTAATAAACGCTGCGCATTCACCTGTTCTTCGCGCAAAGATCTAGAAAGCAAATCTTCTTGGGCTGAGGCAAATCCATCTTGCAGCATGCGGGTAATTTCTGCATCGGTTAAGCCATAAGAAGGTTTAATATCTATCGACGCTTGAACGCCAGAGCCTTGCTCAGTGGCGCTCACAGACAATAGGCCATCAGCATCCACCTGAAATGTCACCCGAATGCGAGCTGCACCTGCAGCCATGGGTGGAATACCGCGTAACTCAAAACGACCAAGGGAGCGGCAGTCTTGTACTAATTCACGTTCGCCCTGCACGACTTGGATAGCTAAGGCAGTTTGACCATCTTTGAAAGTCGTAAAATCCTGTGCTCTTGCTACTGGAATGGGTGTATTGCGAGGAATAATTTTCTCCACCAGGCCACCCATCGTTTCAATACCGAGAGAGAGCGGTATGACGTCTAATAAAAGCCACTCATCATCTTTACTCTGATTGCCTGCTAATAAATCCGCTTGCATCGCTGCACCCAGCGCTACGACTTGGTCAGGATTTAAATTGTTTAATGGCTTTGTGCCAAACAACTCACCAACCGCGCGCTGCACATTGGGCATGCGGGTTGAACCGCCTACCATCACTACACCTTTAACATCCTCAGCCTTTAAGCCGGCATCACGCAGCGCTTTTTTACATGATGTCAAAGTCTTAGCCACCAAGTTTTGAGTAATCTCAAAGAACTGTGCCTGACTAACACCCACATTGACGACCGTTCCGTCTGAGAGAGTCTCATGCACACGCGCTAGAGGGTTGTGGCTCAGCGACTCTTTGGCATGCCTACAGGCTTGAAGCAAGGTACGGTGATCATAAATCGATAAAGGGGGTAATTTAGATTGCTCAATCACCCAGCAATACAAACGATGATCAAAGTCATCACCACCCAATGCAGAGTCACCACCGGTAGAGAGTACTTCAAATACACCCCTACTCATGCGCAAAATAGAAATATCAAAAGTACCACCACCCAAGTCATAGACTGCATAGGTGCCTTCGGAGGCATTGTCTAATCCATAAGCAATCGCAGCGGCAGTTGGTTCATTGAGTAAACGCAACACTTCAATGCCCGCTAACTTCGCTGCGTCTTTCGTAGCTTGACGCTGGGCATCATCAAAATAGGCGGGTACAGTGATCACAGCTCCCACAATGTCATCGTTTACGGAGTCTTCAGCCAATTGACGTAAAAGCGCGAGGATTTCTGCAGAGACTTCAATAGGGCTTTTATCACCAGCAACGGTTCTGAGCTTGAGCATGCCTGGCTGATCCACAAAATCATAGGGAGTGCTTTCAATATGCTCTACATCATGTAAGCCACGACCCATGAAACGCTTTACCGAAACAATCGTGTTCTTTGGATCGATCACCACACTCTCAAGCGCCTCAAATCCTGCTTGGGTACGGCCATTTGGCAGATAACGAACTACCGAAGGAAGCAACTCGCGCCCTTGTTCATCCGGAAGTACTTTAGGCAACGCATCTTTCACAATAGCGACTAAAGAATTCGTAGTGCCTAAATCAATGCCGACAGCAATGCGGCGCTGATGAGGGGCAAGCGATTTACCAGGTTCGGAGATTTGTAATAAGGCCATAAGAAATAGAGAGTCGTTTACGTATGGTCTAGATCAAAGCTGCAATAGTGTCATCAAGCTCAAGCGCAAACTTATCAATGAATAACAAGCCACGTAAAAGTTCTGCGGCACGCTGATAATTTTTTGCGCCATCGATGGCTTGAGTGATTTCAGCAAGAATATCTGCCTTGGATTGCTCTACTTCAGCCATCAAGGCTTCAAGAGCGGGCAAATCTTCTGCTTGTTCATCTAGAAGCTCGCGCCATTCCATTTGCTTCATCAAGAAAGCGGCTGGCATCGCAGTATTGGTTTCTAGTTTGGCATCAACACCATGAATCTGGCACAAATACAAACCACGTTGAATAGGGTGTTTTAGTGTCTGAAGGGCGGTATTAGCAAATGTAGCCATTTGCATTGCCAGTCGCTGCTCGGTCTCACTCCCGCGAGCATGGCGATCAGGATGAACTTCCTTCTGGATTGCTAAATAAGCCTGATCTAGAGCAGGCAAATCGATCTTGAACTGCTGATGTAAACCAAAGAAGTGGAAGTAATCGTCAGACGCGGAAGGATTCGCCACAACCACACTCATCTTTTACGTTTGGATTTTGAAACTTAAATCCCTCGTTCAAACCCTCACGTACAAAATCCAATTCAGTACCATCCAAATAAGCCAAGCTCTTTGGATCAACAAATACTTTCACGCCATTGGATTCAAACACCTGATCTTCAGTAGCAGGCTCATCGACATATTCCAGCTGATAAGCTAAGCCAGAGCAACCCGTAGTGCGGACGCCCAAACGTAGGCCGCAACCTTTGCCGCGCTTCTCAAGATTGCGGTTAACGTGCTTTGCAGCTTTTTCAGTCAGGGTGATTGCCATATCTTTTTCTAATTCCGTTTATTTGGCTGGATGCTTTTCTTTGTAGTCAGCAACTGCAGCCTTAATGGCATCTTCAGCCAAGATAGAGCAGTGAATTTTCACTGGTGGTAATGCTAGCTCTTCAGCAATTAATGAGTTCTTAATCTCTAAAGCTTGATCCAAGGTCTTGCCCTTAACCCACTCGGTTACTAATGAAGATGAAGCAATCGCAGAGCCGCAGCCATAAGTCTTGAACTTGGCATCTTCGATCACGCCTTGATCGTTCACGCGAATCTGCAGCTTCATCACGTCGCCGCAAGCAGGTGCGCCAACCATACCAGTACCTACGCTATCGTCGCCCTTCTCAAAGGAGCCAACGTTACGGGGGTTTTCATAATGGTCGATGACCTTTTCACTATATGCCATGGTATTTCCTCTTTAATTTCTTTATCTAAATATTTCTTTTAGTGTGCAGCCCATTGAATCGTGCTCAAGTCGATTCCGTCTTTGTACATTTCCCATAATGGGGAGAGCTCACGCAACTTCGCAATCTTTTCTTTTACTAACTTAATGGTGAAATCTACTTCTTCTTGAGTTGTAAAACGGCCTAAGGTAAAACGAATCGAGCTATGCGCCAACTCATCGTTACGACCCAATGCACGCAATACATACGAGGGCTCTAAGGATGCAGAAGTACACGCAGAGCCAGATGAGATAGCCAAATCTTTAAGCGCCATCAACATCGACTCACCTTCAACATAGTTAAAACTAATGTTGAGGTTATGAGGAACACGATCGTCCATATCACCGTTGACATAGACTTCTTCAATATCTTTCAAGCCAGCTAATAAGCGATCACGCAACCCACGAATACGCTTATTTTCTTCGGACATCTCAATACGAGCAATGCGGAACGCCTCACCCATACCGACGATTTGATGAACGGCTAATGTGCCAGAACGCATACCGCGCTCATGACCACCGCCATGAATCTGAGCTTCAATACGAATACGGGGCTTGCGACGCACAAACAAAGCGCCGATACCCTTAGGTCCATAAGTCTTATGAGCAGAAAAACTCATCAAATCAACTTTGGTTTTCTCTAAATCAATTGCCACTTTGCCAGTCGCTTGCGCAGCATCCACATGGAAAATCACACCGCGTGCACGGCACAAATCGCCAAGGCGAGGAATGTCTTGCACTACGCCGATTTCATTATTGACATACATCACTGATGTCAAAATCGTACCCGGCTTCATGGCAGTCTCTAACTGCGCAAAATCAATCAAGCCGTTGGGCAAAACATCTAAGTAGGTCACTTCAAAACCTTCGCGCTCGAGTTCGCGACAGGTGTCTAGAGTTGCCTTATGCTCGGTCTTCACAGTGATGATGTGATTACCGCGCTCTTTATAAAAATGGGCAGCACCTTTGAGAGCTAAGTTAATACTTTCAGTAGCGCCGCTAGTAAAAACGATCTCTCTTGGATCAGCATGAACTAATTGAGCTACTTCTGAACGCGCCCACTCCACTGCTTCTTCTGCAGCCCAGCCATAGGCATGACTGCGGGAAGCCGCATTACCGAATTGCTCACGCAAATACGGCAACATCTTGTCAACCACACGAGGATCAATCGGTGTTGTGGCTGAATAGTCCATGTACACCGGAAAGTGCTTAGGACTAAACATCGGAACCGGTTGCAAAGGAAGATCTTGTGGTGCGTTCATATGGTATTTCTTGGTATGTAGGACTGCTGATTAAATTCGCTTAATTCGCTTAACTTTGCCGCGCCAAATTAAAAACAGAATTCACTAATGGCGTTTTGGGAACAACTTCTTTTTTCGCTGCAAGTGCTGGAGCTGGTTTTTCAGCCTTGACACTTTCAACTTTCATTTTCTTTTGGCGCATGTCTTGAATCACAATGCCGCGCCCTTCTTGCTGCTGAACTAAATCTTTTAAGCTCACTGAGCTTAAGTACTCCACCATTTTGGAATTGAGATTGCTCCATAGATCATGAGTCATACAACGACCATGGCCTTCTTCTTCGGTATGACAGTTGCCTTTACCACCACATTGAGTGGCATCCAATGGCTCATCAACTGCCACAATGATGTCAGCAACACTGACTTCATGGGATGGGCGCGCTAAGGTGTATCCACCTCCAGGGCCGCGTGTGCTTTCCACGATATTGAAACGGCGCAATTTGCCAAACAACTGCTCGAGATAAGAAAGGGAAATCTTTTGTCTTTGGCTAATTCCGGCCAAAGTTACAGGACCATGCGTTTCACGCAGGGCTAAATCAATCATTGCGGTTACTGCAAAACGACCTTTAGTTGTAAGTCTCATATGTCACCTTGGTAATGGATTGTTATGGACAGCTCATGGGCAGGCGGGTAATACCCGACCATTCCACTCAACTTTACCATATGACCCAGCAAACTGCTCGGGAATTATCCCAAAAATCCCCATTGCAAGCCTGGAATTAGCTTATTGAGTCTCTAGACCTAGCCCCAAAAGCCATTTCTTTGACCTTGGTGAGTCGATCTCGAGTGCTGGCGGCCTTTTCAAACTCGAGATTCTTGGCTTCAGCGTTCATCTGCTTCTCTAAACGCTTGATTTCATTAGATAAATCTTTCTCGCTCATATCCTCATAGCGAGCCCGCTCTTGCTCCACCTGCATCTCCTGGCGTTTCTCTTTGACATCATAGACCCCGTCAATGATGTCCTTAATGCGTTTCTGAACCCCTTTGGGCTCGATTCCATGAAGCTTATTAAAGGCAATTTGCTTGGTGCGACGTCTTTCTGTCTCGCCCATGGCCCGTTTCATTGAATCGGTGATCCGATCGGCATACAAAATAGCTTTGCCTCGCACATTGCGGGCGGCACGACCAATCGTCTGAATTAAGGAGCGCTCAGAACGCAAGAAACCTTCTTTATCAGCATCCAGAATTGCTACTAAGGAAACCTCTGGAATGTCCAAACCTTCGCGCAATAAATTAATGCCCACTAAAACATCGAATACACCTAAACGTAGATCGCGCAAAATTTCGACGCGTTCAACAGTGTCAATATCAGAATGAACATAGCGCACCTTCACACCATTATCTGAAAGATAGTCAGTGAGCTGCTCTGCCATACGTTTGGTAAGCACGGTGACTAAAACACGTTCACCCACTTTCACACGCTCATGAATCTGACTGAGCAAATCATCGACTTGAGTGCTAGCTGGTAAGACCTCAATATCAGGATCAACTAAACCTGTTGGTCTTGCCACTTGTTCAACTACTTGACCTTGATGTTCTTTTTCATAATCAGCCGGCGTTGCAGAAACGAAAATGGTTTGACGCATTTTGGTTTCAAACTCGGTAAATTTGAGTGGCCGGTTATCCATTGCAGAAGGCAAACGAAAGCCAAACTCTACCAAAGTATGTTTACGAGATTTATCCCCGTTATACATAGCATTCAACTGACCAATCAAGACATGACTCTCGTCTAAAAACATCAGTGCGTCATTGGGCAGATAGTCCACCAGCGTAGGCGGGGCCTCGCCAGGAGCCGCTCCTGAGAGGTGACGAGAGTAGTTCTCAATACCCTTGCAGAAGCCCAATTCATTGAGCATCTCTAGGTCAAAACGAGTGCGCTGTTCTAGACGCTGCGCCTCTACCAACTTGCCATCTTTTACAAACTCATCGAGACGAGTTCGCAACTCTGTCTTAATGGTTTCAATCGCTTTGAGAACGGTTTCGCGAGGTGTCACATAATGCGAACTTGGGTAGACGGTAAAGCGAGGAATCTTTTGGCGTATTTTTCCAGTCAGTGGATCAAAGAATTGCAAACTCTCGACTACGTCATCAAACAACTCTACGCGGACTGCTAATTCATTATGTTCTGCTGGGAAAATATCAATCGTGTCACCGCGCACACGAAACACGCCGCGTTTGAAATCAGTTTCATTACGGTCATACTGCATAGCAATCAGTCGCATCAAAATATCACGCTGACTCATCTTGTCACCAGGGCGCAGTGTCATCACCATGCTGTGATAGTCACCAGGGTTACCGATACCGTAAATGGCAGATACCGTTGCGACGATGATGACATCGCGTCTCTCTAGCAAACTCTTGGTTGCTGACAAACGCATCTGTTCAATGTGTTCGTTAATAGAGGAGTCTTTCTCAATAAAGAGGTCGCGCTGAGGCACATAAGCCTCAGGCTGGTAGTAGTCGTAGTAACTGACGAAGTACTCAACCGCATTTTTAGGAAAAAACTCCCTAAATTCACTGTAAAGCTGGGCAGCCAGCGTCTTATTGGGGGCAAAAATGATGGCTGGACGCCCTGTTCTAGCGATAACATTGGCCATCGTAAAAGTCTTTCCTGAGCCCGTTACCCCCAAAAGCGTCTGGAAGGTTAAACCATCCTCTATCCCCTCCACCAAGCCATCAATCGCTGCTGGCTGGTCGCCAGCAGGCGCAAAAGGCTGATAAAGCTGGTAAGGGGAGTCTGGGAAGGTGACAAACTTCGCAGGATCAAGGTCGTGGCCTACCTCACCCAAGGGATCAGCCATAGGGGTTTTGGGCGCTTCTTTTACTTCGGGTTTTGATCCAATTTTGGACGACTTAGGGGGCATCTCGGCTATCATTTCATCTGTGAGATATCTTCACAGCGAATTTTGTACAAACAATGATTTTGCCGTTTTTATTTAGAAATAGTTGGTTCTGACTTCAAAAACAGACAATTAATAGCAAAACTATCCTTAAACCACCATACCCGACCCCAAATGACCCTGTTTGCCTCAGTTCAATTAGCCCCTAAAGATCCTATTTTTGGCCTCACAGAAGCCTACGTTGCGGATCAACGCCCCGACAAAGTGAACCTCGGTGTTGGCGTGTACTACACAGATGAAGGCAAAGTGCCTCTCTTAAAAGCGGTGATCAAAGCGGAAGAGGCAATTGTGGCGAAACATTCACCACGAAGCTATATTCCAATCGAGGGTCCAAACCCCTATAACAGCGCAGTACAAAATTTATTATTTGGCGCAGACTCTGCTCTGATTAAAGACGGTCGCGTAGTGACTGCTGAATGTTTAGGGGGTACCGGTGCATTACGTGTTGGCGCTGACTTTATTAAGCGTCTCAATTTAAACGCACCTTGCGCAATCAGCAATCCAACCTGGGAAAATCATCGCGGTATTTTTGAATCCGCTGGCTTTGAAGTGCTGGAGTACACCTACTTTGATGGCACAACCCGTGGTGTTGATTTTGACGGCATGGTCAAATCCTTAGAATCATTCCCAAAACACACGACTGTGCTCTTACATGCATGCTGTCATAACCCAACTGGAGCAGATATTACTGAGGCGCAATGGCGTCAAGTGATCGAGATTTGCAAGCATAAAGGTTTGATTCCATTCTTGGATATGGCTTACCAAGGCTTTGCATCTGGGATTGAACAAGACGGTATTGCGGTTCGCCTTTTCGCTGAATCTGGTATGTCCTTCTTTGTGTCCAGTTCTTTCTCTAAATCATTCTCACTTTACGGCGAGCGTGTCGGCGCCCTGTCGATCGTGACCCAAAGCAAGGATGAATCTACTCGTGTGCTTTCACAATTAAAGCGCGTGATTCGTACTAACTATTCCAATCCACCAACACACGGTGCTGCAATCGCAGCAGCGGTTCTGAACTCTCCTGAGTTACGCAAGCTCTGGGAAGATGAATTAGCGGAAATGCGTGATCGCATTAAAGCCATGCGTCATGGTTTGGTTGAAAAATTGGCTGCTGCTGGTGTAAAGCAAGATTTTGCTTTTATTGAAAAGCAGCGTGGTATGTTTTCTTACTCAGGCTTAACTGCTGAGCAAGTTGATCGCTTACAGAAAGAAGATGGCATTTATGCCCTCTCTACTGGACGCATTTGTGTGGCGGCGCTCAATACAAAAAATATTGATAAAGTAGCCAAAGCAATCGCCCGCGTATTGGCTCAAAAAGCATATTAAGCGGCTATATAGAATTACAGGGGGTACCATGCTTTATCAGTTACACGAATTCCAAAAAGCCTTACTTCAACCCATGAGTTCATGGGCACGCGCTGCTTCTGAGGCTTTGATTAATGCCTCCAATCCAGCTTCAAAGGTTCCAGGATCAGAGCGTTTAGCTGCCAGCTACGAACTTCTCTATCGCCTCGGCAAAGACTACAAGAAACCAGAATTTGATATTCGTTCAGTCATAGCGCATGGTCATGAAGTAGCCGTCCATGAAATCACTAAGATTTCTAAGCCATTCTGTAATTTGATTCGCTTTAAGCGCTTCTCTGATGATGTCGATACCATCATCAAACTAAAAGAAGATCCTTCAGTACTGGTAGTGGCTCCAATGTCTGGACATCACGCCACACTATTGCGTGACACTGTACGAACCCTCTTGCAAGACCACAAGGTTTACATTACCGACTGGATTGATGCTCGCAATGTCCCAGTGAGTGAAGGTGAATTTAGTCTCGATGACTATGTTCATTACATTCAAGAATT